>DASTDH010000187.1:0-3551 GCA_035710445.1 Chthoniobacterales bacterium
TATTGGCGCGAAACTGTGGAATCTCTGCAACCATCTGCGCGATGACGGGGTGACATATCACCAGTACGTCACGGAGCTGACGTACCTGCTGTTTTTGAAGATGGCGAAAGAGACGGAATCGGAGGACCAGTTACCCAAAGGGTACCGGTGGGACGATCTCGAGCGAAAGACGGCACCGAACCGACTCGAGTTCTACAAGCTGATGCTTATCCATCTGGGCACACACGGTTCGACTCTCGTGCAGGAAATCTTTGCCAATGCGAGTTCGGTGATTCGCAAGCCGGCCACGCTCACGACTCTCGTGACAGAGATCGACAAGCTCGACTGGTACGTAGCGCGCCAGGAAGGACTCGGAGACCTCTACGAGGACCTACTCGAGCGCAACGCGAGCGAGAAGAAGTCCGGCGCCGGTCAGTACTTCACGCCGCGTCCGCTGATCGACGCCATGGTCGCGGTTATGAAACCGGCGCTCGGGGATGTGATCCAGGATCCGGCCGCGGGGACAGGCGGGTTTCTCATTGCGTCCGACCGCTACATTCGCGCGCACAGTAACGCGGACCGATGGACGGAGGTGCAGCAGCGCAAATACCGGCGGGAGACGTTCTTCGGGATGGAGCACGTGCAGGACGCCCATCGCCTCGCTTTGATGAACCTGATGCTGCATGGACTGGATTCGGACCCGAAGGCGTCGGGCATCTTCTTCGGCGACACGCTCTCGGACGATCACAATCGGCTGCCGCCCGCCTCGCTAATTCTGACGAATCCACCGTTTGGGACGAAGAAGGGCGGCGGATTACCGAGTCGGGATGATTTCACGTATCCCACCTCCAACAAGCAATTCTGCTTCTTGCAGCATATTTATCGGGCGCTGAAGCCCGGTGGCCGAGCGGCGGTGGTGTTGCCTGACAACGTGCTGTTTGAAAGCAATGTGGGCAAGCAGATCCGCGCGGACCTGATGGATAAATGCAATCTCCACACGATCCTTAGGCTGCCAACCGGCATCTTCTATGCGCAGGGGGTAAAAACCAACGTGCTGTTCTTCACGCGTGGCGAGAAGGACAAGGGGAGCACAAAGCAAGTGTGGGTTTATGACCTGCGCGCGAATGCGCCGCAGTTCGGGAAGCGGACGGAGTTGACGCGCGCGTATTTCGCAGAGTTCGAGAAGGCCTTCGGAACTGACCCGCAGGGGCTGCAGGCAAGCGTGAAGAAGCGGAGGGACACGGGCGAGGCGGGGAGATTTCGAAAGTTTAGCCGTGAATGGATTGCAGAGCGGGACGATAATCTCGATATTGCCTGGCTCCGAGATGAGAGTGAGGGCGACGGGGAGGCGTTACCAGAGCCGGCGGTGCTTGCGCGGGAGGCGATGGAGGAGCTTGAAGGGGCGATTCTGGAGCTACGCGGGATCCTAGCTGAGTTGGGAGAGGAAGACGAGGTGTAGGCGTGATAGAAGTTCCAAATGGATGGGTTCGCGTTCGACTGGGGGAAATATCAGGACAACCCCAGCAAAGAAAACCGGCGCCCTCCGATCTGTTTCGATACATCGATATCGCGTCAATCGATCGTCAGAAGAAATTAATTTCAAATGCGGAGCTGGTGTCCGGCAACAAGGCACCCACCCGAGCCCGTAAGGTTGTCAAGTCTGGAGACGTGCTCGTTTCCATGACTCGCCCCAATTTGAATGCTATCGCTTTGGTGTCGAAGGAATTCAACGGCCAAATTGCTTCAACAGGCTTTGATGTATTACGACCTCTACTTGTGGAGCCCAGTTGGATCTACTATCTCGTGCGCACACCGAAATTCATTGATGCAATGTCCACGTCCGTCCAAGGAGCGCTATACCCTGCGGTCCGAGCAAAAGATATTCGTAACTTCGAGGTACCATTAGCACCGCTCGCGGAGCAAAAACGCATCGTCAAGAAACTCAATGCGCTTGTTGGGAAGATCAGCGCCTCCCGTGACCGACTCGAGCGAGTGCCGCGGATTCTGAACAGGTTTCGGGAGGCGGTTCTCGAGGCGGCGGCATCGGGACAGTTGACGGGGGTGAAGGAAAGTTGGAAAACACTTCCATTCGGTGATCTTATTCAAAACATTCGTACCGGTACAACGGCGGTGCCTACTAATACTCCAAGTCGCTATCGGGTGCTTAGGTCGAGCAGTGTGAGGCCGTTGGAGGTCGATATCGCTGATTTCAGATATGTCACTGAAGATCAAAGCGTAAAAGAACAGAACTTTCTAGCTGTAGACGACATTCTTTTCACGCGTCTCAGCGGGAGCATCGAATACGTGGGCAACTGTGCACGAGTGCATTCGTTGCCGGCTGAGGGTATGCAGTATCCGGATCGTCTCTTCAGAGCGCGGCTCAAAGATCCGGCGTTAGCTCGCTACATCGAAATAGCATTTGGCAGTAGCGCCGTACGGAAACAAATTGAGGCGCGCGTTAAGTCGTCCGCTGGTCATCAGCGAATATCTACAGATGCGATTACTCGAGCCATAATTCCAGTGCCGCCGCCTTCTATTCTACCGCAACTGTACGCACGGGTAGATTCACTCCTGAACTCGGTGTCTCAACTACGGACGAGGACAAGCGCAATCTCAAAGATGTGTGATCAGTTGACGCCAGCGATGTTATCTAGAGCGTTCTGCGGCGAGCTCGTGCCTCATGATCCGACGGACGAGCCGGCGAGTGTGTTGCTGGAGCGGATTCGGTCAGGGCGGGAGGCCGAAACGAACCTGAAGCGTCCAAAGAGGAGGCCGGATGGTAAGCAGGAGAAAGTGTAGAAAAGTGGACGCGTTTTGACCCCACGGGCCCGGGCGCCCAAGAATGGCCGGACGACGTTCTGACTGCGCGACCCGGCATTAGCGAGGTCACTAGACCGGAAGATGACATGTAAGATGCACACATCGATCCAACCATCGGGGGACCAGTGACCCCCCCTCTCTCAGAAGCTTGTGATTAAGGTTTATGGAAATCGAACCGCGTTGCGGATAAGCGCTGGGGGGCAACTTGGGGGCAACTTGTATGGGAATTCAGATGGGCAATATTAGGTAATGCAAGAAGTTAGGTGGTCCATTGGATTCCGCCCCTGGCCACCACTTTAACTTCGCTGATTTGCTCAACTTTTTCTACGCTCGGCCGCTCGAGTTGAGTTGGCAGATTCGCAACAGTTTCCATTTTGTTTCCAAAAACCAAGGAAGCGAGCCGATCGCCGCTCGGATCATGCTCGCGCGGCAGCATGTGGCTGTAGACATTCAGCGTGAAAGACGCGGTGGAGTGTCCCATGAGCCTCGACACGCGGACGATGTCCTCACCGTTGCTGATCATCAGGCTCGCGAACGTGTGCCTCAGGTCGTGGAAACGAATTCTTCGGATGCCGGCGCGCTTGAGCGCCGGGTGAAAGCCACGCGTCATCAGGTTGGAGTGGCTCATCGGCCGCCCGTCGAGATTTGGGAAGATGAGATCGTACGGACTGTCGGGGCACGCCAGCCGCCACACTTTCAGTTCCTTCAATAGAAAGGTCGGGAGCGAAAGGCGTCGATACGAGGTCCGGGTC
>DASTDH010000188.1:0-39782 GCA_035710445.1 Chthoniobacterales bacterium
CAGTGCCACGCACTCCACAATGGGCTCGAAGCCTGGGTAGGCCAATCCGCCCCAAAGGGCTGACAACAAGAATCAACGAACGAGGGTAAGCGGTCCGCTCCGGACCTCACTGCGCACGTTAGCCTCATTACCAGAGCTATCGGGGCGACGGTCCATCGGTGGGCGAACCCCGCACCGCATCATAAACCTTCCACCCTTTCAGGGCGAACCGTTGGTTGGACGCGTTCTCGGCGGTTGAAACCCTGGGCTGAGTCCTGTAACCGCTTCGCGGCAAAGAACCGGACCCCATACGAAGCACTATTCACGAGCGACCTCTCACTGCTTAGTGCTCACCTTTTGCCGCATAGTCTTTCCGGATTTGAACTGCTCACCGCTCCCGGCACTCCCGGCGTTCCCAAGGGTTGTGTATCGAGGTGCGTTCCATTACATAACTGGTATGAGTTCGAATGCTCTCGATGGTAAGATCGGTGTCGTTTTTGGTGTTGCCAATAAACGTAGTATTGCTTGGGCGATCGCCCAAGCCTGGGCGCAATCCGGTGCAAAACTGATCTTCAACTATCAGGGCGAACGGCTGAAGGAAAACGTCGAAGAATTGGCTGGAACATTCGGGGCGGACACGCCTTCCTATCCTTGTGATGTAACCGACGATTCAGAGATCGCCGGGTTTTTCCAGAAAGTCCGAAAACACACTGATCGAATCGATCTGGTCCTCCATTCGGTCGCCTTCGCTCCTCGAGAAGCTCTCGAAGGTGACTTTGTCAGTACCAGCCGGGAGGCATTTCTTAGCGCTCATAATATCAGTGCCTATTCACTCGTGGGGATTGTCCGCGAAGCTGTGCCTCTTATGACGGCCGGTGGATCAGTTATCGCGATGACTTATTACGGCTCAGAAAAAGTCGTTCCACACTACAACGTAATGGGAGTAGCCAAAGCGAGCTTGGAAGCGACTGCGCGCTATCTCGCTTACGATCTCGGAACAAAAAAAATTCGAGTTAACTGCATCAGTGCCGGGCCAGTGCAAACGCTGGCTGCCCGAGGAATTGCTGGATTTTCCACCATGATGAAGCATTACCAGGAGCATGCTCCGCTTCGGCGCAGCTGTGATCCGGCAGAGTTAGGTACGACCGGTGTCTTTCTGGCCAGCGATGGAGCGGCGGCCATCACCGGGCAGGTCATCTATGTGGATGGCGGTTACCAGATAATGGGGATGTGATAGAGAAATGCGGAATGCGAATTTCGGACTGCGGAGTGTCAGATCGACAATCGAAAGAAAAAGGTGATTAGCCTTGGAGCAGCCGAGGATCAATCACCGTTATCAGAAATGGATTATTTTCGCGAGCTTACTGACCTTCTTGGCGCTTCGGTGGTTTCGGTCGATTCTCGAAAGTTGCAGGAGCATAGCGGTGACAAATGGTTCGCCAGCCACTTGCCCGAGGTCGTCGTAGAGCCGGAAACGACAAAGCAAGTTTCGCTTCTCATGGAGTTTGCTTACCGCCGGCAAATCGCTGTTACTCCCCGGGGCGCAGGATATGGGTATGTCGGCGGATGCGTGCCGGAGCGCGGCGGCATTTCATTGTCGCTTCTCCGGATGAATCAGATCAAAGAGATCGCGGTGAGTGATGGTGTTGCGGTGGTGGAGCCGGGCGTGATCACCGGACAATTTCAGGAAGCGGTTCGCGGGCTAGGGCTATTTTACCCGCCTGATCCGGCTAGCCTCAAGAATAGCTCGATCGGCGGGAATATCGCGACCAACGCGGGTGGTCCGCGCTGCCTTAAATACGGGGTCACACGTCACTATGTCCTAGGTTTAGAAGTGGTTCTAGCCAACGGAATGATCGTCAAGGTCGGAGGGCGAACCCTGAAAAACAAGACCGGGTTCGATCTGGTGGGCCTATTCGTTGGATCGGAGGGGATGCTTGGCGTGGTCACCGAAGCGACGCTGCGGCTTCTTCCGCTTCCGCCCGCTCGGGCGTCACTTTCCGCCGGCTTTCCGACTATCGAGAGCGCCGCCGGCGCCGTGCAAGGAATTTTGCATTCGGGATTTCTCCCCTCCGCTCTGGAGATCGCCGACCGCTTTACCTTGGAGGCGGCGAGGAAGCACTTAGCCAAACGAATTGTTCCACAAGGAGAGGCTCATTTGTTGATTGACCTCGATGGACAAGAGCAATCCGTGCGATTCGAACTTGAAGCGTTGACTACCCAATTGCGGTCTCTGGGCGCCCTTACGATCGAGAGCGCTTTCGGTGAGATCGAATGTGAACAGATATGGAATTTGCGGAGAGGCTTCTCCGAATCGCTCAAGGCTACGGGGCTGACGAAGTTAAATCAGGATGTCACCGTCCCTCGAGGGCGAATAGTGGGGTTGGTCCGCTTTGCTGACCAACTCCAGCAGCGTTTCGGTTTCCCAGTCGCCTGTTTCGGGCATGCCGGCGACGGGAACATCCACGTCAATATCATGGTGGCAAATCCGGATGATACTCAAGTGCAGAAGAGGATGGACGCGGCTCTGGATGAACTGTTTAGCCAGGTTATCAGCTGGGGAGGAGCGATCACCGGGGAGCACGGGATCGGGTTGGCAAAAAAACGTTGGTGGCCGGCTGCAGTTACGAAAGAAAACCTGACACTCCATCAGATCATCAAGGGCGCACTGGATCCGTCTGGGATATTAAATCCGGGCAAGTTCTTGTGACGGGGCAGAGAACGTCAACGAACGACAACCTTTGACGTTCGCTCGCGTTCGTTGACGTTCGTTGACGTTCGTTGCTTAAGTGCATTCATCCACATCGAATCGATATGCCGAAATACGGAATTCACGCATTTACTCTGGAGGGGCTCTGGAACAATCAAGTTGCTCCGCGCGTCATTGGCCAAGCCGCCGAACTCGGGTTTGATCAAATTGAGATTCCGATACTCAAACCGGCTGAATTTGACTCTAAACTCGTTGCCAAGGCCCTCTCGCATAACGGTATCAGCGGCGTTGCCTCCCTTTGTCTGCCAAAGGTTGCACATCTTCCTTACAATCCCTCCGGTGCTTTGCAGTTCCTAAAAAACGCGGTCGATCGTGTGGCCGACTTTGGGGGAAAACAACTTCTCGGTTGTTTGTATTGCAATCTGGGAACGCTTACCCGGCAACCTCCGACCGATGATGAAAAGAAGAAGGTTGCACACGTTCTATCCCAGCTGCGGAGCTATGCTCAGCCCAAAGGGGTATCCCTCGGCATCGAGCCGGTTAACCGCTACGAAACCTATCTATGCAATACCGGAGAGGATGCCTGTAAATACTTCCGGATGATGGACGTCGACGATTTCGTCATTCATTTTGACACTTACCATATGAACATTGAGGAGGATCGATTTAGCACGGCTCTCAAGCGAGCAGGCAAATTCGCCGGCTATATTCATATGTCCGAAAGTCATCGGGGCTTACCCGGCGAAGGAACGGTAGATTGGGATGATGTATTTCGGGGTTTGAAGGAGATTGAGTATCAGGGTCCGCTGGTACTGGAGGCGTTTGCCGCCATCAATCCTGATTTGATCGGTGCAACGTGTCTTTGGCGGAAGAGCCGTTACGAGCCTCGGCAACTAGCCGCCAAAGGCTTGGAGTTTTTGAAAAAGAAAGCTGCCCAGCACGGCCTTTCCTGAAATTCTGGTCCAGCCATGTCCGCTTCTCCTTCGCCAACCGTTCAACGTGACGCTTCGAAACTGGAGGTCAAATCCTCCGTATCTGAAACTCGAACCTCCATGAGTGCACTGCTCGGAATTGACCTGGGTACCTCCAGCGTGAAGGTGGTTGCTGTCTGCACCACGGGCAAGATTTTAGGTCTCGGCTCGGTCGAGTACCCGATCTTAACTCCGGAGCCGGGTTGGGCGGAACAGGATACCGGTCAATGGTGGCAAGCGACAACTCAGGCGGTCCGAGAAGCAATCGATGCCGCTGGTCGACCGGAAGTTTTGGCTATTGGTTTTTCCGGCCAGATGCATGGGCCGGTGCTATTGGATAAGGCCGGCAAATCGTTGGGCAACGCCATTATTTGGGCTGACCAACGCGGTGCTTCGATGCTGTCTGAGATTGAAGAGCGAATCGAGCGCCGCGTTTTGGCGACCATCTGCGGGACTGCTCCTGCGGCTGGGTTCCTCATTGCGACGCTCTTTTGGTTGCAACGGTTTGATCGACCGCGGTTCGATCAGCTCGGCACGGTTCTCTTACCGAAAGACTATTTGCGTTTCCGACTCTGTGGCGACTTGGCAACCGATCCGAGCGATGCCGCGGCCACCGGTTTATTTGATGTAACCAATTTGGTTTGGTCTGAGGCGGTGATCGAAAAGCTGGAAATGCCAATTGAAATCTTTCCAAGAATTCGAGACTCGGTTGAACTGGCAGGCAAGCTGACTGCCCGAGCCGCCGAAGCTCTTGGCCTTCCCCCGGGCATCCCGGTGGCAACGGGAAGCGCAGACCAACCAGCCCAGGCAGTCGGAAACGGTCTGTTCGAACCTGGCCGCGGCTCGGTGACTATCGGTACCGGTGGACAAATTTTTTTGCCGATGGCAGCACCGCTAGTAGACCCCGAGGCACGGCTTCATACCTTTTGTCATGCCGACCGGCGCCGCTGGTATCTACTCGGGGCTATGTTGGCAGCAGGTATGGCGCTGCGTTGGTTGCGCCAAACTCTCTACGGCGGGACCGTCTCTTATTCTGAGATGGATCGGCGGGCAGAGAAGATCGAGCCGGGTTGCGAGGGCCTCTTTTTCCTCCCCTATCTGGTGGGGGAACGCTCTCCCATTATGGATCCAAGGGCGCGTGGAAGCTTCGTTGGTCTAACGCTCCGGCATCAAGCATCGCATTTTGTTCGCGCTTTATTGGAGGGAGTCGCATTCTCCTTGCGACAGATCGTCGAGGCAATGGAGGAAACCGGGGCGACGGTGGATGATTGGATCGTTTCCGGAAACGGTTTAGCTAGCCCGCTTTGGCGCCAGATCGTGGCCGATGTTTTGGCCAGACCACTGCTTCGCGGCAGTGACGAGAATTCGGCTGAGCGTGCAGCGGTAGGTGCCGCCATTCAGGGCGGCATAGCGGCCGGTGTGCTCAAAGGCTTCGAGGATGCCAAGGGGTTTGCGCCGGATTTCGCTCAAGTGACCGAACCTGATCCGGAGCGGGCAGAGCGATATGAGGATGCGTTTGCTCGGTATAAGCAGATCTACCCTTTGCTCCACGATTGGTTTGTCTAGAGGCTGTCTGAGTCAACGCCGGCCGTATTGGGCGGTTCCAGCGCCGCTTGTTCCTCCCAGCGGTGAGCGTGCAACGCCGCAAGCGCAGCCGCCGTTTCCGCTTGTTTCTTGCTGGAGCCTTCTCCGACCCCCAGTTCAATTCCTTCCCAGAGCACCTTGGCGATAAAGAGTTTCTGATGCTCCGGTCCGGCCTGCGAAACGATTTCGTAGATTGGGCTCTTGGCCGAGATGGCTTGTAGAATTTCCTGCAGTTGGCCTTTCGGATTGACCTCGAGCGGCTGGAGTGAAAGCAACTGGATATCGTCCTGGGCTTCCTCCAGCACAAACCGGCGAACGGTTTCCAAATTACTGTCGAGATACATGGCACCGACCAGCGCCTCAAATGCGTCGGCCAAGATCGACGCCCGTTTGCGGCCTCCGCTCGCTTCTTCGCCTCGCCCCATCATCAAGTAGGTTCCCAGACCGATGTTGATGGCGTGCACCTTCAGTCCCTCGCGGGAAACTAGCCGGGAACGAAGCTTAGTCAGTTGGCCTTCGCTAAAGTGGGGGAAAAGCCGGTATAAGTGTTCGGTAAAGACCAGCTGGAGCACAGCGTCGCCGAGGAATTCCAGGCGTTGGTTGTCGAAATGGTGCCGTTGGGTTTCGTGTCCAAGGCTGGGGTGCGTTAAGGCCTCCGCCAACAGGAGCGAATTTCGAAACTTGTAACCGATGCGTTGCTCTAAGGGGTTCATGACCTTAACGGAAACGTCGCAGCTCGATCGAGCGTGGCTCACTCTGATCGCGCCGCTCCGACGCATACTGCCGTCGCGGAAACTCTGTCTACGTCACGGGATTCACTTCGGCCGGTTCCGGATGATAGTGGCCGAATAGATGCCGCTCTTTGATTAGAGCAGCTACTTTGGCCGGAACTGCAGACTCCCAACCCGTCTCTCCGGCATGAATCTTGGCCAGTATGTCCCTCGAAAAAATGTTCATGGCACCAGGATCGAACCCAACGATCTGTGCGAGATAGTGGTTTTCGAGAAGGTGGGCGTAGAGGTTGCGCAGGTGAAGCTCTACTTGGAGGTTGGTGGCGTTAATCCAGACATCATTGGCCAGCGGATGAGAAGATGTTCCCAGCGCGGGGGTTGGAGAATATCCGCCGCCTTGACAATACCGATCGAACGCACTTTTCCGCATCGGGTAGATGTAGAGTTTGGTATTCGCTTTGAACAATCGTCCGAATGACTCCAGGATTCCGCCATCCAAATTCTCGTAGTATTTCTCGTTAAAGACTTCGAGCAGGTTGTTTATACCCATGGCGACCCCGACCAGCTGTTTCGTGTAGCGACGAAAATAGGAGGTAAGGCGATAGAATTCCCGATAGTTCGAAATCAGCACATAGTTTCCGATGGCGGCCAGCGTATCGACCCGGGCCAAAAAATCCTCATGATCGATGTTCCCTGAGGCCAAAAGGTTATGCATGGTGATCTCCATCAGCACGAGGATGTCGACGCCTTGCACGACCGGTTCTTGCAGAAATTGTGCGAGCGCGCATCTGACCATATCTTCGTTCACCAACGTAACCGGTCGAAAGCTGCCCCGTTGAACCAAGATAGCTTTTTTATGGAGCACCTCGGAAGGTTGAAGCACTTCCCCTTGCGGACTGAACATGACCGCGTTGGTCAGCCCGTATTCGACGAGTTTTAGGCTCATCAGTCGATTGTCGACGTCCTCAAAAAGTGAACCGCTGAAATTGATCATGTCCACTTCGATGCGGTCGGTAGACAGGTTATCGACCAGCGATTGGATAAATTTGTCCTGATCGTTCAGGTAGTAAAAGGCACCGTAAATCAGATTCACTCCGATGATCGCCAGGGCTTGTTGCTGCAGGATGTTTTCCTTATCCCACATTCGAACGTGCAGGATGATGTCACTGGGCGCAGAGCCCGGTTCTCCCTGAAAACGCACCCCCATCCAGCCGTGGCATTCATTAGTCCCTTTGAAATTGCGAGCGGCGACCGTGTCCGCGAACACAAAGAAAGCGCTGCGATCGCCGCGTACTTCTTTCAGACGCTGGATGAGGAGATCGTACTCATGCTCGAGCATCTTAGCCAGACGCTCCTTGGAGACGTAACGGGCGGCTTTCCCGTAGATTTCGTCGCTGAACTTCATGTCATAAGCCGAAATCGATTTCGCAATGGTGCCGGCAGCGCCTCCTGCTTGGAAAAATTGCCGGGCTACCTCTTGTCCGGCACCGATCTCTGCGAAGGTGCCGTATTTCGCTTCATCCAAGTTTATGGTGAGCGCTTTCCGATTTGTCGTGAGAAGTTCTGAAGCCATGGCGTCTGCTAACTTATCTAATTTCGAGTTGAACGCCAATCTACCACTTGATCACTCCGTTGGCGTTCGGCCCATATATCTCGCTCTTGCGTTTTTCGGAAATGGTAAGAAACTGGGAGAAGCTTGATTCCGAATTGAACAATCGCCCAGCCAAAACATACACCGCGATGATTTTGCTTTCGATTCGGTCGTTGTTGCTCAGATTCCGGCGGCGATTTTTTGGTATCTGCGTCCGGCGTGATTTCCGACCTCCCTCATTTGCTCGGGTCGAATAAACTTTCTTCTCCAATCAGTGATCTCTTTTCCCGTCTCTGATAAGAAAGCGAAAGCGCTCCAAGAAAAAATGCAGGCTCTTGGCTGCCGGGAGAACGAGCTGCAGGAAACGTTCTTTCGCAAATCGGGAGTGGCAATTTATCACCCTCCCAGTGGGGTACGAGTTCGTTGTACGCGTGAAAGAAGCCAAGCCTTGAACCGTTTTTTGGCGCGTCGCATCCTCGTCGAGGAGTTGGAGGCAAGGCGTGTCAACAAGACTCGGCATGAGGTTAAGGCCGAGGAGATCCGCCGGCAGAAGGGCCGATTCGTTCCACCCACGGTCAGAGAGCAAATGGATCGTTTCCGAATGCAGCCGATTAATCCAAATCAAACCAGTACGTCTAAAGCGATTCGGTCGCTGCTTGAGCAGTGGCAGCCGCTCGATCGTAAGCGTCAAGATTCCTTTAACGCGAGCTGACGCTCCCAGTGTCAGTGATTTGGTTGAGGCACCGACCCGCTTTTTACCATTTCGGCTTGCTTGAGAACCGGTGAGAGCTTTGCCACCTTTTGGCGCATAATCTTTCCCGATTTGAACTTTACCGTTGCTCGAGGCGGGATCTTGAAGCTGCTGCCCGGTTGATTCGGATTACGGCCGACCCGCTCCCTGGTCAGACGCACCTCGAAGATACCAAAATTCCGAAGTTCGACGTCCTCTCCTCTCGCCAAACTATCGGTTATCAGGTCGAGAGTCCGCTGGACCACTTCGAAAACCTGGTGCTGGACCATTCCGGTATCGTTACTAATCCTTACGACGATTTCCCGTTTCGTCAGGTTAGCCATTTGAAATCCTTTCGCATGATCAATTTCCCGGGCTGTTCGGCAACCCGGATACCGCCAGCGCTCGACTCGCAACTCACGGGCGCTGAGAATCTTCCGCACTATCCATGAGAACGACAGTCAGGCAAGAGATTATCTCTGAAGAATTATCCGATTAGTCAGGAAACACCGGTAGCGGCGATAGGTAGCTGCCCGGGCGGTCCGCGTCCGCGTTGCATCGCGGGACCGATGACCTGTATGCTACGGTCCTATTCGAGTCTGCTGGTTTCGGCGGTCTCGGAGAGACCGCCCTAGCTGTTTTCCTGTCGAAGGACCTCGCCGGAGGTGCGAAAGTGCATTTTTGCGACTTTTGGCAGAATCTCGGCCCCACGGATTCGCACTAGCTCCTGGGCTGCGGCCTTCACCGCCCCAGAGGCCCCCTTGGGGAGAACGATTCCAAGCTGTTTGCCTTTATTTTCAAGCCATAAGACAAACTTCTCCCTGGCCAGAATCGACGCGGCGGCCACAGCGACATCCGCCTCCGCTTTCGTTTGCTGTTCGACCTGGATCCGTCGGCCGGCATCGATAAGCGCGCGTAAGATGACTCGCTCGTTAGCGAACTTATCGGAGAGGGAACGAGGGCAATCAGGTCGCTCCTTCAGCATATTTTCGATTACCCGGGCGTGTCCCCAGCCAAGCAGGTCATTGAGATTTCCGAACCGAGCATAGAGTTCGTTATATCGTTCGGGACCGATGAGCACCACGTTATGGGTCAGTCCGGGAGTCTGCCGGATCGATTCGGCAAGCGCTTTGATTCGCTGATCCGAGCCGATCCGTTTACTGTCCATTACACCGTGATCTAAAAGCTTTCGCGCGATCCCGCGATCGACATACGCTCCGGCGATTACCAGCGGGCCAAAAAAGTCGCCTTTGCCGCTTTCATCGACGCCAAAATGCGGTTCGAACATTTGCGGTTGCAGAACTTCCTCATAACCAAGCCGAGCTTCGCCAGTGACGAATGGTTCGAGTTGAAATCGCACAAAATCTTCCGTGTCCTTTCCCTGAATCACTACCTTCGGTCCTTTGGCGAAAACGGCGACGGTCAGTTTGCCTTTTTGCGCGAAGAAGATCATATAGGGTCGCTCGTTGAACTCGAAGTTTTGTTCCTGCAGGAGAGTCCGAAGTCGCTCCGTCTGTTCCGGAGTGAGAGCGGCAGAGTACGAATTCACTCTTTGAGCATGAGACAGTTTGTATTGGAAATCACGGAGTTTCGCACCCTGCTGGTTGCGTGGTACAAAAATGAGGGGCGAAGATTGCCTTGGCGTGAGACTGCTGATCCTTATCGAATTCTTGTATCCGAACTCATGCTACAGCAGACTCAAGTCGCTACGGTTCTCGGGTATTATGACCGCTGGCTGGCCAAGTTTCCGACACTAGCCAAGCTCGCCACCGCCGATGAGCAGGAAGTTTTGCGGGCATGGCAAGGGTTGGGCTATTACAATCGAGCCCGGAATCTTCATCGTTGCGCTCGCGAATTGATCGAAAACGGCAATGGCAAGCTTCCTGAGAACGTGGCTGATCTGGTACGGCTTCCCGGTATTGGACGCTACACCGCGGGAGCTATTGTCAGTTTTGCTTTCAACAAGCCGGCGCCGATTTTGGATACGAACGTCACCCGGGTACTGGCGCGATTGATCAACTTACGGGCAAACGTCGACAGCGTAACCGGAAGGCAAGCTCTCTGGGAAATCTCCGAAAATTTGGTTAAGGACGGAGAGGCGAGACTGGTTAATTCCGCGATCATGGAACTGGGCGCGCTTTTGTGCTTGGCTCGAAATCCACGATGCGTTCTGTGTCCGGTCCGGATCTTCTGCCGAGCAGTAAACCCCGACTCGCTTCCCCGAAAACGGGTTCGACCGGCGACCCAGAAAATTCAGGAGAACTATTGGTGGATACGCCGCGATCAAGAGGTGCTGCTGCGTCAAGCGGGTGGCAGGCGTTGGAGAGGACTTTGGACCTTACCGCCGGCATTGGCCGACGAAGTCCCCGACCGGCTGCCGCTCCTGCAAATGCGTTATCCGATAACAAAATATCTCGTTTGTTTGAACGTTTTTTTTGGTCCGATCCCGGAGCTTCTTCCAGACAGTTTCCGCTGGCAGAACCTTGCTGTGCTCCACGACCTTCCCATGCCAAGCCCGCACCGGCGTGCCGTGGAAGCGATTTTGAAGACCGGGCGGGAGTGACAGAACGAGTGAGCGGCGCGGCGGAACGCTACACGGCGAGGGTGAGACAGTGGCGAAAGGGAGCCCTTTTGCATCTTGCGCCCTTTCAAGGCTGCTCGCTTTGCAAGGGCAGGTCCCTGGAGTAAAATCCCGGGCTGAGTCTGTTGCCCCGTTGGGACAAAACCTTAGGCGCCTCTCTGGGACGATAACCGTCACCCTACTCGCCGGGTCGCGGTATCGGCGCATGGCCGTATCTGTATCGCCGTGTCGCCACGTCGTCCCCTCGCCGCCACATTCATTTCCACTTGATTCAAGCGGGGTGGCGCGGCGAGTTTGCCATCCGTATTATGCACACCCTGATTCTGCCTTATCAGCTCCCGGACGCGGAAGGCCATTTCGGCCCTTTTGGCGGCGTTTTTGTTCCGGAGACGTTGATGCCGGCGATTGAGCAGCTGGGGCGTGAATATGAAAAGGCCAAAAGTGACCCTGAGTTCTCTTGGAAAATGGAGGATTTACTGCGCACATATTGTGGGCGGCCCACTCCTCTTTATTACGCGGAGCGACTGACCAAGGCTCTGGACGGTCCACGCATCTACTTGAAGCGGGAAGACCTGCTGCACACCGGAGCCCACAAAATCAATAATGCGATAGGTCAGGCCCTGTTAGCAGTTCGGATGGGCAAGCAGAGATTGATTGCGGAGACCGGTGCCGGGCAACATGGCGTAGCGACCGCGACGGTGGCTGCTCGGTTCGGCCTTCAGTGTGTGGTCTACATGGGAAAGGTCGATATGGAGCGGCAGGCGTTGAATGTCGCCCGAATGGAGTTTCTCGGTGCAACCGTGGTGCCTGTGACTGTCGGCCAGGCCACACTGAAAGAGGCGATCAATGAGGCGATGCGAGATTGGGTGACCAATGTTCGGAATACACACTACCTCCTGGGTACCGCCTATGGACCGCATCCTTACCCGATGATGGTGAGAGACTTTCATCGGATAATTGGCGAAGAGACCAGACGGCAGATTCTGGCGGTCGAAGAGAAGCTGCCGGATCTTTTAGTTGCCTGTGTGGGTGGCGGTAGCAATGCGATTGGACTCTTTTACCCGTTCTTGGAAGATGAAAACGTTCGCATGGTCGGAGTTGAGGCCGGCGGCCGGGGTATCCGGCCAGGAGAACACGCTGCCAGGTTCCAGGGTGGTTGCCTGGGTGTGCTGCAGGGAACAAAAACATTTTTATTGTGCGACGAAGATGGGCAAATACAAGGGACACACTCTATCTCGGCTGGATTGGATTACGCGGCGGTCGGGCCAGAGCACAGCTATTTACGCGAAATCGGCCGAGTAGAATATTCCTATGCGACCGATGATGAAGCTCTGGGCGCTTTTCAACTTTTGGCCAAGACCGAGGGCATCCTGGCGGCGCTGGAGTCGACTCACGCTTTGGCCTATATAGTCAAACACGCTTCCGAATTTTCTCCAAGCCATGTGGTCGTTATCAATCTATCCGGACGAGGCGACAAAGATGTCCAACAGCTTGCTGGTCTTCTTCGAGCAAAAACCTGACGATAGCGGTTACGACCAATCGTTCCCGGGTCTCTGGGTGTTTGCCACTTCCTTACGGAAATACTATCCTGTTTTTCTGTTTTCGTGATCAGGATACCGCGCGAAATTCCTTTGATGGTCCTTCCCAATGCAGTGCTGTTTCCGCACTCGCTTTTACCGCTCCATATTTTTGAGGCCCGATACCGGCGGATGCTATCGCACTGCTTGGACGGCGATCGGATGTTCTCGGTTGGATTGGTTCGTGACGGGATTACCGAGCCCGACTCGCTGGAGGATATTTGGCCGGTCGCCGGGGTTGGACTAATTCGCGCGTGCGTAGGCAACGACGACGGAACATCTAACCTGGTGTTGCAGGGTTTAGCCCGAGTTAGATTGCTGGATCTAACGCAGGAGCAACCATTTCGGATCGCCGAGATTGAGCTACTTCAAGCAAACCGTGGGAACCTTATCGAAGCAGAAGCACTCTGCGTGAAGGTAAAAGAACTGTGTGGGCAGATCCAGAAATTAGGTGTGCGTCTGCCGGCGAACTTGATGGAGCAGATGCAACAGATCGATGACCCGGAGATTCTGGCCGATGTGGTTTCGGCCGCGTTTATCGGCGAAGCACAATCGCGTCAGCAACTGTTGGAAGCGAGCGGTGTGCCCGATCGTCTGCGATTGCTGATCCAATTACTGCGCAGTCAGATCAATTAACTGTGGAAAGCGACCGGTCCGATCCCCGCTTGTTTTGAATTCAATAGGCACCACATTGCTCAATGGCACCCTCGGTGTGGCGCCCGCAAAAGGGGTTGTCATTCAGGGGTGAATGAATTAATCCTCATTCACGCATTCTTTATGAGCCGCCACTACCTGTTCGCATCTCTTGCTGCTGCAATCCTGGCGCTAGTTTCTTGCGAGTCGAATCCGGGGTCTCAAAGCAGAAGAAGTTCTATCCGCGGACCTGTTCCGACGCCACCGCCGGTTACGGTGATGCCGACGGCAACACCGGCACCGGTGCTGGTTCCGACACCGACTCCGGCGCCGGATGTGAGCAACGTGCCGAACCCAGTGGCGAGTCCAAGTGCGCAGCCAGAAAATTATCCGACGGCCACCAAGGTACCGGGAAAGCCGGGTCGCGTGATTAGCCCTTATGCTCCGAATGCGGGCGAGGTCGATGTTTCCGGCTACCCGCCGGGAGCCGAAGTGCGAGACCCTTACACAAACAAGATCTTTCTGGTACCTTAATGCGCCCGGTCATTTAGTGGGCTCCCATCACAGTCGCCATATGCCCAAATGCTGATACGAATCTTTCAGTATCGGCGATTGGCTATTGTCTATTCTTGATTAGGTTCTTGCAGCAACTCGATCGCTCGGCTGAGCGAATCAGGCGGAAATAAAGAGATCCCGGTCGATTTGCTGGGATTCAAGGGGGATCTCGCCAAGTGTGGAAAGTACTATGGATGATTTAACCATCGGCGTAGTTGGTGCGGGCTTAATCGGCGGCTCCATCGCGCTCGGTGCTCAGAGGGCGGGCTTTTCAGTGGTCGTTCATGATCGGCACAATTCGGCTACCGGGTTGAACTTAGCGGCCGTCCCGCACTGGGCCTCGACGATCGACGAGGTGGCTCTCACCAGCGACTTGATTTTTATTGCCACACCAATATCGGCGACGGTCGCTGCGGCCGAAGCGCTGTTGGTCTACGTCCGGCCGAATACGATTGTGTCGGAAGTCGCCAGCGCAAAACGGGAAATCGCGCCTGAGCTGTTCCGACTGCTCTCGCCGCGTTGTAACTATATTCCGAGTCATCCGATGGCCGGCTCTGAGCGGTCCGGATGGGAAGCGGCTCATGCGGAATTGTTTCGGGGAGCGGTGACGATAGTTTGCGATGATTTCTGTACTGATCCAAAGGCCGTCGCGATTATGAGAAACTTTTGGAACAGGCTCGGCAGCAACACGATCACGCTCGATGTTATCACCCACGATCGGTTGGTTGCCGTTGTCAGCCACCTCCCGCATCTGCTGGCATCCATTCTGGTGACTGACATAGCCGAGTCTTTCGAACCCGCGTTCCAGGTTGCCGGTCGCGGGTTCCGTGACCTGACTCGAATCGCTTCCGGTTCCCCGGATCTTTGGACCGAAATCTTGCTTGCGAATCGACATGAGCTGCTGAATCACCTGCAAAGATTTCGCGGCCGGCTCGACGAAGCAGTTGAACTACTGCAAACAAACGATGCGAAAAGCTTGCAAGCGCTTCTGAACGCGGCGAAAAGGAACCGCGACAGATTAATCGGATAAGGAATCATGGCCAGCTTAAGCGTTTTTCGGGCTCCACAAATCGAAGCGGAAATAGTTGTTCCCGGCGACAAGAGTATCTCTCATCGGGCAGTATTACTGGCCGCAATTTCCAACGGCTCCTGCGCTATCCGGGGATTTCTTCCGAGCCATGATTGTCAGTGTACCGTTCAGGCGATGCGCTCACTCGGCATCCTGATCGATCAACCAACGGAAACCAGTTTGATGGTGCATGGGCAGCGCGGCAAATTTCAACGCTCTTCCGAGCCGATCGATTGCGGTAACTCCGGGACTTTGATGCGGCTGATGTGCGGCCTGGCAGCAACCCAGCCCTTTGAAACCGTTCTCGTCGGCGACGCTTCGCTCTCTTCTCGACCGATGCGCCGAGTGATCGAGCCTCTCGCTTTGATGGGCGCATCGATCGAAGCCACTGAGCCGACTGGCACTGCACCGCTAAAAATCAGAGGTGGGAATCTCAGGCCGATCACCTACGAATTGCCGGTGGCGAGTGCACAAGTGAAAAGCGCGGTTCTTTTGGCGGCTCTGGGTGCTCCGGGCAAGACCACGGTGATCGAGCCAATTACGGCCCGGGATCATACCGAGCGCATTTTGAATTATTTTTTGATCGAGACAAGGCGAGAAACAACCCCCAGAGGACAGGCAATTTCCATTTACGGTGAGCAAATTGCTGAATCGCGCGATTTTTCGGTTCCCGGTGATTTCTCTAGCGCAGCTTTTTGGATGGTTGCGGCTGCTGGCCAAGAGGGGTCCAACCTGTTGGTACGGGACGTTGGGCTGAACGAAACGAGGACTGGCGCGCTGGCGGTGCTACTGCGAATGGGTGCGCACGTTCGCGAAGTGGTTCAGGATAGCGAAAAGGGAGAACCACGTGGCGAGATCCATATTCAGGGTACGCGCCTGCACGGCACGGTCATTGGCGGCCAAGAAATCCCCAACCTGATCGACGAAATTCCTATCTTGGCTATTGCCGGCGCCCTTGCTCAGGGCAAGACGATCATTCGGGATGCTCATGAACTGCGCGTCAAAGAGACTGATCGGCTAGCGGCGATTGCTGCCAATCTTACCGAAATGGGAGTGGATGTAGTCGAAACCGAAGACGGCTTGGAAATTAACGGTGGAGCCCCTTTGATTCCGGGGCGCTTAAAGAGCTACGGCGATCATCGCATCGCGATGGCTTTCGCGATCGCCGGTATGTTTGCCGATGGCGAAACAATTATTGATAACACCGATTGTATCGCGACTTCTTATCCAGGATTTGAAGAACAGCTTCAGGCTTTCCTTGACCCGAGGCACGAACAGCCTACGCCGGTTATCAATCCGGCCGGAGTCATTGAAAAACATTGAACGAAAGATCAGGTTTTTCGGTAATCGCCATTGATGGCCCGGCCGCTTCCGGAAAGAGCACCGTGGCCAGAGTTTTGGCTGGTCACCTCGGCTTCTCCTATGTGAATAGCGGGCTGATGTATCGCTCGGCGGCCTGGTTGGCCCACCTGCGCCGAATCAATCCTGATCATTCTACTGCGGTCTGGCAGACACTTCAGAGCGCGGATTTGCAATTTGGACTGGCCAACAAAGAGCTTTTCATACGAATTGCCGGCGTTGATCCTGTCGCCCACTTGAAGGAGGAAGTCGTGAACCGAACCGTCTCAAGTGTGGCGACGGTTCCGGAAGTGCGCGCGTTTCTCTCTGATCGTCTGCGCGGCTTCGCTGTACTCGACAATGTAGTCGTCGAAGGACGCGATATTGGGTCGGTCGTCTTTCCGCAAACTCCGTTCAAGTTCTATATCGACGCTTCTCCGGAAATCCGTGCGCGGCGAAGGGCCGCCCAAGGCTTAAAAGATAGTCCGGCCCATCGTGACCGAATTGATACTTCTCGGCGATCTTCACCCCTCATCGTTGCCGATGACGCGGAAGTGATTGATACCTCGTCGCTGAGCATCGAGCGCGTCCTTAAGGACGTGATCGCCCGCTTGCAAAGGAAGGGGTTACCTTCTGCTTTGAACCTGAATTTATGACTCCTCTCTACCGGGCCGGTTACCTGCTTTGCAATCTAGTCGGCAAAATCGCCTTCGATTTTAAGGTCTATGGTCGCGAGAATTTCATCGAAGATGGAGCAGCAATTCTTGCATCAAATCATCAGAGCTATTTGGATCCACCCTGTATCGGGATGGCCTGTACAAGAGAAATTTATTATCTCACTCGGAAAACACTCTATGAACGGCCACTGATCGGACCACTGTTGAAGGGATTGAATACCGTTCCGGTCGATCGTGACCGCGGCGACGTAAGTTCGATCAAAGCGATTATCCGACTTTTGCGCACCGGATGTCGTGTAATTATCTTTCCCGAAGGTACCCGATCGGCCGACGGACAATTGCAGCCTGCCCGAGCGGGTTTGGGAATGATCATCGCCAAGACGTTAGTGCCAGTTGTACCGATCCGGATATTTGGGAGCTTTGAGGCCCTGCCACGCACGGGTGGCGTCAAACCAAGACCGATATCGCTGGTAGTAGGCAAGTCGATACGATTTACCGAAGATGATTTGAAGGGCGATCGGGATGCCTACCAGATCCTAAGCAACCGAGTGATGGCCGAAATCGCTCGGCTTGAGTTACCGCCAGAACGGCGCCGGTAGACCGATCACCATCCGGTTGGCCAAGTCGGGCCGCCTTCGCGAGCTTCGGCGCGCCCGAACCGGGTCTCTGTGATGACTACTGACAGGCCGCGACGTAGGCCTTGCGAAGTCGGGTTGCGTCAGCCCATCACCGCCCCTCGGTCTGCGTGCGGCGCTGAATGGTAATCCGCTTGACCCGGGCATCGTCACTTGGACTAAAGCTCATCACTTCGGGATCGCCGGTCAACGCGTTGTGAACAATGCGCCGGTCATAAGAGTTCATCGGCTCTAACTTGACCGGGCGTCCGGTGGCTCGGACCGTTTCAGCGATTTGCTTAACCCTTTGCCGAAGCTTATCGTCGCGCATTGCCCGCCAATGGCCAACGTCTACTTGTACCCTCGGGGCATTTCGATCTTTGGATTGCAAAATCCGGTTCAAGAGAAATTGCAGATCCTCCAACGTTTCTCCGTGCGGTCCGATTAGAGCCTCATTCTCGGCAGTGAAAACCTGCAGCTGCTTACCCGTCTCGGTCTCAATCTCCTGAATATCGACAACGAATCCAAGATGACCGAGCATGGTATCGAGGATTTCTCTGGCGTCCATAGGAGCGACTACACCTAGATCTAGTTTACTAATTTATTAACGGTAACTCTTCTTTTTGGCAACTGCCGGAGTAGGAGTGGGCTTGGTCAACGGTGTATCGACCTGGTTGCGCGTGAGGTAAGTCTGAAGGATCAAAAACAGGTTTTGAACCGTGTAGTAAAGCGAAAGCGCCGAAGCAAAATTGTAGCAGATCGCTAAGAAAACGACCGGCATGATCATGAGGATCCGCTGTTGCGAAGGATCTCCGGTCTTAGGCGTAATTCGTAGCTGCCAAAGTTGAGTCGCCGCCATTATCAGCGGCAGAATGTTGATCGGAAACCCTAGCAGATGGGCGATCGTGTCCGGTTGGGAGAGGTCTGCAACCCACAAAAATGTGCTGTTCCGCAATTCGACCGCCGAGCCTAACATCGTATAAAATCCGAAAAAGATCGGGATCTGAACGAGCATCGGTAAGCAGCCGGTGAATGGATTGATCTTGTACTCCTTGTACAATTTCATCATCTCCTGATTCATTCGCTGCGGGTCATCCTTGTACTTCACCTTCAATTCGTTCATTACCGGCGACAGCTTGGCCATCCGGCGCATGCTTTTCGTCGTGTAATTCTGCAGCGGCCAGAGCAGCAGCCGGATGATCAGAGTCATCAGGATGATGGCCAACGCATAACTCTTCACGAAGGCGTGAAGGGTATTCATCGTGGTCAACAATACCTCGCTGATCGGGGCGAAAATCCCAAAATCCATTACTGCGGTAATGTCGCCCGGCAGCTTGGACAGACGGCCGTATTCCTTGGGTCCGGCGTAGATCGTGAAATCGAGCTTCTTAGTTTCCCCTGGCTGAAGAGTAAAACCGGGAACGCCCATTGCGCCTCGGATAGTTTGGGCCACCGGTTGCCCATTTTCCCCAAGGATATCATGTGGTTTGGCCCAAACTCGTGAACCAATTCGATCGGGCGATTGAAGAATAGTCGCGAAATATTGGTCGGCCACGCCTGCCCACATAATATGGTCGGCTGCTTCAGAGTAGATTTCTTTCGGACCGGAGGTCGGAATAAAGAAAAGGATATTCGAAGGTCTAAACCAGTTTACATCGATTTGGCGGAACTTACCGTCGGTATACCAATCAAACTTGGTATAGGTGGAACGATCTGAAAGGTGAATCGGCTGCGCGCTTCCCGTGCTGAGAAAGAAGCCCGGCGTATTGAATTCGCTTGATCCCACATTCTCCAGCGAGACGGTCAACTTGCTCTGGTACTCGTCCGCCAGGCCGGCTGCCTTTCCTACTGTGTAAACCTTGGTGATTTTGATGTCAGCGACCTGACGAGTAAGTGTTGCTGTACTCGCCGCCTCATCAACTGACAGTTCGTACCCGCTGTCAGACCAATCATTTGGATTTTGGGTTAGCGCACCGATCGCCGGTGCATCCTCGGCGTTCAGCCGGACGGCGGCATCTTTCTCCGCCTTATGGCCGGGAAGTATGATGTTGTCCAAACCTCCTCGTGCATTCGAAAACTGGAATACGGCTACGGGGCTCTTCAGGGTGCCGGTCTTCTCCGGCACGATCGGAGTAGCCGGCTTTAGTTCTGCAACACCAGGAGTCGGTGAAGCGTTCGCGGTCGGCGTAGCGGTCGGATTCGCTTTGGTCAGAGCTTGCTGGGCCTCTGCTTGTGCTCGCACTCTCGCGGCATCCTGTTGACCCCAATAAATTGATAAAATGAGGCCAATCGTGGCTAGAGAGACAGCTATCCAAGTGATTCGGTCGCGAGGCATGGGTAAATCCTTATCTAATGATTCTTCCGGAGACGCTCAGGGACCGGGTCGTAACCCGAACCACCCCATGGATGGCATCGGCACAGCCGTTTCAACCCAAGCCAGCCGCCGACCAGCACTCCGTGCGCTTCGACGGCTTGCACGAAGTATTCTGAGCAAGTCGGAACGAACCGGCAACCGGTTCCCGGCCCTCCGGTGAGCGCCGCCAAAAAGGGAGAAAGGGTCAGCTTATAAAGTCTCAACAGCAGTCTAAGGAGCGATACCATGAATCCGGCACTCACAGTTGTTTGTCTACTTGCCCGTGCGAAGCCGGCGCTAAAATAGAAGCTCGACCGGCTAGCCGCAACCAGTCTCGCTCGAGTTGGTGAAAAGTCGCTTCTGCGGCCGAAACCCGAGCGATGGTCACAATCCAAATGCCGGTTATCAAACGGTGTTGGTTGAGCCGGAAGACTTCCCGGAGCCGACGTCTTACCCGATTGCGCACAACCGCTTGGCCTATTCGTCGAGTCGTGATGATGCCCAGACGCGCCGTACTCTCGCCGGCCCGATACAATATTCCTAGAGTGACATGACGGCCGGTCCAGGCTTTGCCGTTTTTTTTGACCAGAGCAAATTCAGCGGTCCGCGTTAGTCGAGAAGCTTTGGGAAATTTAAATCGCTCCCGGCTCCCCGGTGGCATAGAACTAAGCCTCGGTATGTCGAGCGTAATGATTTTCTGCTCCAACTGGCAGCAACCGTTTCCGACCGCGCTGGCGACGTCGAGCAAGAGTGGCTCGTCCGCCCTTCGTTTTCATCCGGGCACGAAAACCGTGCTGGCGTTTTCTAGTGCGCTTGGAAGGTTGATAAGTTCGTTTCATGGCAGCATCTCTTCGATCCTGGGAGTCGGGAAGAATAGTCGGAGAGCTTCGGATGTCAAATCGCTGAAAAGAACGAAAAATTGATTGATCAGGGGTTTTGGGTCAGCATCTCGGATTCTCTATGCAACCGGTGGCGGAAACGATTCGACAGCTTGAGCAAGGAGCCGCAAAACTGATCAGCGCTCAAGAGCTAGCAGCCAAGCTCCAGGAGAACCGGCCGCTGCGGGTTAAACTTGGGGTTGATCCAACCGCTCCCGATCTTCATCTTGGCCACTCGGTTGGGCTTGCCAAGCTGCGCCAGTTCCAAGAGCTCGGCCATCGCGCGATTTTGGTGATCGGCGATTTCACAACGATGGTAGGTGACCCAACCGGACGATCTTCGACTCGACCGATGCTCAGTCATGACGAGGTGATGGCAAACGCGGAGACCTACAAAACGCAGGCTTTTAAGGTCCTCGATCCGGAACGGACAGAAATTGTGTTTAACGGGGACTGGTTCACCAAAATGACGTTTATGGAGGTCATTCGTCTTAACAGCCAGGTGACTTTGCAACAAATGTTGCAACGGGAGGATTTCAAGAACCGAATCGACGAGGCTACTCCGATCTTTCTGCACGAATTGCAGTATCCGCTGATGCAAGGATGGGATTCGGTAATGATCGCTGCCGACGTCGAATTAGGGGGTACTGATCAACTCTTTAATATCTTGGTCGGGCGGGATCTGCAAAAGGCGCATCGGCAGGCGCAGCAAGTCGCTTGTATTTTGCCAATTTTGGAGGGCTTGGATGGCGTCCAAAAGATGAGTAAAAGCCTGGGGAATTACATTGGCCTTACCGAACCGGCCGCTTCAATGTTCGGTAAAGTGATGAGTATTTCCGATGAGTTGATGGCTCGTTATTACCAGGTGCTATTTAATGAAGCGGTTCCGCCGGTGCATCCGATGGAAGCAAAAAAGATGCTTGCTTCGAAGATTATCACCCGCTTCCATGACCAGGCCGCTGCCCGTGCTGCGCGGGAGGAGTTTGATTTGCGATTCGCGAAACGGGATTTGACGGCGTCCGAGCTGCCTGAGGTATCTCTCAAAGATTTGGGCGGAGATTTCGTTTCTGCGGTCGTTGCCGCCTATAATCACGGCTTCCAAACTAGCAAATCGCGCGCCGAAGCTCGCCGTTTGATCGAGCAGGGAAGCATCCAATGGTTGGGCGAGAAGATCACCGACCCAAAGGCAAAACCTGAGTTTCAGATTGGCGGGGTCTTGAAGCTGGACAAGATGCGCGCTGTCCGCCTGAAGGAGTGAGAAATGAACAGGTTTTACCGGAGGGCGCGAAGACAGATTTTTAAACAGGAGTTCACAGAGGTCTCAGAGAAGGCACTTAGTGGATGGCGAGTGAAAGGGTCGGGCAAATGTTTAAAAAAACAGCAAGTCGGCCTTTTAAAAGAAATCCTCTGCGATCTCCGTGAGCTCTTTGTTTAAAAGTCTGTCTCTGCGCCCTCCTGTAGCCATCAGTCATTCGGTTTTATCTTTAAGGAGATCTTCGACCGACTTTCTTTTGCGCAGCCGCATCAGGTTGTTCCAGGTCTTGCGGATCGTGCCGCCGATCGTCAGATATTGCTCGCTTAGTCGGTTCTCTTTCACTACCTGGGTCAAAACTCCGGCCACGGAAAAATTGTCCGTCTCCAGGACCGTGTAGGCGGTTCCAATAGCCGCGTAATGGTGAGCATCGCTGCAAGCGATCATTGGCAGATCGCGGTCAAGGGCGTAGTTATAGGCCATGCGATTGTAACGCTTGAGAGTGGTGGCGGCATTGAAGACTTCGATTGCGTCGATTTGCAGAGTCTTCAGAACGTTCTCTCGGATCCCCGCCCGGAAAATGTCGTAGGCGTGGGGGGGAATCGCGACGCCACCGGCCTCGTGAATCAGATGGCATACCTCAACTGCCGACCGGCCCTTAAGGTTCGGTAATACCGCGCCAATACAGAGGAGGTGCCCCTCCGCTGTCGTGACCTCCACTCCGGGGACGATCAGGAAGTTATCGACCGGCAAACCGTCCGGTCGCATATACCCCCTGTCCGTGAGGTACTTAACGGCGTCGCAGGTGTTGTGGTCGGTAATTGCGAATCCGTCGAGTCCTTTGGCTCGGGCCGCCTCGATCAACTGCTCTGGGCTGCTAACACCGTCGCCGGAAAAGAAAGAGTGGCAATGGAGGTCAATCTTGATGGCCATGAGGCGAGCCTAAGTACGTCGGAAAAAGGTAGGTGTAAACGGGTAAAGCGGCTGTTTGCGGGACGGAAATATGTTATTGGTAAGGTATGCTGGAGTCACCTGTCATTTCACACTACGCGCGCCCAATTCCGGGCTTGCTACCTGCGATCGGGTTCAAAGAATGGGCGTTGGTATGTGAATCGATGCTACGCGGCGAAACGAGCCTGATTGTTCGCAAAGGCGGAATCGCCGAAGGAAAAGAAGGCTTTCGATTCAAACACTCTCAGTTCTTCCTTTTTCCGACTTTTTTCCATGAACAGATCACCCAGACTCGTTTGGATGCGACAAGGGACTTGGAGGCGCAACTCGAAAGTGTCACCATCGAAGGGTTCGCATACGTAGATTTCACGCTCTGGATCTCCGACTTGCAGAGTATCGAGCCGCTTTCCAAGCTTCATGTCCTGCGTCCCGAGGTGCTGGAAAAGCGGTTCAATCAAGATGATGTCAAGGGCCTTCACTTGGCCTTCGTCAGGGTTTTCCGAGTTATTCCAAGCTGGCGGTTGAACTTCCAGAGCTCTTTTGGCGGCTGTCGATCGTGGGTTGATCTTCCCAGTCCGTCGCCGGATTTGGTATGTCGACCGGTTCTCACCGATGAGGAACATGAGCGACGGTGCGAATTAGTGGAATCTGTCCGCCGATAGCCTGGATCGCCTGCAAATCCTTAAAGATTCACCCGCAATCGGCCTGTGGATGGATGCTGCATATGAGATTCGTGCCGCAGCTATAGGGTCAGAAGCTGGAGTCGGTTCGAGACTGCGGCGAGCCGGTCACGGACTCGCTTGATGTCGGCCGAGGTGCTGTACACGGTCAATTGCCGGTTCAATTTCTCAAAAATCGGTTTCGCATCGTCCAGCTTCTTCTTCACGTTGGTGACGAAATCCTGGAACGCTTTTTTGGCGTCGGCATCGTTGTCCATCGCTTTTAGAATATCGGTTCCAAGGTAACGGTCGCGAACCTCGTTAAACTCCTCGACGAACGCGTTCGCGTCGTCGCAGAATTTGTCAGCCGCTTTGACTATGTCCTGATCCCCCTTGGCCGAATCGAGCGTAGTGCCCAATGTTTGAATCGCTGCAAAGTAGGCATTCCAAGGCTTTTGATAGGCATCCAATACCGCCTTCTGATCCGTGTCGAAAGCTCTCGCAGGGCACGCTCCGAGAGCCACAACGAGGGCGCAGGTATACCAGGGAAGTTTCGGGAGATGGAAACGACTCATAGAATTGCAAATCGAAGCGCAACGTTGGGTGAGAGGACGCTAGAGTTCAACGAAATTTTCTGCATTACAGTTTTGCCATTCTTTTTCTCTGGCACTCTGATCGAGAAGCCGCCCGGAACAAGGTCGGGCACCCGTCCAAAGGTGGGCTACTGTGGTTGGACCGACGGACTCAGAAGCAAATAGCTTCCGACGGTTGTCCATTCGGGCGACGAGATCGATTGGTCTCCTCGCGCCAGGTAGAATCCAGTCGATGACCCGCCGTCGAGATTGAGCGCTGAGACAACTGGGCCATTTGGCAGCAGATCAGCTATGATCAGGATCTCTGATAGCTCCGCGAGGGTAGCCGACCGGCAGATCCCCGCACCCCAATGGCCTCCTCGGGTTAGAAAGACGAACGTCCGTGGCGCGCTGCGCCTGTTATTCAGTCCCGAAATACGATTACCGTTCTCGACTAGAAAGGGTCCACATTGAATCGCGTCCGAGATGCCTGTCGTATCAGAAAAATGCTGGGCTCGCACCAGGGCCGGCTTTTGCTTTCGTACGAAAAAGACCCCCGAGAGAAGCTTTGCCCTTTCCAACGGATGGATCACCTTACCCTGACTGATCAGCAGTCCGACCGGTGTCAGATCTGGCTGGAAATAACCGCCATTCACCCCGGCAAGTGCTTCGGATTTAGACACGGCCTCTCGTACGCTGGAGAATCGCCGATCACCATTGTTCAGAACTCGAAACCGAAGCTCCGGCGGATGACCGATCGCCGCGTGTATCTTCGCTATTGCCGAACCGTCACTCACCGTGATCACAAATGCCTGGGAGGAGCCGGCATTTAATTCTTGCCGATCTACTACCTTCCATTCGGCAGTTGCAATCGATGGAATGAGAAAAAGGGCAAGCCAGCTGCGCATTGCAGAAATAGCAGATAGCAGATAGCAAATAACAAAAAAAGCTGGGAACCGAACCTTCTTTATACCAATCGATAGCGCGCTGCTCACTGCTTACAATTTACTGCTGACTGCCTGGGGGCCTTAGCCCGGTTGCCAGAAGTGTCTGGAAGAACGGGCTCTCAGTTTCGCGGGATACCACTCGGGCTTCGGTTTCGACGAATCCCGCCTTCTGCAATGCATAAAGGAGTTCTACCTCGGTGAATCCCAACCAGATGTCCGCATATAGTTCTCGCGCTTGCTCGTAGGTATGAGCGAGAAGATCCAGGATCAGAATGCGTCCCCTTGGGCGCAAAAGCCGGTAGGCTGCATGGATTGCCCGCGCCGGGTTGATCGCGTGATGTAGCGCCTGGCTCAAGATCGCGAGGTCGATTGTCTCCGGAGCTATTGGAGGAGCTTCAATATCGCCCAGTCGATATTCGAGATTCGAAAATCCGTGTTCGCGGGCGAGTTGAGAGCCGAATTCAACCATCTTCTCTGACAGATCCACTGCAATGACGCTTCTCGCCCGGCGGGCCAGCAGCTGAGAAAGGGTGCCTTCACCCGCGCCTAGATCGGCGATGTCGATTTCCGGCAAGAGTGTCAGAAGAAGATGCGATAGTGCCCGCCATGATCGGCCTGGACAATGACTGCGCCCAAATTTGCCGGCCAGCCGATTGAAATATTCTCCGGCGCGGTCGTGACGTTTGGCCAAAATGTGTTCACGTCCGGTCCGGTCGGTCTTGGCTTCCGGCATATCACGGGCTGCCAGTTCGACGAGCTGCTTCAATTCCGCCGCGGGGATTGGTGTGAGCTCGCTCCAACTGTAAAAGATGTTTTTTCCAACCCGCCGATCGTGAACTAGCCCGGCCCTCTTCAGCTGGGCTAAGTGGGTCGAAATCCGGGATTGTCCCATTCCCAAGATCTCTTGGATCTCCGCTACGGAGAGCTCGCCCGGTCCGAGGAGGTAGAGGAGTCGGGCTCGAGTGGGATCGGCCAAAAGGCGCAACAAATTCAGCGTTGACGGCATCAGGAACTGGGATATATCAGGATATCATGATTGGTCAATATGCGCTACTGTCATGCCTTGTCACCTCAATGTACCACTGACCTTTCCTCCTTACTCCTATGTCGCGTCGCTACATCTTCTCCTCTGAATCCGTTACTGAGGGTCATCCAGACAAAGTCTGCGATACGATCTCGGACACCATCCTGGACGCTTGTCTCGCTCAGGACCCAAGCAGCCGGGTAGCCTGCGAGACTCTAGCCAAAGGAAATCTGGTCGTCGTCGCTGGCGAAATTACCACCAATGCGAAATTTGACTATATCGAAGAGGTCCGGTCTGCGATTCGCGAAATCGGATATATTCACGATGAGTCACTCTTCCATGCTGACACCTGTTTGGTTGTGCAAGCGTTGAGTCGTCAATCTCGCGACATTGCTCAGGGCGTCGATGCAAAACCGGCGGACGGTAAAGAGACTGATGAACAAGGCGCTGGCGACCAAGGGCTGATGTTCGGGTTCGCGGTCAGAGAAACTCCCGAATTGATGCCGGCGCCGATTCAGCTCAGTCATAAACTAGGTCGCGAATTGACGAGGCTACGCAAGAATGGTGAGCTGCCTTGGCTTCGGCCCGATGCAAAAACCCAGGTATCGATAGAATACGATGGGTTTCATCCGGTCCGCGTTGATGCGGTAGTCATCTCCACCCAGCACGCTCCCGAAGTAAAGCATAAAGAGATTCGCGAGACCGTTATTGAGCGGGTGATCAAACAGGTTGTGCCTTCGGAGTGGATTGACTCGAAAACACGATATCTGATCAATCCGACCGGTAGATTCGTCATCGGCGGACCGGAAGGCGATTCGGGTTTGACCGGCAGAAAAATCATCGTCGACTCTTACGGCGGAATGGGACGGCACGGCGGCGGCGCGTTTTCCGGCAAAGATCCGTCGAAAGTAGATCGATCGGCCGCATACATGGGCCGGTACGTAGCCAAGAATGTTGTGGCGGCAGGTCTGGCCGAGCGGTGTGAGGTTCAGTTCGCTTACGCGATCGGTTATCCCGATCCAGTGAGTTTGTGCGTCAACACTTTTGGAACCTCGCAAGTAGACGAAGTAAAAATCGAGCGGGCCGTGCAAGAGGTATTCAACTTCAAGCCGGCGGCTATCATCAAGCAACTGGATCTCCTGCGTCCCATCTATCGAAAGACGACCAATTACGGTCATTTCGGTCGCGAGGATGATCTGGAATCACTCACCTGGGAGCGTACGGATAGAGCCGCAGCTCTCAAGCAGCACCTGTCCTGATTCAAAATACATGAGCAACGTAACTACCGAAACTGCTGTCGACTATAAGGTTGCCGATCTCGGCCTGGCTGAGTTTGGGCGAAAAGAGATCGAAATTGCCAAACATGAAATGCCTGGCCTGATGGCAATCCGCGAGAAGTATGCGAGGGCTAAGCCGTTGGCGGGCGTCCGCATCACCGGCTCTTTGCACATGACGATTCAAACTGCCGTCTTGATCGAGACGCTGGTTGATCTGGGTGCGTCCGTTCGCTGGGCCAGCTGCAACATTTTTTCGACGCAGGACCACGCCGCTGCGGCGGTGGCCCAATCGGGCGTGCCGGTCTTTGCATGGAAAGGTGAGAGCCTGGAAGACTATTGGTGGTGTACAAACCGCGCGATTTCGCATTCGGATGGCAAAGGTCCACAACTGGTGGTCGACGACGGTGGCGATGTGACCCTCCTCATTCACAAAGGGTATGAGCTGGAAGAAGGTAGCGATTGGGTGAATACGCCGTCGTCCAGCCACGAAGAAGGGGTTATCAAGACCCTACTCAAAGAGATTCACGCGGAAAACCCGTATCGCTGGCATGAGCTGGTGAAAGAATGGCGGGGTGTTTCTGAAGAAACCACGACTGGTGTTCACCGGCTCTACAAGCTGCAAGAGCTCGGCAAATTGCTAGTTCCTGCGTTCAACGTAAATGACTCCGTGACCAAGTCGAAGTTCGACAATCTATACGGTTGCCGGCATTCGCTGGTAGACGGGATCAATCGTGCTTTAGACGTCATGTTGTCTGGGAAAGTGGCGGTCGTATGCGGTTACGGGGATGTTGGGAAAGGGTGCGCGCAATCGTTGCGCGGCCAAGGTGCACGCGTGATCATCACGGAGGTCGATCCGATCAACGCGCTTCAAGCCGCGATGGAAGGCTACGAGGTTACCACCATCGAAGAAACCCTTGGACGGGGAGATGTGTATGTCACCACTACCGGTAACTGCGACGTCATCACGATCGAGCACATGGCGCAAATGAAAAATCAAGCCGCTGTCTGCAATATCGGTCACTTCGACAACGAGATTCAGGTCGACAAGCTGAATGCCTTCCCCGGTATTCAGCGGACCAATATCAAGCCGCAGCTCGACAAATACCGATTCCCGGACGGACGTGAGATTTTCTTGTTGGCGGAGGGCCGCCTGGTCAACCTTGGATGCGCGACCGGACATCCATCGTTTGTTATGAGTAACTCCTTTTCCAATCAAGTACTCGCCCAGATCGATCTTTGGAAAAACAAGGATACTTACCAACCGCAAGTCTATATTTTGCCGAAGAAGCTTGACGAAGAGGTCGCCCGCTTACATCTCGAAAAAATCGGGGTGAAACTAACGAAGCTGACGCCGAAGCAAGCGGACTATATTGGTGTCCCGATTGAGGGCCCATACAAGCCCGAGTATTACCGGTATTGAGATCGACCGAGCTTGGTTCGGACCATTCAAAGAGGCGTTCTGCTTTGCGCGGAACGCCTTTTTTTTTCGTAAGCCGTGAGGATGGAAGCTCGACAATGCTTGAGTTCTGTCACAATCATTCCAGTCACCCGATCATTGATGTTCGTTGACCGAGACATGCTGATCGATACCCTGGATCGTTTTGTCGAGAAGCTGAAACAGGTGCCCGGCATCGTTGCGATCGTTGCCGGCGGCTCCAAAGCTCGTGGCACTGCCGAGACCTTTTCGGACACCGACCTCGGTTTATACTATGATCGGCAGAACCCACTCAATGTCGGCGTGCTTGATGCAGTTGCAGCGGAGTGCGACGACCGCAGGCGGAGTGGTCTGGTCACCGCGATCGGCGAGTGGGGTCCATGGATCGATGGAGGCGGTTGGCTGCAAATGGATGGGCATCCAGTTGACCTGCTGTATCGTGAAACGAGCAAGGTCGAAGCCGTACTTGACGATGTGATCGACGGACGAATCGAAGTTGCGTACCAGCCGGGGCATCCGTTTGGCTTTTTTGTCTTCCATCTATGTGAGCGAGGTCGCACTCTGTTCGCCGCTATGGGATCCCGATCGTTGGATCACGAAAGCGAGAGCAAGAATCAACGGCTATCCCGAACGGCTTCGTTGCGAACTCGTTCGACGTTTTGTTTTTGAGGCTGACTTCAGTCTTCTGATCAGTGCCAAATCAGCCAATCGCTCCGATGTTACTTATGTAGCCGGTTGTCCTTTCCGGGCGATTGGCGGCGTTTTCCAAGTCCTATTCGCTTTGAACCGAGAGCACTGGATGAATGAGAAGGGGGCGGTGGCGTTAGCCGATCGATTTGATTTAGCTCCGACTCACTTCAAAGAACGGATCGAAAGAGCCTGGCAGCTTCTAGAGACGAATCCGTCCTCGTTGAATCAGGCAGTTAGAACCGTCCGCGAGCTGGCTGAAACAAAGCGCCTGGTCCGCCAGGAGGGTCTGGAGTGTGAAGTGTAAGTGGGAAATGAGAGTCTCAGAGTAGCGGCGAAGCCGTGATCCAGAAAAGCCTAGGGCGCAGCCCTAGCTCCGGGATTATGCGCTCCCTGATTGCTAGATTCTGGATCCCCAAGTCTGTTAAGCTGAGACGCTATGAGTCCCGACTTCATCTGCGCGGTTACTTGGTTTGGCCAGCTCCATCGTTTTCTTGGCTTGGATTGGAGCTATCTGATGATCCTAGGATTTGTCGGAAATCTGCTTTTTGCAATGCGCTTTATTGTGCAGTGGATCGCTTCCGAAAAACGCGGCGAGAGTGTTCTGCCGGTTTCCTTCTGGCACTTCAGTATCGCCGGCAGTATCTTGCTAGGTGCTTACTTTATTTTTCGCCGAGACCCGGTTGGAATTGTCAGCTATCTCCCGAATTCTGTGATTTACCTTCGGAATCTGCATCTGATCAGACGCAAAGCTCGCCTGGCCAAAGAACCTGAGTCAGCCAAAATCGGCAGCCGTTCGATTCGATTGCCAAATGAAAGGGAATCCGGGAAATAAGCGAAGGGCCATTTCCCCTCCGCCGTCGGAGGAAGCTCGCCTCTGGCGCTGGAATGCATCAGGTGACCATCGAGTGTCTCGGACAAGTTGAAAGCTGCCGCAAACGCCGCGATTTTTTGTTTGATCTCGGTCACGGCATGATTTTGGTGTGCAACACTAGCGACTTCGACACATAGCGAGTAAAAACATTGATGAAGAAGCGGGTGCTTATAATGTCAACCAGCGCGGGGACTGGGCACGTACGCGCAGCGGAAGCACTCACGAAGGCATTCAAAGAGAATCCTTACGTTGGGGACGTAATTCATAGTGATGCGCTCCATTTCACGAACAAATTGTTTCGGGATTTTTATTCCAAGCTCTACGCGCGTTTAGTGCAGACCGCTCCAGATTTCCTCGGCTGGTGGTACAAACAGAGCGACGAACCATGGAAGACTGACGGGATGCGCCTGATGCTGGACCGCTTGAACACCGGCCCGCTGGTGAAGTTCATCCGTAAGTTCGATCCGCATATCACCGTTTGCACCCATTTCATGCCGGCGGGCATTATCTCTGACCTGATCGCAAAGAATCGATTGGATGCTCATCTTTCGATCGTGGTCACTGACCTTGATTTTCATGCGATGTGGCTTTCCCGAATGTTTCATCGCTACTTTGTGGCGATTGACGAGACCAAGGTACATTTGGAAATGCTGGGGCTGCCTTCTGAGCGGATCACAGTTTCCGGGATTCCGATTGATCCCCAGTTCGCTTATCCGATCGATCGAACGGCAACCCGGCACGATTTTGGGTTGCATCCCACTCGTCCGACATTGCTTCTTTCAGCTGGGGCATTAGGAGTCGGTCCGGCTGAGTTTGTGGTCGAGCGCCTGCGAAATTTGCGCAATAAAACGCAAACTCTGGTAGTCTGCGGTCATAGCGTCGAGACCAGGGACCGCGTGTTACGCGTTGTCGGTAGTGATACGGAGTCTTTCAAAGTATTTGGTTATACCGACCGTATGCCCGATCTCATGAAGATTTCGGATCTTTTCATCGGTAAACCCGGCGGATTGACTTGCGCGGAGGCGCTGACGTGCGGTCTACCGATGGTGGTCGTTAGCCCTATTCCGGGACAGGAAGAGAGGAATTGCGACCACATGTTGGAAGATGGCGTCGCAGTGAAATGCAATGAGATGACGACCATCCCCTACAAGATCGACACGTTGTTGGACGACCCGGACCGTCTGGAACAGATGCGGAAACGTGCTTTTGCCTTAAGCCGTCCGGATGCTGCTCGTTGTATCGCGGAGACTTTGGTCGGCGATGAATTACCTCCTTTGGAGGTAACCGATGATGATGCTGAAGCGATTATTTTGGCTGCTGCGCGTGAGAAGGACAACAAACTTCGCTAGCTATGGAAGAATTCATGTGGGGCGTAGCAACGTCCGCATATCAGTCGGAAGGAGGGTATAACGGAGCTGGTCAGCCCCAGACCAACTGGGCTGAAGCGGAACGCCGGAACGATGTGGTTCCGCTGGAGATGGCGGCGGATTTTTGGAATCGGTATCTGGAAGACTTCGATCGAGCGGAGATGATGGGCCTCAATGCGTTTCGGCTGGGGATCGAATGGAGCCGAGTGCAACCGACTTATGTAGATCAGCCCGGTCCGCCTCCGGGCTTCGATGAAACCGCGCTAGATCGATATGCCGAGATGTTATCCGAGTGTCGTCGGCACGGTATGGAGCCGGTTGTTACCCTCCATCATTTTGTCCATCCTGCTTGGCTCGGAACCGACCCTTGGTTGGAGCCGGGCATGGCCGACCACTTTTGTCGCTACGTGGAGAAAGCGGTTCTCTACCTTAATCGCGCGTTGATTGACCACCATGGAGTCGAGCCCATCCGATACTACATCACCGTGAATGAGCCGAACATGTTGGTATTGAACACCTATTTCGGTACTCAATTTCCAGGTCGAAAACATCATCCAACCGGGTTGCGCAGTGTTGCCACAGGTTGCCGGCAGATCCTGCAAGCTCATGTGAAGGCCTACAATTTGATCCATGATTTGGCTGAACGGGAGGGGTGGGGGTCGCCGATGGTCAGTTTCAACAACTACTGTAGCGACCTCTATTGGTCCGATAAAATCTGGCTGGATCTGATCTCGGTCCGTGAAAGGCAAGTGAAACCTTCAGAGCTGCGCGACTACGTCTACGGCAAGATACACGAGTTCGAAAAAGCTTTTGCCGAAGCAAACATTCCGCTGCACAAGGATATTCCTTACTTTTTCGGGGACCTGATCAAACGATTCAGCAATTGGGTTGGCTATAAGACCTTTCAGGCCGAGTTCTTCGCAATCCTGGCCGAAGAAATTTACCAGGCCGAGAGAACATCGACGTTTGATTTCTTGGGCCTCGATTATTACGACCCGTTCGCGGCGCATATCTTTCGATTGCCGGTTTGGTGGGATCACGAATTCAAGAACAAATCCCTGCGGGCATGGTTGATGAGCAACATTACCAGCAAGTGGTGGGACTGGCGGGTCTTGCCGGCCGGGCTTCGGTTCTTCTGTGAGTACTACAGCAAAGACTATGCAGATCGGCCGGTATTGCTCGCGGAGAACGGCATGGCCCTGCGACGCCGCACCGACAATCGGACGACGCTGCGCCGCGATAAGATGACGCGGAGCGAATTTCTCCGGCTGCATGTCAAAGAAGTAACCCGAATCGCGCAAAGTAAAATCCCGTTACTCGGCTATCTGCATTGGTCCCTGTTTGACAACTACGAATGGGGGTCATTTACGCCACGATTTGGCCTCTTTTCGATCGATTACCAAAAGGGAACCGATCGTTTGGAAACAGATCATCACGGCGACCGTCCATCGGTCACCTATGCGCAGCTCATCGAAAGTGCTCGCGAGCAGCTTGCTTCAACGAACGTCAACGAACCACAATGAACAACAGCCAACGACAGCCAACTTTGTTGCCCTTGGTCGAAGCTAGCTGCCGGCTTGCAGCCGGCTTATTGCAAATTCTCTTAATCGTTTTCCGAGAACGAATTTCTTCTGATAACGGTCTATTCTGCGGATCTCGAAGCTCTTATCGCTCAGCAGGACCGCGTGCGCGCCAAGGTTGAAGATAAAACTTCCGGTGTTGATAACCACGCGGCCACCGTGATTCCAGCATCCCGGCAAGTGAGTGTGCCCAATAATCAGATAACGCGTATTTGGTCGAAAGGCTCGGAGTAGTTTGGCACCCAGTTTTGGCGTCTCCCACCAGGCATGCAGAATCATGAACGGTCGAAAGGGAGGCCAAAGTTGCCGCGCCAGCAACCCGAGACCGGGAAACCGGCTCCGCGTGGTCGGTTCCTCCAGCAGCTGCAATTTCAGGGTGGTTCGCTTGGTCGCCAGGAGGCGTTTCTCGAAACTGCGTAACGCGTCCGGGCCGAGTTGATCGAGCGCACGAAGATGAACTCTTCGATAGGCGTAAGCTTGCCGGCTCCAGGGCGCAACGCCCAGGAAAAGCATATCGCCATGAGTAACCAATAGCTGGCCTTCGGCCAGGTCAAGGTGGTCGATCTGAGAGATAACTGGATCGTGGTTGCCATTGATAAATATCGCTTTTGCGCCGGACGAGTGGCAGATCCGAGCAAGAGTGGCGGCCAACCCTCGCCCCACCGGACGATCGATTTGATGTCTTAACTCCGCGGTATCACCATTCAGCACGATGGTCTTCACTTCCTGAAGCAATGGGGCAAGCTGCTCAGGGTCCCGAACCTGGGAGGCCCGGTGACCGAGGTGGAGATCGGAGAGAATGAGCGTTGGATTAGTGGGAGTGAGATTCATCCCGACTCTCCGATGATGCTGACGCTTAACGTCCGCTGCGTCGGGTCGTGCCGATGCTCGTACACGAAGAGGCCCTGCCAAGTGCCGAGTTGCAGCCTGCCATCCGCGATCGGGATACTCTCTGACGACCTCGTTAGCACCATTCGGATGTGGCTGGGCATGTCGTCCGGTCCTTCGAGGGTGTGGGTAAAATATGCAGAATCCTCCGGTACCAACCGTTGCAAGAAATGCTCAAGATCCGCTCGGGCGCTTCGGTCGGCATTCTCAAACAGTATCAGGCTTGCGCTGGTGTGTTTAATAAGAATAGTGGCCACTCCGGTCTTAGTACGGCTTTTTGCCACTAATCGATTGATTTCATCAGTGATTTCGTAGGTGCCGATTCCACGAGTGGAAATTGAAAATTCGTAACTAAACGCTTTCAGCATAGAGCTGGTCGACCAAGCGCAGAGACTTCGGATTCGGCAGAACGCCTGGTTCCATTTGATTCATTACGTAGGCAAATGCCAGTTTTCGATCGGGGTCAACGAAGGCGTGGCTGCCGCCGGCGCCCGGCTGGCCGAAGGCTGCTTCGGAAGGGCCGAAAATCCTGCGCAATTTTTTGTGTCCAGGCGAGACTGGATCCTTCATGAATCCCAACCCAAAGGCCGTCGGGATTTGCAATACCTGATCGTGGCCGGAGACAATCGATTTCCTCAGCATCGAAAGCAGCTCGCGGCTCAGAAACTCCGGTTCACAAAAGACCCGGTAATAAAAACGGGCTAACGATTCGGCTGTACCGATTCCACCCAGAGACGGCAAGGGATGCATCCGGAGCTCCGGGGAGTTGAAAGCGGACGGAGCAATTGGACCGGATGGGGTGCTGAACGCTAAGTACGTGAGCGAGGTCTGATCCGCTAGGGCCTGGTAAAAGGGATCCTCGGATGATGATTCCCGTTTCTGTCTAGGGGTCTGAATCGGAGCGACATCATTAGCCAGATCCGATGGGATCCCAATCCAAAGATCAAGCTCGAGAGGTTGGCCAAAAGTCTTACGAAAATAGTCTGCGACCGTTGTACCGGAAGAGATCCGGCGCACGAGTTCATCAACAAGAAAACCGTAAGTACGAGGGTGATAGCCATGAGCACGACCCGGTCTCCAGAAGGGCTCCTGTTCGGCTAACGCTTGGACCACTGCTTCGTGGTCCAGGATACCAATGCTGGCCTGGCGAACCGCCGGTTGGCCCGATTCATGGGCAAGAATATGGCTGAGCTTTGTATCTTCCTTGCCGTTGGCGCTGTATTCCGGCCAGAAGTCCTTCACTCTGCGGTCCAGAGCGATTCCGGCTTGCTCGCAGCAATGCAGCAGGCAGGCGGAAGCGAGCGCTTTGGTGGCTGACCAGATCAGGACGCGAGTTTGCGGAGTCCAGCGCGTGGTTTGCGTCCGATCGATGAATCCGTTGCCGATATTTAGTGTTTGTTCGCCTCTCTCGATAATGCAGACGGATGCCCCCAGCTCCTGGTACTGGATAAAGTTCTCTGCAAAAAGATCGGTTAATCGCCCGATGTGCACGAGTAAATCTATTGCGGATTGCGGAATGCGGATGGCGGAATGTACTGGGGTCCAAAATGCAAATTCCAAAAGTTCACTCCGCGCTCCGCAATCCGCATGCCGCAATTCTCAGAGTTCGTCCCGGATCGCGGCAAGATCCGGATCCTGTTGAGCGACATCCCGGAATGACTTGTTCAATCGAAAACTCGCGCGCAAATACGCTTTGGCTTGGTCCAGGTTGCCGAGGACCGCCTCGTAGCAACCCAAATTGTAATAATAAATAGGCTCGTCCAGGAGCGACGGTGGTCCGCTTAACAGTTTTTCTTTTGCCTGGGCGGTCTGGCCGGATTCATGCATGCAGAATGCGGCATGGATAAAGCCGTAACTCTCGCTTGGAAACAGCTCGCACATTCTTAGACTCAACTCCAAGGCGGTCTTCCAATCGCGAATCTGCAGGACCACCTGGATCCGCATTCTGAGCGCTTCCGGGCGATCCTGATCTTTGGTCGGAATCTCGTTGAGATGAGCCAAGGCCTCTGCGGGCATCCCCAGTTCCACATATCCTTCGGCGGCGCGAATCTGCTGTTCAAACGTCATGGACTAGGATTTTGCCGCCGCTTCCGGATGATCGATCAGATATATGCGATGAATGTGCCGTCCTCCTTCAAACGGCGTTTCCAACCAGACATTAACGATATGCAATGCCTCTTCTTCGGTAATGGTTCTTTGGCCCAAGGAAAGAACGTTCCCGTCATTGTGAGCTCGATTCCACTTGGCCAGTTGCTCGTTCCAACATAGTCCGCAGCGAACCCCAACGACCCGATTAGCCGTGATTGCTTCGCCGTTGCCGGACCCGCCGAGAACAATTCCTCGCTCGGCGTCTTTGCGGGCGACTGCTTCCGCAACCGGACGTATGAACAGGGGGTAATCGCACGGTTCTTCCGAATCGGTACCGAAATCAACAACCTCGTGCCCAGCCCCTTTTAACATCTCTTTGATTTTCTCTTTATACCGGAAGCCGGCATGGTCAGAGCCAATCGCAATTTTCATTCTGTCACACTTCGGTGGATCGACCGCCGCAATCAATGAAATTCGTTGCTGAGTTCAGCACATCCTGCGGATATGAGAATCGAATTGCCCTGAGTGGCCCAGTCAGAATTCGGCCAGGGAGCGGCAATATTGGAGATCCGAACGTTCCTCAAAACGGTACTGCGACCCAATGCGCCGAGGCTTTTGCCCTACTCAGACCGCCCGGTTCACCGGCCAGGCTCCAACTCCCTCGGAGTTATTGGCAGTTCAAGGATTTCGGTACGCCGGATGACCGTAACGGTGGAACGCTTACCGATCTCGTTACCAACCAGCAAACGGTGCAGATCGTCGATCGAGACGATGGGAGAACCTTTGAACGCGATAATAATGTCGCCAACGATGACTCCGGCGACGTCAGCCGGCCCGCCTGAATCGATCCCAGCCACCAGGACCCCGTTAGCCTGAGCAAGGCGATGAGCACGAACCAGCCGAGGATGGATGGAAACGTTCTGGCCGGCGATTGCCAGATAGCTGCGTCTGATCTTGCCCTCCTTGATTAACCAGGCGGCAACCTGGTGGGCAGTGTTCGAGGCGATCGCGAAACAGAGTCCCTGCGCCGGAAGAATGACCGCAGTATTTACTCCGATCACCGCGCCGGTCGAATCCACCAGCGGGCCGCCTGAATTGCCTGGGTTCAGAGCGGCGTCCGTTTGCAGAATATCGTCCATTAGGCGGCCCGATTCTGCGCGCATCGACCGTCCGAGCGCGCTCACAATTCCAGCGGTAACGGTCTGTTGGAATCCATAGGGGCTACCGATGGCGATCGCAATCTGTCCAACGCGCAGCTTCTTGGAATCGGCAAAAGTCAAAAAGGATGATGGGTTGGTGTCGATTCGGACAACCGCAAGGTCAGTATCAGGGTCGTCCCCCACCAAATGCCCCGCCGCGGTGGTTGCATCTGCCATGGTCACTTCGATGGAGCGAGCACCTCGCACGACGTGCCTATTGGTCAAAATGAATCCATCCGGGGTAATGGCGAATCCGCTTCCGCCTTGCTGAGACGCGCGATGATTTCCGTTTTCAATCCGCAAATTGACGACGGCGGTCGACACTCGTTCGACAATCGAACTCACGGTTTGCGAATAGGTATCGAGTAGCATTTCGTCCCGGTGGCCCAGCGGCGGTGCGACGGCAGGTTGACTGGAGTTAGGGTGTTCTGAGAACGTGGGGGTCCAGATAGGTTCAAATTCAGCAAGCATACGATCCTGGTATTAGCTGAGATACTATGTAATCGTACCGGTTACAAAGCAAAGAAGAAATGCGGATTGGGCCAATCGAAATCGCGCTCCCAGCTCGATCGAGCTGGCCGATTTTGCGCTTTGACTTCTGCGTTCGATGTTGGGCAATCGAACCGGTCGAGGCAACGACTACGATCGGCTCAAACGCTGCAGGACATCTTTGAGACTGATCTTGCGCAACTCCTGAGTATAGGAGCGAGTCGCTCGACGTTGGATATATTCCATTACGTTCCCAATTCGGCGCCCGACCGGACACTCCACCGATGGCGGGTTGGGGTGAAGCCCGAAGAGTTCCTGCTGATCGACGGCGGCCTGGATCTGGAACAGATTAATTCGATCGGGGCTCCGAGCCAGCACGGCACCACCCTGAGGCCCTCGTCGAGTCTTGACCAAGCCGGCTTGGTGCAATTCGAGCAGTAACCGACGAATCACCACCGGATTGGTGTTGACCGTCTCGGCCAGGCGGGAGGAGGAACAGCATTCGCCTCCTTCCACTGCCAAAACCGCCATAACGTGGACTGCAAACGAGAATCGGCAACTTTTCATCAAACAATAAATGTAACTTAACGAATTACGTTCGAAAAGGAAAGCAGGAATACGGGAGCCGGGAGCCAGGAACATGAATGGTTGCTGGTTACCGCTTACCAATCAGCATTCAGTCGCCTCTCGGTTCTTCCTTTGCGCCGGGTTTGCGCAGGACGTGATGAACGGAGCTCTTTGGCGAACTTGGAGGGCTGGCGGTCGCTGTAGCGGTGGGACTTGGGCTAGGTGTCCCCGTCGGCGACACCAGGGGTGTTGGTGGCACCGTCGGCGTTGCCGGCGCTGTCGGCGTTGGGGAAGGAGTAGGCGTGGCTAGAACGTCCTGCCACTGCCAAAGTTCTCCGGTGTACCCTCCGATCTCATTCAATAGCTCTGCGCAGCGGTCGTGCATTTTGGGAAGGTCGGGCGGGCCAGGTTGGATTTCAGCACTCCCCGGGAACACCAGGTAGGTGATATTGAGATCGCTGGAGGGACGGCTGTAAGCATTTGCTTTGGGATCGATCTGGGTGGCCAATCTAAGCGATGCTTCGCCCACCTTATAGGATGGTCCGGCGTCTCCGACAATCGCGGGATAAAGCTTCCCACCGTAAATCACGGCAACATAGTCACCGAACTTTGGCAAAAACGAATGATTCGGCTGCCGCAACATAAATCCGGGCAAGACTACGAACGGGTCCGCTTTCGAAATCAGGAAACTATATCTTTTGAGGTCGGAAATCTCCCGGTTGAGCTGCTCGATCTGTTCTTTCAGCGCTTTCTTCCGTTCAGGGGGCGTGTTCTTTTGATCGAATTCGGCCTGGGTCTGCTTTAGCTTCTGCTCGCGTTCTGGGATGAATTGGCTCGGCTTGTCGGAGCGTTTTGGCCAGCGGTAGCTGGTGTAAGGCTGGAAGTTAGTCGACGAACCGTCGACATCATTGGAGCGATCGGCATCCGAACCGTCGGCGTTCACGTCCATATCACTTTGGATGAGCAAGGCTTTCCGCGAGGTCTTTGGGTCGGTCAGCTCCAGAATTGTGTTACAGTCGAAAAAATTGTGGCGCGATAGCAGTTGATCTAGACGATTCAACGTTCGGCTTAGCGAGTCGACCTTCAGTTGGTACAAGCCGTGATAGAAATTGGAAACTTTGCTTGTGCCTAACAGAGAAACTAAGCCAGGCAGCAGGGTGGGAAGTTGTGCATCAGGTTGCGCGATTTGCTCGATCGTTTGCGCGGCTTGAGGCACTCGAACCCGAATATCCAGATCAAGGAGATATGATTCTGGCGCCTTTCGCTCCAGCCAGGCCGGCGAGCCTGCTTCGGTATCGACTTTGGAATGGATCTCAAAGCCGTTAAAAAGTTTGGCCACGTCCTTGTGGGAGTAG
>DASTDH010000189.1:0-3870 GCA_035710445.1 Chthoniobacterales bacterium
GAACTACGAAAATGGATTTAAAGTACAGTGGGAGGAATTCCTTCGGCACGTGGTTGAAGGGACGCCCTTTCCCTACACTTTGTTGGAAGGAGCGAAGGGCGTCCAGTTGGCCGAAGCCGGAGTCAAATCTTGGCAGGAACGGCGCTGGATAGACCTGGAGCCATTGGAATTATGAAACGGAGCGAGCTTCGGCTTCCGGTTGGTCCCGGCGAGTTAGAGGAATACGCGATCGGGCCAGGCAAAAGCTTTCCCACTGTTTCCAAAATCGAAAGCCGCAGAGCCTATGCGGCCGCGCACGTGGTAGCCGACCCGCTCGCGGAAAATGGATGGGGAATAGGAGCGGCAATCGACTGGGATTCGACCCTTCGGTTCCGCGAATATCTTTGGTCGCATGGATTTGGTGTGGCCGAAGCAATGGACACGGCCCAACGAGGGATGGGGTTGGATTGGAAGGCTTCCAAAGAATTGATCCGGCGCTCCGCTACTGCCGCCATCGCCGCAAAACATGCCATCGTGTGTGGAGCCGGTACCGACCAACTCCCCGGCGGACGATCTCATCAATTGATGGAAATCGCCGACGCCTACCAAGAGCAGTGCGATTGGATTGAGGAATGCGGCGGACAGGTTGTGATCATGGCCAGCCGCGCTTTGGTGGCGACCGCTCGCTCCTTCGACGATTACCGCGAAGTCTATGGCAAAATCGTTCGTGGGTGTCGCGATCGTGTTTTGCTACACTGGCTGGGACCAATGTTTGATCCCCTTTTGAGTGGATATTGGGGAGCTGATACTTTGGATGAAGCAACGGAAAACTTCCTGAACTTACTGGTCGAACTCGCCGACCGGATCGAAGGAATTAAGGTCTCGCTCTTAGATAAGAATCGTGAGGTTGCTCTCCGTGAGAGCTTACCACCTGGAATGAAACTCTTTACCGGAGACGATTTCTCATACCCGGATCTAATCCTCGGAAATAAGACGCATTTCAGCCACGCGCTGCTTGGAGTGTTTGATGGCATCGCGCCGGCCGCATCGGCCGCCTTCGGCGCTTTGGATCGCGGGAATGGCGATGAGTTTCTGGAAATCCTGAGGCCAACCGTTCCTCTCGCTCAGCATATTTTCCAGGAGCCGACTTACTATTACAAGACTGGCTTGGTTTTCTTAGCCTATTTGAATGGACTGCAGACCCATTTTCGGATGGTCGGCGGCTTAGAGTCCGCACGGTCGGTGCCGCACTTGAGTCGACTTTTTATTTTGGCTGATCAAGCGGGATTGCTTTCGAATCCGGAGCTTGCCGTTGAGCGGATGCGAGCGTTTCTGAAGTTAGCCGGAGTTGATTAAGCTTTCCTATTCATGAAGCTCCGCGATCGCCTCAGTATCAATCATTATTCGGTGCGGCAGCTTGGGCTTGAGCAACTTCTCGAGGAATGCCGCGAGTTAGAGATTCCGTATGTCGGGCTTTGGCGAGACAAAGTTCACGAAGGAGGAATCGAAAAGTCGAGAGCGTTGGTTGCGGGGGCCGGACTGAAAGTCTCCAGCCTCTGTCGAGGCGGTTTCTTTCCTTATAACAACCAGACGCAGCGGCAGAGATCGATCGAGGAAAATCGAAAAGTGATCGACGAAGCCGCTGCCCTGGGAGCGCCGCTCGTCGTGCTGGTCTGCGGAGGGATCGCAGCAGCAGGCCTTTCGGCTAGCCGTGAAATGGTAGAGGAAGGAATCGCGAATCTGGTTCCATACGCCGCCGAACGAGGCGTCCGTCTAGGAATAGAGCCGCTGCACCCGATGTTTGCGGCGGATCGATCAGTAATCGTCACATTGGCGCAAGCCAACGAACTGGCAGCGCATTTTTCGGCGAACGTTGTTGGAATCGTGGTCGATGTTTATCATGTCTGGTGGGACCCAGCGCTGAAGAGGGAAATTGAGCGAGCGGGCCGCCGGATTTTCGGATTTCATGTGAGTGACTGGATCGTGCCTCTCCCGGATATTTTGAATGGGCGCGGACTGATGGGTGACGGATGCATCGAACTATCGGCAATCTCTGCGTTGATTGAGCGAGCGGGTTATCATGGTCCGATCGAGGTCGAGATCTTCAACCAAAACCTGTGGCAACTACCCGGGCGCACAGCCCTTGATCGGATCAAGGAGCGATTTATCAGACTGCTTTCCGAAGATCATCTGTCTAACCGTGAGCTGAATCGATGAGACGCTTAAATGCTGTGCGCAGCAAGAAAGACCTGGTCATCGCGGAAATCCGCGAAGCGATTTTGAACGGCGAACTGGCGCCTGGTACTCGCCTGGTGATCGACGACCTTGCGGAAAAACTCGGCGTCAGTTCAATTCCGGTCCGCGAGGCGCTCCAGCAATTGCACGCCGACGGTTACATCGTGTTCGAGCCGTTCATTGGTGCTCGAGTGGCCGAGATCGCAGCGGAATCTATCGTAGAGGTCTTTACCCTGCTTGAGGCGATGGAGGTCACGAGCAGCCGAATGGCTTGTGGGCGGTTGGCACCGGAAGAACTGGCGGAACTGGAGGCGATTGTTGCCCGCATGGATACGCTCACATCTGACGCTGAAGCTTGGTCTCGGGAGAACCGTCATTTTCATGAATTTATCTGCGCACGTGCCGGTACCCACCTGGTGGCCGGCCTGATCTCCAAGGTGCTGGATCATTGGGATCGGTTGCACCGCCATTTCTTGAAAGAAGTTTTTGTGCGTCATTTGCCGGTTGCCCAAAAGCAACATTGGCAGATCCTGCGCGCGATCCGGAGCGGAGATCCCGACGAAGTCGAAAGCCTGGTCCGGAAACACAATCAAAGCGCGCTACGCGCCTACCAGGATTATTTGCGACGCGCAAACTCTTCCCTCTCATTTCGTTGACAGGGTATTAGCTATCGGCATAAAGTTTGGTTCCCCCTTCGGCTCCATACAGAGAAAGCTGCTATGAACATGCCCGTTAAGATCCTCGTCAACGGGACGCTCTGGATTCCGGCGGCTGGGCAGAGTTGCGCAGCCGCAATGAAATAGTTTTAATAACCAGCGGACCGTTTACGACGAGAATGGACAGTTTCTCACCGGGTCGGAACTTTCGCCACAGACAATCGCGATCGCAGCCGAAAGGTGGCGGATGGCGTCAATCCGCTGTCGGACATTCACGCTTCAGCGGAGTTCCGGGCGCATCTCGCGCGCGTCTTGGCGAAGCGGGCGCTGGAACTCGCTACCAGTCGCGGATAAAACATACCTTTAAGGGCACAAAGGAGAAGACACTCATCCCCTTGATCTCTTTGCCTTGAGCCTTCAATGAAGCTGGCGGCGACATACGAATTCAATGCTCCGCAGGAGAAAGTCTTCGCGGCGCTCATCGAACCCGCCATCCTGCAGAAATGCATCGACGGATGCGAGAAGATGGAGAAGACGGGGGAAGATAGCTACAATGCGCATCTCAAGATCGGAGTCGCCGGGATTAAGGGGAGCTACGTCGGTAAGATCCGGATCGATGACAAGAAACCGCCGGAGTCGTTCACGCTTCGGGCCGAAGGGAAAGGCGCTCCGGGTTGGGTAAAAGGTACGGCGAGAATCCAAATCTCGCCCAAGGGCGAGGGCAGCGAGCTGCTATGCGAATCAGAGGGCCACATCGGCGGGGTGATCGCGGCGGTCGGTTCGCGACTCGTGGACGCGGTAGCGAAGAAGATGCTCGACGAATTCTTTCACAAACTGGGCGAGCAGCTTTTAGCAACGAACGCCAACGAACGAGAGTGAACAACAACGAACGTCAACCAGCGCAATCGCTGACGTTCGTTGTTGTTCATTGACGTTCGCTGACGTTCGCTGCCTAGGCTCGTGGATGCGAATCGTCGTACGCCTTTTTCAGACGTTCGAC
>DASTDH010000190.1:0-10977 GCA_035710445.1 Chthoniobacterales bacterium
ATTGTTCTGGATTGTGAAGAACGGAATTCGGCTGAGTGGGATGCCCGGGTTTGGAAAAGTCGAATCCGACGACCACATCTGGAATTTGGTCCACTACATAAGAACTCTCCAGGGAAGGGACCATCCGAAGAATGGAGGCGAAACGCATTGAAAGCGAAATCACTAGTTTGGGAGGGCGATTTCGTGTTGTCGACCGCAGGAGTTCAGATCGAGGGGACACTAAACGACGAAAGAAGCCGGCCGAACCGAACTCTCCCCTCAAGCCTTCTCAACTCGCCATCTCCCGCCTGGAATGCCGGTAGCCAATAGTTGTGCTTGCTGAGAAAAAATCCCGCCACGCTTGGGAGTGGATGTCGGCTTTTTGACTACCCCTTCGATGACCGCGATTTGCTGTTTTCGATGGCGATGAAATTAATCTAGCACGGGTGGGAATGGCCGAGTGGCACAAACTTGGTCCTTTGGGGGAATAATATGTGCCGGGATCCGGTCAGTATTTTGACGGAAGGAGACCGCCGGCGCTTTGAGGAGATTTTTCTCCCTTATTTGCACGCTGCTTATGACTTGGCGCGCTGGATGATCCAGCATGAACAAGATGCACAAGACATTGTGCAAGAGGCTTACCTACGAGCTTTCAAAGAATTTTCACAATTTCGTGGCGGCGACAGCAAATGCTGGTTACAACCTTTCCGCAGAATGGTGGAGCACAGTCGGCCAGCGCATCGAACGCCGGCAGATAATTATCCCAAACGATGAGAAGTTGATCTCTCAGTTAACCTCGCGCAGAAAGCTATACGATTCCCGCGGCCGCGAGCGGCTCGAATCTAAAGCCGATCTCAAAAGCCGCGGTGTAGAATCACCAGACCGAGCCGACGCTCTCATTTGGCGTCGTAATGACGTGACTTTCGGCGGATCCGTACGCCTTCGATCCAGCCGGAGGTGAGCGATATCTCGAAGAGTTGCGAACTTGCGCCGGCTTGATGGAGCGCTCAATCGAACGCAACGGCGATTTCCGTACACCCTATGTCGATTGGAACTTGGTTTGGTAGCAAAAAACTTGTAGCCTCAGGCATGCCTCCAGTCATCCTATCCGACGATCAAATTACAACAATCCTAATCGACGAGTATCGACGCCTTACTCATATTTCTTCTCATGGCGACAACGAAGCAAAGGACCTAGAGCAAGTGAGAAATGCGGTCAAAATAATGAAGGTTTTGCACGCCCAAAATCTGGCCAAGGCGCAAGGAAACCAGGAGATTTTGCGCGCACTACAAGCCGAAATTGCATGGGCGGACCTTCAGTTGGCAAGGCCAGAAATGAATTCTTATCTTACTACTAACAGCCCAGCCGTGTTCTGTCAGCGAATCCTCGACGCCCAAAAGCCGCCTGAAACACTCCCCCAGATCTCTGTTGACCAAGCCCTACAGCTACTGGGTAAAATAAAGCCGTAAGCAGGCCTTCGGTTTTGTCGCCTGATTTGGCATATCCGCTAGACTTACCAGCTCGGCACACCCCGCACAGCAATACGTCAAAGCGCGTACATTTTGCTTGATATGGGAATCTCAGCGAGTTTGAAAAAATCACAATGGACATCCCTACAGTCGCCGTCACCGGAATCGTAACGTTGGTTGGAAGTGGATTTGGAACCGCCCTGGTTAACTACTGGCTGTCAGAAAGGAAGGCGAAGCGAGAGCAGAGGCTTGCAAAATTGGAGCAGCTCTTTTCAGCGACTCGCAGATATGGCGGGATTCACAGGGCCGCGCTAGTCAGATTTCACGCCGTAATGCTTGGCAAGCACGCATTTCAAGATGCCGAAGATAATTACGATAGAGTCGGAAAGGAGCGTTCTGATGAAGAAGCGTATGTGCAGATCCAAATGTTAATCGACTTCTATTACCCTGAATTGCGCCCTCAATTGGAGAAATTCTTGTCTTCGCGTAAGTCCGTATTCGAGACATTCAATGCATTTCGCGAAGAGTACAAGCGGAGAGGATCGGTCACGCAGTTCGCCGCTCCTTCTCGAAGATCTCTTGGATAAGGAAAATGAGATCTGCAACGGCGCATCTGCTTTGGCTCGACAAACACTCCAGTAAAAGCCATCGCAGCATCTGAATTCTGTTATGACTGGCGTTATGACTCCCTAGCAGTCATGGATCAAGGTTCGATTCCAGGGGCAGTGAAATGAACAGACACAGTGGCGGACGCGTCTAATGCATTATGAACGTAGCGCAGAAATTGAGCATTGCGCTTCTCGTCGGGGTTGTATTAGGCACAAGTGATTTTCAGGGGACGACTTTAGCGACCGATATCTCACAAACATCGCCCAGTTTGCACGCCCACATTACACGAGCACAGGCTGAAAGAGCTGCGCTGGCGAAAGTTCCCGGTGGAAAGGTCAAGAGCGCAAGGCTTGCGCGAGAGAACGGCCAACTGATCTGGTCCATTGATATCGTCACACCTTTGACAAAGAAGATCGCGGCTGTCCAGGTTGACGCTCGAAGCGGTAAGGTGCTCTCAAAACTGGCGCAGACTCCAGGTGATCGGGCAGAGGAGTCCGTGGGCGCCCAGAAACAGAAATAGTAGCGGTCAGTAGACAGACGAGAAGGAACAACCGAACGGAATGTTTCGATTCCCAGTCGGTTAGCCGGCGGCACTTTCCGTGGCGGGAAGGGAACGAGATTGCTCTTGCACTTTCGCTTCATTTTCTAGTTTGAACTCGGCCATCAATTCCGAGTATCGCCGCAACTGGCTTTCGTCGATCCGGTCGCCAATTGGCTGCTCGCTCGATCCTTCGGAGCGGTGAACTGGCTTCAAAGCAAATTCGTTTGGATATCGTCTTTCGAGCACCATAAACTTGCCAGCACGTTGCGAGGTGCGTGTTTCTTGATGTTCGAGATATGGTACTCGCGCAGAAAATGTTCGCGCTCTGTTTCAGCTCGCCTTAGGCGCTCCTGATACTTCTTGTTGCGCGATACGTGGAGTCGGAAACTTCTGTAGCTCACTAATTCCAGGCGGCAGGCTTCACTAAAGCTTTCGCCTTTCTCGATCCAGTGGCAAATCCTAACGAAGCGCCGAGCAGTCAGGAACAGCGGGCTTCCTAGAACAACATCGCGTACTACCTCAAGTCGAGCTTCTACTGCTTCTTGGCCCTCTTTACTTCGCCCGAAACCTCTGTGCGCGGCTCGAATATCCTCGTCGAACCTCGCACGAAGCAGCAGAAATTCGAAAAGGAGAAATTGGGAAAATGGACAAGCCCTTCGCTATTATGCGGGTGGTTACAATGTTCTTATTGCTAAACGGCATCGTCTGGACGGTCTTCGGTAAATGAACAGGCATCGAAAAGTAGCAGCTTTTTCGTATCCGTGCGGTGAGGCGCATACTTGACGGAAGGAAGCCGCGGCGTCTAAGGACCAACGTAGAGGTTGCTGTGGTATATTGAGGCCATGTAGCTGTAAAGCGTGTGCCAGGCTTGTGGCCAAGAGAAGGTGATCATCGGTTATGAGAGCGCTGAACAACTTGATGCCCGAGGCGGGCCAATAGTTCGTACGTGTAATCAAGCGAGAGAAACGAGCCTGTAAGGGATGCGAAGAACACGGAGTTGAATGCGCGCCACCGGAGTACTTTTCGTTTTTTTCAGTGTGCCCTATATTAGTCCCTCCCTTACGATTGATTTCTTAGACAATGAGCATGACCTTTGCAACGCACTGCTGCTTCCCATTGTAGCTATAACGATCGGGACAGCTCTGCCCGCCCCTGCGCAGCAGGACCGTACGCAGGACCTTAAGGCGGCGGCGGCAGCCCTCATCGCGGAGCGCGTCCAATCCTACAATAAGAAAGATGCCGCCGGCATCGCAGCCGAGTTTACCTCGGATGCGATTTTTGTCGAGCTTCTGCCCAGACTCGAAGTGTTGCACGGAAAAGCAGAAATCCAGAAGCACTACCAACAGCTCTTTGATGCCGGCGCCACCAGCTTTGATCAAAGGATCACGCAGGTGGAGTTGAACGGTAATGAAGCAGGAGTGATGGCCGGGGATTACTCGGTAGTGGCCAACGGCAAAACCATAACCGGGCATTGGTTCGAGGTATTGCGCCATGAGGCGGGGACATGGAAGGCCACGGTACACATTTTCGCTCGGCCCAACCCCATTATTGAATGGCAGCTTCAGTTTCCGCAATTGCGCCAACAAAATGAGTTCGTAACTACAGGCTGAGCCTCCCGGCACCGCGGCCTGCCTGACTTGATTAGCAAGCAACTGTCCTCCTACGACCCGATCCCTAAAGCGCGCATAATGAAGGCCATCGTAAATAATGCAACAACAGTTCCCACTACAGTGCTACTAGTTGATTCACGCCTAAGGACATCGTACTTAGCCGCAAACATCGTGGTCATAATTGCTGGCGGCATGGCACATAGTAAAACCGCTTCTTTCGCCAACCCTCCCGTGATACCAAAAGCAATAACCGCTCCAAACATAATCAAAGGATGAACTAAATTCTTATTAAACACATTCAACAAAACTGGTTTACTAATGCTAACCTTGTCCTGAGACATGATTAGGCCTAAGGTAAACAAAGATACACCTGACGTAGTTCCGCCTACTAAATTTAGCGACTCCATCGCCAGTGCCGGCATGTGAAAATTCAACCGTGAATAGAAGCTCCAATGATTGGGGCAAGAACTAAGGGCTTCGTAAACACTCTTAGCACCAGAGCCATGATATTCGTTTTGACTTCTGAAGCCTGCGCGGTTTCCAGAATTGAAACAGTCAATGGTATCATGATCAAACTGGTTATCAAATTTCCGATAACAATCGAAATCAGAGATTGTTCACCAAATAGTACCAGGAAGATCGGAATACCCATAATGCCATGTCCGGAAATGAAGAGACAAACGCAGTCTGACAGCTATGGCTTACTGATATTCGTCGAAGATAGCGATTAAATAGAAAGACCAGCAGATACATCCCGAGTAAGCCAAGACTCAAACCCGCGATGAAGCGATAATTAATTAGGTTTTGCAGCGATGTAGTTGCTGTTTTGGCAAAAAGAAGACAGGGAAAGCTAAAACTCATTACGTAGGTTGCCAGACTGGAGCTATGGTTGGCGTCGATGATCTTCCGCCAGCCGGCAAACCAGCCCAAAAAAATAACGAAGGCCAGCGGCACCAGCGATTGTAAAATCAAGTTCATAAACAAGCGTTTAACGTTCGAGCGAGTATAGGCGAGTTGCTTCGCTTTTGCGAGTGGGCTCAAAGTGCTCCTTCGATAACAGGGAGCCGTAAGTCACGTTTCCGAAAAACACCGCCCGGATGGGCAAGATCTTTCTGCTCGGCGCTCTAGCGAGCCGCGAGCCATATCAGTTCTTGAGGATTGACCCGGAGCGCTAGTTCAGTTGATCGACCGAATCCCGGGCGGTCGGGAACTTCGGTTCAAGGGTAAGTGATTGAGCGACCAGATCCGGGCCTTGCCCGCCGAATCAAGCACGGCAATTGCTTGATAAACCGTTCAGCTTGGTTTCGAAGATCCAATCACGATCATTAAACGGCTCTTTCGCGCTCTGATGCCGGTATGGCCTCGATAAATTGCGGCAGCAGTTTCTCTGGCATTATCGCTCGAAAGCCAGATTTTCGACTCATCTTTTCGAAAGAACAAGACGTCCACACGTCCGCTACGCAAATCGTCTGCGAATTCGCCTTGCCGGATCGATTTTCGGATTCTTCAAACGTTGCTTCGGCTAAAAATCATATGCGCGTAAGAGAGCGTCCCCAATCCAACCGAAGAGAGAATACCCCCTGGAAAAGCGTGATCTCTAAGCTGCGGGTTTTGCGGGATCGCATGCGGGCGCACGATTCAGGGTTGCTGGGTATGTCGCCACAGCTGACGATTTAGAACGTGCGATTCTTATTCTGGCACACGCAGAACCGACCGCCGAGTTCTCACAATTACTTGACAAGGTCGATTCGGTGGGAACCCGCAAACTGTAGTTAATTCGATCGTGTGTGGTGTTCTGTGAAATAAATTTGTGAACTGCTGATGAAGTAAATTCATGAACTCCTGCCAATTTGTGACCGTTTCTCGGTGCAAATCCCGTATTGGATCGCGTCTCTCCGCTCCTAGCCACGAATTGCGGTTAGGAAATGCTCCACAGCGCGACTTAGCCCTAACGGGTCAAGTCGTGCTTTGCTGTCTCCTCCGCGCCGCAGTTTGCTGCAAGTAAACTACGGCGCGGGCTGCTCTGCTGTATGGGGATTCTACTTAATCTACCTGGCTGTTTGTCTCGCCACCAAGCGGAAGGATCTATTTGCGGTCGCTTATCTGCATGCCGTATTAGCATTCTCTCTTTCCTTGCCGGCGCGTTTCCCTACAACATTTGCTCGGCCCTCATAGGGATCAAGTAAGTCACCTGACATGGCGGCCGCCATGACCTTCAAGTTCGAACTCCTTATGGTGAAATTCAGCGGACCAAAAATACCCAGTGTCCCGCCGCCAGAACAGACCCAGAGCCTAAACCGCCACCCCCTTTTCCGCCATTACCAAATCCGGTTGCCCCAGGTCCCGGTACTCCGACCCCATCCCTCGACAAAATCCCAATGGTAAAGTTAATGCTCGGCAAGAATAATCGTTTCGAAAAAGTCATCTTCCGGGAACACATCCCGATATTCAGAACGTCTGCCAGCCGATTGCCGAAAGCACAGGCGACACGCTTCGTGGTAGGAGAGCGTTTATCGCGATCGCATCGTGGCCATGTTGCCCAATTGCCATGCACTCCCCTCGAAAACAGCTCGGGATGCCTCCTACTCTTGGAAAGAGCCGTTAACTGAAGAGATTATCCTCGAAGGGATCGCAACGATTTGTCTACAGAAATTCGTCTTTATGCCTCGAAATGAACTCCTCAAGCGCTCTGTTAAGTGTGTGGCTGACGTTCGATGAATCGACGAGCCGGTCAGGATTCCGCGTCATCCATTCGCACAGAGCGCTCGTGAGAACCGCAACCAGAGCGCCGCTTCGGCCGATCACGCGCTACCTTTGCTGTCTGCTTTTGGCTGCGGTAGCACCAGCCGGGAGCCTTGATTGCGCCATCGAACTTATGAGTTCTGCTCAATAGCGTCTTCCTGACTCTTGACCGTCAGTGGCGTATGAGAAGTTTGAGCTATCACCAGGTCTTCTCGATGGCTACCGTTTTTTGCACGGCTGGCGGTTGCGTTTACCGGGTGGCATTTTCGAAGGAAGGGTGATGCCTTCACTCATCGCTTGCGCTCCAATGCCTCGATTCTTCGCTCCAATTCATCAATACCAAGAGCCCACCTCTGAATCGGACGCCACCACAGAAAAGCGAGAACAGCCACTAACGGCCAGGACCGGCAGTACCAGAGCAGGCGGCCGTTGATTAAACGGGGACATGGTAATCTCCTCGCCGTCCGGCTGAACGCCGAGATGGAAGGCTATTACCCGCAGTCGGACCTGATGCCAGGTCGTTATTTAGAACAAATTGATTTGCCTTCTGCATACTTGGCCCCTTGCTCCCTCCCTCTTCTCTTTTATCGACGGAATTGAGCTGCGCTAAAGCGCATTCGCGCACAGCTGACTTTGGCAGTAGCTAAGAGCCAAAGACCCGTGTCTTTCCCGACACTCCGAGTTTGAGCGTAGAGGTTTACACGCGATGCTCCGTCAGTTGCTCCAATCGAAGGCGTTCAGCCGCGCATAGGTGTTCTTAAGCTCAAAGGTCAACGGCACGTCTGCCAGCACCGACAAGGCAACGCCAATCCGTTGTAGCCTCAATCCTCGTAAACTCGGAACAAGACTTGGCTGCCTCGGTAGGTTCGCTTTTCCTCGGCCGATAAGCAGCCTTCCAAAAAATGGATCAATGATTTGACTCGGTAACGCTTGGCCATCACCTGGAGCGCGGCCCGGTCATTAGGTTCTAATTCTATCACGCTAATTTGGTGGGTTTCGGTGGCGCCAAAACTATTAAAAAACCGAGCTTTCACTGTCATATGTGGCTTGTTGCTTCGGGCTCTAACGATTCGGGGTAGTTCTCCGATCGGAGACATTTTGCGGGTGGGCTTGGCTTTCATTTCCGGGGGTAATCGTTTTAGAGCATCACTATTCGTAAATGCTAAATGTATCTGGGTTCGCTTTCTGGTCCTCGGCCGCAAGGATACCTTCCAAAAAATAGGTCAGATTATTAACCCGGTGACGGGCAGCCATGGATTTAAGCACTGCCCGATCGGTGCGTGTTAGCTTGACCACCTTTACGGCATGGGTTTCGGAGCTGCCGGGGTTAGTGATGGTGGCGGTTCGAGGGGCTTTCATATTCTACGCTACGCGCAAAGTCGGTTCTAAGCTGCGTTTAATTTTTCAAGCAGAGCAACGCGTGCGAGGGGGGCCAAAGCGCAATAGCCAAAGCCTGTAAATCACACGCTGACGCCGTGGACGTGGTTACTCGCAGCCTGTGTTGTTACGGCCACGAGGCCGGGTCATGCACCGCGTCGACGACCTCGCGGATCGAGTCGGTCACGAGTTGAGGCTGCTCCTTGTGTAACTCGTGGCCACTATTCGTGTTCGTGATGTGCTTCGCGTTCGGCACGAGCTTGGCGAGCTGCTCCTGTGCCTTTTTCTGCGCGTTGTCGGTTACGTAGCCAAAGTCCGCCAGAACGTCACTTGGCAGCTTGTCTGCAGCAATCAGCGACGGGATCTGTGGCCCCCAGGGCCGGTCCGCAGACAGAACTATCAAGGGGAGCGGACGCAGTGGCTGGGCGGCGCGGACCTGGTCGAAGCTGCGGTCCGGGTCGTTCCTTTCCAGGTCTGGGTACAAGGCCAGGCTCTCCCGTATGTCGCCTTCCATCAGGATTCGCTGCATCGCCCACTGCTCAGGCGTCTCCGCATCCTGAAGTCCCTCGGAGAGGGCGTCGACGAGTACGAGACCGGACACATCTTGGGGGTAGAGGCTCGCATACAGCCTGACGATCAGGCCGCCATAGGAATGCCCGACAAGCACGTAAGGACTCGCCTCATTGGCAGCACTCAGCAGGGCATGCAAATCCGCGACCGCGTCCTCTGCCGTGGTCGGCTGCCGCACCGGATCACTGCGGCTCGGCTTGTCCCCGACCGGCGTTCCGGGACGGTCGTAGGCACAGACCCGAGTGAACTTGGCGACCTCGGCAAAGACCGTCGACGCTGGTTTCTCGGCGATGTTCCAATCTTCGGCGGAGGCCTTCAGGCCAGCCACCAACACGACGGTAGGGGATCCCGTGCCGCGACACTCCAGGTACATCTTGCGGCCCCCGCCGATGTCGACCAGGCCGGCGAAGTCCGCGCTTCCTGCCGCTGCGCTGACGAGCTGGACGCCGAGGGCCAGCATGAGGAGAGTGATGGTGCGAAGCAATCGGGTCATGGGGAGTTCCTCCAAGTTAATCTGTCAAGCAAGCCACTGGCCTTGGAGGCAGCTCCCGAGCCGCGAGGAGCTGGTTCCAATCTCGCAAAGGTTCGCCCTCAATATACGTCCTTCGTCAGGCCCAGGATAGCGGATTGTCTCGCGTGTGAGGACTCATACGCAGAAGTCAGTGGAAAATAGTGGACGTGTTACCACTCTCTCAGGAGAGATGTTACCACATGCCAGGAATCGGATGCCTCAACATGTGATATAAGTAGATTTGTATGAATCACTAGGCTATAAAACCACTCGAAAAGAAATTCAAATCCGTTTCTTTGCTTCGACAAGGTCCTCCTGAACAGAACTGACGCCTTTACTCGCTTTTCTGTGGTCCGGGGAAGTATAGTTAGTTTCCGAAATGGACAAACAGCCAATTCCTATACTTCTATTCGCGGATTCCATCCCCGGCATTCAACCTTACGATTGGCAATGCAAAATCCTACTGTCCTACGAAGCCGGATTCCAGACTGCCGCAGCTTGCGCGAACTTCACAGGGAAGACTTCTACCGTTTTCCCGATCGCCGCGCTCTGGACCCTATTCAATTTCCCGCGAGCTCGGGTCATGTACCTCTCGGCCACAGGCGCTCAAGTGAAGAATCAATTCTTTGCCAGCCTTTCCCGCTTCCGCAACCGACCCGCGTTGGCAGGATGGTCCTGGCTCGAAACCGAAGTTCGTAATCCTTCCGGCGGTTTCTCTTCGGACGCGCCACCGACACAGGCGGTAACATCGAAGGTATCCATGACCAGGTTGATTCGCCCGCCTCTCTCCTAGTCGATGAAGCCAAAAGCATCAGCCCAGAAGTCCTCGATGCTCTCGAACGTTGTAGCACATCGTTCCGCTTGTTCATGTCCTCGACCGGACCTTCCTTCGGTGGTTTCTACCAGATTATGACCGCTCGCGCTCATCTATGGGAAACGTTCTGGGTGAAATCTTCGGACTGTCCACATGTCCCGAAAGCGTTGATCGAATTCGATCGAGAGAATTTAAAATCCTCAGTTTTCGCGATCAAACACGATTGCCAATTTTTGTACGACAGCGGCGACTCAATGATATCACTCGAACACGTTCGCGCTCTCAGCGATAGTCCGCCTGCCTTCGTCGACGGACCCAAAGCCGCATTCTATGATTTCGCCGGACCGGGTGACGAATCGGTGCTCGCCCTTAGTGAAGGCAACCGTGTTTCAGTTATCGATGCCTGGAGATCGAGAGACACAATGGACAGCGTGGGAAAATTCCTAACCCATTTCCGCAAGCTGAATCTGCAAGGTTGGCAGATTGGCGGTGATGAAGGGTATGGGCACCAACTTATGGACCGCATGGCTGAAGAAGGCGCTCGGCGCAGGCGAATGGTTTTATCCACAATGAGGTCCTAACATAAGGGCTAACATAAGGGGGACGTATCTTAACGGGCCGTTGCCCAAAATGCTTGGAGTTGGAACCAATTTTGCGGTCGGTTGTTGATGGCTGATTTGGGGCGTTAGGTCGGTAGAAGAGCTACGGAACGGCCCAGGAAGAGCCAGGAGAGCCGATGGAGCAGCTCAGTAAG
>DASTDH010000191.1:0-6976 GCA_035710445.1 Chthoniobacterales bacterium
GTCGCAAACGGCCTTCCAGAATCTCGGTGCGCAAGGCGGCATAGATCCAACGATAGACAGGGGTTTCTGGTTCCCGCGCGGGTAACATCAGCTCGAAAGCAGTGACTCTTTTAGGCATCGAAGTGGTACAGTTGATATCGCAAAAATGGATCTTTGTTAATGGACCACACTAAAATAAATCTACTAGTATGCACGACATAATTACGACCCTGTTTACCAGATCGTGGTTGCTAGCTTTGGCTGGCGCCGCTGTGATCGGCGCCCAATCTGTCTCGGCTCAAACCGCCGCTGATAGCAAGCATGACAGGACAGTACGATCCCGGATCGCCTTAGCCCAGGTATTGCCCAACTTGGACGGCGGCCGGCTTCAAGTGAAGTTGGTTGAAGTTACCTATCCGCCCGGCGGGTTCTCTGCACCACACACCCATCCGTTTCCCGTCGTCGTCTACGTCATCGCTGGAGCGCTCCGGGTCCAAGTAAAAGGTGAACCAGAAACGATCTACAAAGCGGGGGAGAGCTTCTACGAGGCGCCAAACGGTGAGCATTTGATATCAGCAAACGCGAGCCAACAAGAACCGGCAAAATTCATCGCCTGCTTTGTTTGCGACGGTGACAAACCGCTCATGCTGCCGATAGCGAGGACTCAAGCCAAAGGAGACCAATAACGATGAGTAATCGAACCCTGACTGACGCTGTTTCTTCAAAGCCGATCCTGGGGAAAGGCCTTGTTAAATGGGAGTCATTCGCGATGCGTTACACCCGGTTCGCACTGGGGGCCGCGTTTTTATCCGCGGTGGCGGGTCGTTTTGGTATCTGGGGAGAAAATACGAGTCCCGACAGCTTCAAGCATTTTATGGAATACACGGCGAAAGTTAATTCCTTCATGCCGGCGTTCACGATTCCGTTCCTGGCCTGGGCCGCGACGATCGCAGAAACCTTCCTTGGCATTACGTTAATTCTAGGAATCTGGCTTCGTTTCGTGGCGCTTGCTGCGGCGGGGCTGCTGGTTCTGTTTGGCACCGCCATGGCGATTTCGTTGGGCATCAAAACGCCGCTCGACTATTCAGTGTTTTCTGCGTCCGCCGGAGCGTTGCTGTTAGCCATATGCCAGATTCGAAAGGCAGGAGGTAACGTATGAAAGGACTTAAGACATGGCCAAATACTTATTTCGAACGGAGGAGACCCGTGTTAGACCTCAACGCAGCGATCAGAGAGCGCCATTCGACGCGGATGTTTTTGCTCCAGCAGCCAGTGCCGAGGGCCTTAGTGGATGAGGTCTTGCCCTCGCCCAGTTGGCGCCATCGAAGGAAGAGGGATGAGAAAGGGAAAAGGGGTTCTTTGAAAAGAAAAACGAGGGGACTTAAGAGGGTCGGAGAAGGTCAGGAGAGCGGGAAAACCGCCTCCTCATGTCCGCTGCGAGCCACTCCTAAAGAGTAAGGGCGCACATTCAATATGCTGATCGGGGCAGGACCGAAGCGGCGGGCATGAGGAGAAATCCAATGAAAACGACAATAATGACGAAAAAGACCGGTATCACTAGAGGGCTCGTTGCAGGGTACCCGACAAAAATTGGGCGGAAGGTCTTCGACACTGGCTACTCCGTCACCTACGAAGCAGAGAATGAGGAGTTCGGAGAAGGGCTGGTGACCATCATAGACGGCCTCCTGTCAACCTTCGTGAACAGCTTCGGGATGTTCCGATTCACCCCGATAATGAGTTGAACTTTTCTACCTGCGGCTTTGAGGAGCCGCAGTCGTGAGAGGTTAAAAAACAAATGAACGCTGAAGAATACTGGGCCTCCGAGATAAGCGACGCTGACATTGATGCGATCGCCGACGCAGGCGACTTCCACCTGGAAGAAAACGGGTTCTTCTTCATGCCGAGTCAAGCAGAGATGCGAACACTGGCTGAGGAAGGCGAGAGGCTCTGCAACGACGCCTTGACTCGCCGGATGGAAGACGAGTTTTACGGCAACTAAAAAGAGAAATCATCAAACCCAAATAAACACTATGACCTACGTACTAGCACTCATGATCGCGTTCGCGATCTACAAATCAAGCGAATACATCAAGCAGCGAGCTGAGGAAGTGGACTTCCAGAGCTACGTCCGATTCTACTTCATCCCGCACAGACCAGCCTAAAAAATGAACACTATTCAATTCTACAGGGCCTTACCGCAGTCCTCGACGAACACTGCCGACGGCACGGAGAGCGAGGCGAAGATTTTGCGCTGTCACGACTCCAATAATCGGGAGGCCGGCTTTCCTGTGTTTTATCGGTGTTGTGCTCCTGACCTACCGATCGGTGACGGTTTCGCGGGTCACGATGAAGAACGAGGTTTGGGGACCGGAGCAAAATTCGTATGAAGAGGTCCGGTTTATAGGGAATTCCGATGCAGCACACTAAAGCAGCCTACGTTGGGAGGTTATTGTCTGCCCTCACGGGCTTGATTTCATTGGTCGCATGTAACCAAGCGGCACCTCCAGGATCCCCACCACCACCGACCGTGACAGTCAGCAAGCCGGAAGAGAAACTGGTCGAAAATTGGTCCGAATTCACGGGAAGAACCGCAGCGGTCAATTTCGTAAATGTCACTCCTCGAGTCAGCGGTTACATCGTCGATATTCCGTTTAAAGAGGGTGATCTGGTCCACCAAGGAGATTTGCTTTTTCAGATCGACCCCAGGCCTTATCAGGATGCCTACGACCAGGCGGTTGGCCAACTGCAGCGAGCGCAGGCCAGCCAGAAATTGCAGGATATCACCTTCGAACGTCAAGAGCGTCTGCAAAGCACCGGAGTCATTGCTAAGGAAGACTATGATACGGCACTTGCCAATAAGAACACCGCTGCAGCGGATGTGATCGCGTCCCAAGCCGCAGTGAACGCGGCAAAATTGAACCTAGAATTTACGCATGTCACCTCGCCGATCGATGGCCGCGTGAGCCGGCAATTGGTGAATATCGGCAATCTGGTACAGGCTGATTCTACACGACTAACGACCGTTGTTAGCATCGATCCGATCTATGCCTATTTCAGCATAGATGAGCTCGCGGCATTGAATTATCAGCGACTGACGCACGATCACAAATTGGTGAGTGATCCGGAGGGAAAAGTTCTGGCCTATCTGCAGTTGCAGGACGAAACGCAATTTCCTCACGATGGGACAATCGATTTCTCAGATAACGCCCTGGATACATCAACGGGAACATTGCTCATTCGTGGGACGTTTGCCAACCGGAACGGCTTTCTCACGCCGGGCAGTTTCGTCCGCGTTCGACTGCCTTCGGGTCCGAAATATAACGCGCTTCTGATTGCGGACCGAGCAATCGGCTCCGATCAAGATCAAAGCTTTGTCTACGTAATCGACGACAAAAATATTGCTCACTTGCGTCACGTCAAAACGGGTCCACTGACCGACGGATTACGCGTAGTCACCTCTGGGCTGCAACCGGAAGACGTGGTCGTGATCAACGGAATTATAAAAGTCCGGCCCGATACCCCGGTTAAACCAGAGGCAGGATCAATGGAACAATTTGCCTCCAGCGACCCCATACCAATACTTGGCGCCGAAACGAACTCCTCAAAACGGGCGTCAGAAACCGAGTAGAGAACCGCGCAACGACAGTATCAGCATGAAGTTTTCTCGTTTTTTTATCGATCGGCCGATTTTTGCAATTGTAATTTCGGTCATCACCGTGGTGCTCGGCGGAATCGCTTATTTCATTTTGCCGGTGGCGCAATTTCCGACCATTGCGCCGCCCACGGTGGTGGTGCAGGCGCAGTTCCCCGGAGCTGATCCAAAAACCCTCGCGGAGACAGTCGCGGAGCCGATCGAACAGCAGGTCAACGGAGTTGAAAATATGCTGTACATGTCGTCCACGTCGTCCGCCGATGGTACGATGCAGTTGACCGTGACATTCAAGTTAGGCACTGACCCGAACATCGACCAAGTGCTGGTTCAAAATCGGGTAGCGATCGCGCAGCCACAACTACCGCCTGAGGTAAATAATATCGGGGTGGTCACGGCAAAGCAATCGCCCGATGTCATCATGGCGATTGCCCTCAGTTCCAAAAGCAAGGCGTACAATCCTCTTTATCTGAGCAATTATGCCTACACCCAGATGGAGGATTCTCTCAAGCGGATCGAGGGAGTGGGTAATATTCAGGTATATGGAGCCCAGCCCTACAGTATGCGGGTGTGGCTGGATCCGGATTTGATGTTTTCCCGTGGACTGACTGCGGACGACGTGATCAGCGCGTTGCGGGCACAAAATCTCGAGGTTGCTTCTGGCAACATTGGGTCGGAGCCAGCGCCGCCGAAGACGGAGTTTCAATTCACGCTTAGCACGGAAGGCCGTCTAGTAACCCCGGCGCAATTTTCTCAAATCGTCTTGAAGCACGGTGATAACGGGCAGCTCGTTTACCTCAAGGACGTCGCTCGATTAGAGCTCGGTGGACAGAACTATACTAGTTCCACCTTTCGGGACGGAGTGATCCCCTCAGTAGCAATCTTAATTCAGCAATTACCTGGGTCCAACCAGCTGAAAATCGCCGCGAGTGTAAAAAAACAATTGGTCGAAATGGCGAAAGCATTTCCTCCGGGAATGGAATATTCGATCCCCTACGACACGACGCGTTTCACTGAGCAGTCGATTGCAAACGTCTACGATACGTTGCGGGACGCCGTACTTCTCGTCGTGATCGTGGTTTTGGTCTTCCTCCAGTCGTGGAGGGTAGCGCTGATCCCCTTGATCGCCGTGCCGGTTTCCTTGATCGGAACACTCGCAGTGATGGCGATTTTAGGTTTTTCGCTTAACTCACTTTCACTCTTCGGCTTGGTCCTTGCAATCGGCATAGTAGTCGACGATGCCATCGTGGTTGTCGAGAACGTGACGCGGTGGGTTGAGCGCGGCTTGGATCCGAAAGAAGCGACGCGAAAAGCGATGGATGAAGTGGGTGGGGCGGTTGTTGCCATCGCGGTCGTTCTGACAGCGGTATTTGTGCCCACAGCTCTGGTTAGCGGCATTAGCGGTCAATTCTATCGGCAGTTCGCCTTGACCATTGCGATCGCCACGCTGATTTCGGCATTCAATTCGCTAACCTTGAGCCCAGCACTAGCGGCACTCTTGATCAAGCCAGGTCACCTGCAAATGGATCTATTTAGCCGCTTGATTGACACCGTGCTAGGCTGGTTTTTTCGGCTGTTCAACCGAACCTTCGATTTTGGAAGCACTGTTTATGGAGCGCTCGTGCGCCGCCTCCTTCGAGTCAGCGGACTGGTTCTGGTGGTCTACTTGGGCCTTCTTCTGCTGACTGGATTCGTCTTCCAAAAGGTGCCCGGGGGGTTTATCCCAACGATGGATCAGGGTTACCTGATTGGATTCGCGCAATTACCGGATGGAGCCTCGCTTCAGCGAAACGATGCGGTCCGACGGACAATCGGGGTCAACGGGCAGAAGATCCCGGGGGTCGAGCTCACTTTCGCGATCGAAGGTTTAAATATTCTCGATTCAACGACAAAACCCAATTCGTTAACCGTCTTCTATCCACTGAAGCCATACAGTGAACGAATCGATCATCCAGACCAATCGGCGACGGCGATTGCCGGCAAAATGCAGGCCGGATTCGGCTCTATTCAGGATGCTTTCGCGGTCGCTATCCAACCGCCCTCGGTCCGAGGACTAGGGAATGCGGGCGGGTTCCAATTGGAAATCGAAGACCGCCGGAACGCCGGATTGCACGCTCTTCAACAGGTAACGGATAAAATTGTAGCCGCGGCGAACAAAGAGCCCGGATTGAGCAGCGTATTCACGACTTATCATGCCTATGTGCCGCAACTCTTTTTGAAAATCGATCGCGAAAAGACGCAGACCTTGGGGGTGTCGATGAATGCGATTTTTACTGCGTTACAAAGCTATCTAGGAACTAACTTTGTTAACAATTTCAATTTCCTTGGAAGAACCTATCAGGTCAATTTGCAGGGCGATACCGCTTTTCGTTCAAATCCCGATCAGATCCGGCGGATTTATGTGCGAAACGACAAGGGGGGGATGGTGCCGTTAGGAAGCGTCCTGGACGTCCATCGAATAACAGGGCCAGACACGGTTTACCACTATAACGTCTATCCCGCGGCTCTGATCCAAGGCTCAACCATACCGGGAGTAAGCTCGGGCCAGGCGATCGAAAAGATGGAACGGATTTGTAGAGAGAATTTACCCAACCAATTCTCCTTCGAATGGACCCAGCTAACTTATCAGCAGGTGGTTGCTGGCAACACGGCAGTGTTCATTTTCCCTCTGTGTGTCTTGTTTGTTTTCCTCGCGTTAGCAGCTCAATACGAGAGCTGGTCTCTGCCATTAGCGGTAATTTTGATCGTGCCCATGTGTTTGCTGTCGGCGATGGTCGGAGTTTACTCTCGAGGACAAGACAACAATATTTTCACGCAGATCGGATTCATCGTGCTGGTCGGCCTTGCCTGTAAGAATGCGATTCTGATTGTTGAGTTTGCGAGACAGCAAATGGAGGCCGGTAGCGGGAGATTGGAGGCGGCGGCCGAGGCGGCCCGGTTGCGGCTGCGGCCGATCCTAATGACTTCCTTTGCCTTCATTCTGGGCGTGTTGCCGCTGGTGATCGCAAAGGGTGCGGGAGCCGAAATGGACCAAGCTCTCGGCACGGCGGTCTTTTTCGGAATGCTGGGAGTTACATTCTTTGGTCTGATTTTTACGCCGATCTTCTTCTCATTGATCTGCAGGACGTGTGGCCACAAACCGAAGCGAGAACGAGAGAAGTTCCCCGTACGGAAGGCAACGGCCGAAGAGCTGGTGCGTTGAATAGAAGAGCATGCTTAACGAGCGCATTGACCCAAATTCAATCGTCGGCTCTGGCCGGGTGACCCGTTATTTATTCGCCGCATTGTCGACGAGTTTTATCGGGGCGGGTTTGGTCCGGTTCGCTTATACACCACTGTTGCCCGTCG
>DASTDH010000192.1:0-3574 GCA_035710445.1 Chthoniobacterales bacterium
TTAAAAGAGTCTTTTCCCGAAACGAGCCTAAATGCATGCGGCTGGAAATGCTCCTCGAGATCGCGTCATCACCAGAAAACAGAAATAAACTCTAGCTTATGAGACCGGATTTAAAGCCAACCCCGCCTTGGGAAGTACCACTCGACATCTGGAAAGTTTCTGGAAGGCAGGTGACAATTGACGAGTTCATCGAGGAAGGTAGCAATCGCCTGGACGCCACCGCATTGCGTGATGTGCTGCGCTCTTTAAACGCTCGCCTATGGGAAAAGCTCGAAAGTATCGACGCCGAAGAGTACCCCGATTTACGAGAATCGGTGCAATTAATCATTCAGGTTTTGCAATCGCCCGAAGCGTGGCAGGCCAAAGTCCCGTTGCCGCGCTGGTTGGCAGAGGTTGCATTTGGAGCACGTTACCTTCTGAAAAGATTCGACTTAATCGAGGATCATCTGCCGAAGATTGGTCTCGCTGACGATGCACAGCTGCTTGCGCGCATCATAGAGCGGAACACGTCGGAGCTAAACCGCCATCGAGCGGGCCTGCGATGAACGAAGGGATCATCCGAGCGGACGGCATCGAGCTCGCGACCGAGGCCTTCGGCGATCCGGCTCAACCGGCGCTGAAACGCTGGCGCTAAATCGATCCTTTCTGCTCGGGGCATTGGCGTTTTATAACTAGAAAGAATCCAAGAGCCTCTGGAAACCTCCAATGGCAAACACGGAAGTTAGTCCGATAAAGACCCAGGTAGCTACTACAGTTAAATGGCCAAGCAACACGCAGAGGCCGTCCTTCTCCATCATCCCAATTGCCAGCAGGACCACTGCCCAAGCGGGAATGGAATTGGAAAAAGGAATGGGCAACGGCAACATCAATCCTAGACTGGCGATCACGACGCCTAAGCCGATTAATCGTAGCATAGTTGGACCCGCATGCAGAAAAGCCAACCGTGGCCGTACAAAGCTCTCGAGCATGCGAGCCACTTTGATGGCGGCAGTCAATAATTGGTTTGAACGAGCGGTCGATAGACGACTGTGCATAACGAAGCGAGGCAGCCAGGGCTCGCCTCCAATCACCATGCGTGCGCCGATGCAACATATGGCAACACCGAAAGGCATGGACAGGCCGGGAATCGCGACAAAGCAAAACGGTAACGCTAACAGGACCAACAGCATAGCGGAGCCACGGCCCTTGAGGGCCTGTTTCAACTCCCCTAGCGTGAGCGATTGATCCTTTATGCGGGAATGCAAAGCCTCGAGGTCGGTTGACAGACGAGATTGTAAGGTGTGTGTATCTGTTGTCATCGTACGTTGCGAGCGGGCGGTGAATGATGGTCGGTTTCCGTGGTAGGCTTGGCCGTCGCGGGACGTTGATACTTTACGAGCAAGGACAGACCCATTGCCGCCAGTAATATCAGACCAACGACGCCAAATGACGCTGCCGTTGGGATGTGGAAAACATCAGCCAGAAGCATCTTAGCTCCGATAAAAGAAAGGATGATCGCCCAGGCTGGCTTCAGATAACTAAAGTTGTGAACGACGCCCGCGAGCAGGAAATACAACGAGCGCAAGCCAAGGATTGCGCAAACGTTGGAGGTGTAGACGATGAATGGGTCGTGCGTAATGCCAAAAATCGCCGGGATCGAGTCGACGGCGAAGAGGGGACGTCCGTGGCCTCTAGCGTGATCAGCACCAGGGCCAACGGCGTCAGCAGCATCCGGCCGTTGCGTCGAATAGCGAAGTGCGCGCGCAACTATCACTGACCGGCAAGCGCGCGCGCACGAGCCGTATTAGTGGATTTCGCGCGATATCGACACCTTTCCTCTACTAAGGAACATCTTTGCGCCCGTGAAGAGCAAAAACGCACCGAAGAAGTCAAGCGCCCAGTGGAACGTTTCGACGAACAGCTGGTTAATACCCTTGTCATTGATTCTTTAAAATCCGTAAATTTCGTAGTCGTGGTGTCAATCTAGTTGATCTCAGGCGTGAGTTAAGATAATCCTGGGCTGTTGTTAGTCCCATGTTACTAACACAACGCGCAATCCCTCTATCAGCAGTCACCTGCCATTAGGTCGTATCCGCATCCAAACTGCTGTACAGCTCCGACTGGTTTCGCTCGATCACGCGTTGAAGTATTAGAGCATCGTCTGCGAGGCCAATTTTTGGCAGGTGATCAGGTATTAAATCGTATCGTTTCAGCAGGTAAGCTGCAGCAAAACCAGCTTCGGCCAGCCAGGTCGGTAACGGATCTTTCGCCTGCTGGGCCGCCGTCGAGTCCAACACCCGGACTATTAAGTGGACTGCTTCACGCAGTCCGGGATACTCGTTGGCGTTCGTTTCCTTTAGTTTGTCCAGGAGGCGATCAGTAAACGCCCCAAGTACGCGAAGGTCAGTTGAGTTCACTTGCTGGCCTTGTTCTTCGATGTATTCGTCAATTGTCATAGTCTTTCCAGATACTCTCCAGGCGTTGGGCGACACTTGCCCGAAATCGGACATGCCTGGTTTACTCGAACTGATCAGCGGTTCAGTTGGTTGGGAGTTGGGTTGCATGGGTATATGTTTCTTTCTGTCCTATTGTCCTAGTGGTATATGCTTACTCCCGGCGGCCGCCCAGGAGGGGTAAGAGGGGTAAGAGGTGTAAGAGGAAGTAAGTGAGAGAGGCGATGAACGCGGCAACATAGTTCCGGTAAAAAACAGGATGGTTAACAACCTCATACCAATCCTCCGATAGATGATCGTAGGCCTCCTTTCACGATTCTACAAATATGAAGAATGGAACGTATACTTAGTATCTTACTAATAATCCGATAACACATGATGGGCCTCTGGACCCAACCAAGGGTAGTCGACGCGTACAGCGGGGACCGAGCTTGCTTACAAATTTCTCAATTGCTATGCAGGCGGCAGCTTCGCCTACGATTGGCGTGTGGTTGACCCTAGAACGATAACTGTTCGTAGAAATTAGTTTTTTTCCAATCGATTCTTCCATTCTTCACATTGGAAGAAGATGGGCTTCCTACGTAAAGTCTTCTTTGCTTGGAACCGAGAGCCTCTGACTTCCCCTGGGCGTCATCCGTCTGTCTTGAGCTTCTTCCGAGCCGGGTCACGCGACAAGCCAAACGCCGAAGGAAAGGGTGAGGACGATCCCTTCGGCCGGAAGAGCGTCGGCCGGAGAAAAAATTGTCGAGTGCCGCCGCTCCGAAAAAGCCGACACTGACACTTGGCATCGCTCTCATTCTGCGGGCAGCGTTTCTTCACGGGCCGGCTGCGACCGGCCTAAGTAGCGGAACAGAGCGGAGTCGGCGGAGAGCAGCAGGGTGCTACGTTTGCCCAGGAATTGTTCATAGGCCTGCAAGCTGCGCACGAAGCTGTAGAACTCCGAATCCTGGCCGTAGGCTTGAGCGTAAATCTGCGCAGCGGCGGCATCGCCTTCGCCACGGAGCTTCTGAGCCTTCTGCTCGGCATCGGCCAGAATGATGGTGCGCTGCTTGTCAGTCTCGGCCCGCAGCTTGGCTGCCTCTTCTTCGCCCTCGCTACGGTAGCGTTTCGCTTCGCGTTCACGCTCGGCCTGCATCCGCGCA
>DASTDH010000193.1:0-20035 GCA_035710445.1 Chthoniobacterales bacterium
CCTTGGGGTTTGCTGAAACAACCGGATAAGCAAAAGCTGACTAGCCAAGGTACTCGCAACCTCACATTCAACGCCACCAGCAGACCTACAAGGCCAAAAGAAAACGTGGTCAACGATTTTATTGAAACCACATTGACGAACAAAAATCCCATCAAACAGCCAATAAGCCACGCAACCGGTAGCGCGAATAACACAGAACGGGCAGCAACCGCGCCGCTGGACCCGGCGAGCAAACCAAACCCAACGATCAGCAGCAGGTCAGCCGGCGTAAAAAAAGACGTGCGCCACGCCATCATAGAACGTTCCAAAACCGGTTTGGACCAAGTGAGCATGCGCCGGGCCCGGATAAAGACAGAACCCGCTCACAAGGGCGAAGCCGATCAAGGCCCGGCCTCGTCGCCGAATACTCATGTGAAAATCCTCCAGAGAAAAAACATGCCTCCGCCGGCCACAACCGCGCCTGCAGTGCGGATGAGCATCCGACCACCATGCCAGCGGTGAATAAGCCCTATTGTGATTCCGCATCCGTGAAGTGTGCCGGTAGCAATCACAAAGCCGATGCTGTAGAGCAGACCGCTGCTACCAGGTGGTAATTCCGTTCCATGCGCATGACCATGGAATAGGGCAAAAAATCCGATAATCACCGCGGCCACCCAGAGAGGCGGTCGGCATTCAGCTAATACCACGGCACCAAGCGCAAGAGCTGAAATTGCGATCCCGATTTCGACACCCGGTAACGGCACCCCCATCAGACCGAGCATGCCACCGAACGCCATTGCCATCGGGAATGCAACCGGCAACGCCCAAATTGCCGGAGCTCCCAATTGTGCACCTCGCAAGCCCACAGCGACCATCGCGAGAATGTGATCCCAGCCCGGACAAAGGATGCTCAAAGCCGCTCTGGAAGCCTGTTGCAGAGCCGGTCTGCGGATGCGCTTGGATCGTGGCGGGAGCTAGAAATGCAATGGCAAAAACTGTTAGTGCTACCCACCTGCCCACCCTAGGTATTTCTTGTTTCATCGGAGCATCACGAAAAGCGCAACGGTTCTTTCAATTGTCCAGTAGGCACCAGAAACACCGACGACATAACCGGGCGCTCTTTGTACCCAAACGGGCCATCGCATCTCCAAGACGTGGAATGACTTCAATAGAAGCAAAGCCAACCCGACAAATGCAAGCTGTCCCAATTCAACGCCACCGTTAAACGAGAGCAGAGCCAAAGGCAACTCCCCCTGCGGTATACCCGTAGTGGACAGCCCGCTGGCGAAGCCGAAACCATGCAGCAACCCAAAAGCGAAAGCTACAATCCATGGATACCGAATGGTGAGGCTCGTTTGCCTCCGCCATGCACGAACAACTTCCGGCCCTAAGAAAAGAATGCTGAGCGCAATGGCAGCATTGAGCGGAGGTAGCGGTGCGCTGGCGAATCCAAGCGTGGCGACGGCCAGAGTGATGCTATGCGCCACAGTGAACGCTGTAATCGTTTTAAGGAGCATCATACGTCCGCGGACAATCATCAGTAGTCCAAGCACGAACAGCAGATGATCGACACCGAGCAGAATGTGCTCGACACCGAGCTTGGAATAGGTGGTCGCTACCTGCCACCGGCCAGGAGCGGCTTGCACCACGAACGATGGAGCCGATGCCGTGAGCTGGGTGATCTGATTTACTCCACCCAGTTGCTCCACACGAACGAGCACATCAGTTACGGTCATGGACAGGCCTAGGATGTGAATCGATTTACCAGTCAAACCATTTGGACTTCTAATGATCCAACGCTCGACATAAGCACCTCCGGCAAACAAGCCTGTCGGCTCGGTTAAATTGGTGCAGGCTTCAGGCAGTTGTACGTAGAGGCTGAGGCGCTCGTTGCCGCCGCGTGCCGGTACTTTCCAAAGCACGTCATCTGATAATTGATCGACCGGGTTCATGGGTTGATTTAGGTCGGAAGCGGCTCTTGGATTCCGGTAAAATACGATTATGGTCAATCATAGACTGTGTTCGGAGAACATGTTCTGAAAACAGTTTGTGATGGTTGAATTGTGCGGAGTAAGCCGTTGCTACTCAACTAGTTAGATAGAACATACGGTTGGTAGCTAGGGTTCCGTCCTTTGCGGGGTCTGGACAAAGCGCTACATCCAGCCGCTCATCCTCCGTATGTTTGTGGAGAATCAGTGGCCAGCACCTCAAGGCATAAAAGGCTCGAGGGGGACCGATAAGTTGAGCACGGGGAATTGCCCGCGTTCGGTCCAGAACAGCCCTCGAATTCCATGCCTAATGAGTCCAGTAATTCTCTCACTTGTCGTTGTAGCTGCCTTTATTCACGCCTCATGGAACATCCTGCTCAAACGCGTCCAAGGGGGACTATCCTTTCTCTGGTGCGTTGATATCCTCCAGACGTTCGTCTTCGCGCCGTGGGTTGCCTGGGTGATTTGGCAGAACAAATCCCCGGTCGGCTACGCAGAATGGTTCTTCATCCTAGGAAGTGCGGTGATCCACATCGGGTACTATTTCTTTCTGCAACGCGGCTATCGGCTAGCGATATCTCACTGGTCTATCCAATTGCCCGGGGTAGCGGACCGATGCTCTCCTCCCTGGTCGCCATTCTTTTTTTGGGAGAACGCCCGAGCGGGCTGGGAACATTGGGAATCGTAGCAATTGGCGCAGGAATCTTGTTTCTTTCCGCTGGGATTCGTACGAGTAGAAATCCGAAAATCAGTGCCGCTGTTCTTGCCGGATTGCTGACCGGCACCTCGATCGCTGCCTACACGGTCTGGGACAAGTATGCCGTTAGCGTGATGCATGTTTCGCCCATTCTGCTTGACCTGCTGGGCAACCCGGTTCAGGCCCTGCTGTTGACCCCTTTGGTTTGGCGGCAAAGGGGAGACGCACACAAATATTGGGCCGGCAACAGACTTGAGCTGTTCGGCGTCACGATTCTCAATCCGATTTCATACATCCTGGTCTTGAGTGCGATGACCGTGGCACCGGTTAGCCAGATTGCCCCAACCCGCGAAGTCAGTACACTGATCGGAGCATTGGTTGGCGGCCGGCTGTTTGCCGAACAACATCTCGGCCGACGTTTGGCCGCAGCTTCAGTGATTGTGGCCGGTGTGATCGCCGTTGCACATGGCTAATCCGGCATATAATTCCTAGCTGCCAAGCTCAACACTTTGTGGTAGTTATATTCGGGTAGTAACTATGAGCAAACACAATGCTGACTCTCAGCGGTCCAAAGATTCCACAAACAATCTGCGCTTTGAGGCATTCTCTTTTGGATCGATCTGCATTGATGGAACTACTTACGAGCACGATGTGGTGATTGATCGAGGAGAGATCCGCAAACGGAAGAAGAAGCCTTCCAAAAAGTTCAGAGAAAAATTCGGGCACACTCCACTGTCCCTGGAAGAGGATATACCTTGGAAGTGCCGTCGGCTCGTGATCGGTACCGGTGGTGGCGCCTTGCCGGTTATGGAAGAGGTGAAGCAAGAAGCTCGTCGCCGCGAAATCGAACTAACCATTCTGCCCACCGCCGACGCGATTAAGTCCCTCCAGGAAAACCCGGCTCAAACCAACGCGATCCTGCATGTGACATGCTGAGCGGAAACGGAATGGAGGTTGAGAAGGTAGATGTTATCTGCCGTTTCGCCGCAGGGATCTGCTGGTAACCTGGCACGACCCGATCATGAATCGGCGGGAATTCAACAAGCGTTTGAGCGCCATCGGGCTGACACTTTCGTTGCCAGGTCTCTTCCAGGATACGAAAAGGAGAACCATGGCAGGTTATTCCGAGTCGAGCATGGACTTGCCGAGAGAAGTAGCCGGTATTCAACTAGTCGATTCTAAAGTAGCCAAAGAAGCGACTCAACTACTGTTGGAGAGTGCTCCGCCCTACCTGTTCAACCATTCGGTGCGAACCTACTTATTTGGCGCGCTCTTAGGGAAGCAAGCAAAACGCAAGTGGGACGAGGAGCTACTGTACCTCGCCTGTGTCTTCCACGATCTAGGACTCACGGAGCGGTTCGCTAGCGACTTGCCGTTCGAGATCGCAGGAGCGGAGGCTGCACGCAGGTTTCTCGAAGAACGCGAAGTTCCCGCCGAGCGGGCCGGCATAATTTGGGACGGTATCGCCATGCATCCTTCCGCTATCGCGTCGTTCAAACGACCCGAAATCGCGCTCGTGGCCGCTGATGCCGCAGCAGACGTGGTCGGATCGGACATCATCCGGATTGCCCCGGCCGTCCGAACAGAGGTACTCTACGCATTCCCCCGGCTTGGTTTTAAGCAAGCCGTCGTCCGAACTTGCGCAGAAGTCGTCCGCCACCATCCGGCCGCTGCGGGTCGCAGCTTCATGCGCGATATCGGTGAACGCGAGGTGGCCGGATTCTCTTTTCCGAGCATCTGTGACCTAATCACAAAGGCGCCCTTTGACGACTAGCTGGAGCGGACCGGAAGTCGCAGGTCGAGAACCTGCCGGCAACGCTTTGACCTGGTCCAAGTACACCGCCTAAGGCCTTCCGCGCAATCGCCGGTATCCAGGGTGGATGCCAGGTCTCAGCTGTTGTTCGTCGGCGATCCGCGACAGCAGTTGTGTGAGGATCGCGCGTTCGCTCACATCCAATGCTGCGCAAAGGGCGTCCTCGTGCTCGCGAGCAACGCGTACGATCGCCTGCAGCGCTTTTTTCCCACGAGCGGTGAGATGCAGCGCGTAGATGCGCCGATCGGTCGGACTAGTGCGTCGTCCGATCAGACCGGCTTGTTCTAACTCATCCAGGATCAACACCAGCCTACTGGGAAACATGCCCAGAAGGTCGGCCAACATCTGCTGACTGATCCCCTTTTGCCGGTTGATCACACCAAGAATACCAGCCTGCGGCGGCGTAAACTTCAGCGGAGCCAGTCGCTCGGCAAATTTCGCGGCAGCATGGGAACCAATCTGCGCGAGCAGAAAGGCGCCTCCGAGTCGAGCACCGGGTGAACAATGAGGATCAGGCATTTGTCGTAGCGCAAATCATTATTGACATTAATGATTATTTGTATGAATGGATAGTTAGACTACGAATATGAGCGGTTCTCAACCTCAACTCAACCGGAAAGGTCAATCCCCGCGCCGTAGCTCGGTCCAGGCCGATCTACCGACCGGAGAAACTCATGTCTCCTCTAGAAACTCCCAGCTGCCCCATTAGTCACGCCGGTCCCTACCTCGGATCGTCGCGCTCGTCTTCACCGTCCTACCGGATCTCTCCTGCCAAGAACCGCCGATGCACCCAGTGGTAACTCATTAGGCTACGCATGAACTCGCTGGAGGAGCGCATATTGATCCGCACGCTGCACCTGGTGCTGAGCATACCAATTATCGGATTTATTTACGGGCCGGTCGCTCACATCCCGCCTGCAGCCGCCTTCACTCGTTTTGTGGCCGTGCCACTAGTCATCCTGAGCGGATTCTGGATGTGGCAAAAGCCACGTCTCGTGCGCTGGCTGCGCCGGCGCAGGGCAAGTTGAGTCAGCGTTCAGTAATTGCTAATCGGTCGCAGGGTAAGAGCCTGCCGGTATTCGTTCTGTTCAATCGTTGCGGTTTAGCGCGTGCAAAGTAGATGCATCCCGACTACGCGGAGCCTTCGTCGCGGCCGAGGGCAATGATGTTAGCCAAACCGGGCGGAGAGGCGCGCCGAAGCTTGCGAAGGCGGCTTCCAGGTGCTAACCGTTCGTCCCTGCCGTTACCCTACCAATCACTGATTACCAATCGCTGATTACCGATTACTGCCCTTCCACTTTAGGAAGCGCCAAGGAGCTGTGATTTTGACCTAACTCGAGGCACAACGCTTCAACCACGAGTTCGTGATCGGCACGTTGAGGCAATCCCGACACAGTGATCGCACCGATCACCGCCACCTCCTTGACATGGATAGGAAAGGATCCGCCATGCGCAGCGAAATCAGTTACCGGAAGAGCGTAACGCTCCAGCAAAGTCGTGTTCGCCTGTTTGAGCATTAGGCCGACTGCATACGAACTACGATGAAAACGCGCAACCGTGTTACTCTTTCGACGAACCCATTCCGCATTGTCGGGAACGCTTCCGGGCAGCGCGCTATAGAACAACGGTTGCCCGAAATAACGTACCTCGATTACGACCGGTAACCGCCGATCAATCGCCAATTGCCGCAATCGGTGCCCGATTTGCCAGGCATTCTCGAAATCGAACTTGGGGAATATGAGTTCCCTCTCCTGCTGCTCAATTCTTTCCAAATCGCGACCGAGGTCCATGGTTGTTATCCTTTAGATGGAAGGAGCGCCTTCCGCACTTTACACACCATCGTGTACGCTGGATCAAACACATTGCCAAGGTCGTACTCGACGCATTGTCCGAGTAACAAGCTCGCACTGATTGTGTCCAATCCATAATCTTCTTTCAACCACCGCAGCATCTCGGTCGTGGCATGCTGAACCGCCTGATCGAGCGGCCGGGCGTTGCCGACGGTGAAGATATATTCGGCATTCTCGCCCCGCGGCCAGCGAATGCATTTCTCTTTGATCACTCGAACGGTGAACTGGACCTCCATCGAAATTTCGATCCCCGTGCCCACAATCTCGCCATCGCCTTGGGCCGCATGACCGTCCCCGACATGAAGCAGTGCGCCCGGTACCAATACTGGAAAGTAGACCGTAACGCCGGCCACAAATCCCCGGTAATCCATGTTACCGCCGTGTTCGCCCGAAGTGGCAGTCGAGATCGCTTGGTGATGTGACGGTGCAACCCCAAAGCAACCGAGCATCGGTGCGATGGGAATTGTCAAATTCCCCAGTTTCGTCTCCGGTTTAACCAGAGTAGCGGCGCCACGCTCAATATCGACCCGCCATTCGGCCAGCTCGCGTTCAGGCAATTCGCGCACGTACCAGGGATCAACCACATTGGCCGCGACTACCGAGCCAGTATAACCGATTGCCCGGTTTGGCCGGATCCGATCAAGCTGCACCACTAACGTGTCGCCTGGCTCCGCACCCTCAATAAAGAACGGCCCAGTCTGCGGATTTCCGCGTGATGCTACCAGGGTGTCATTGGAGTCCTTTCCGAACGCATCCACAGTAGTGGTTACCACCGTGTCACCGTCACCGATACGCAGGACCGGCTGATGCGAACCAATAGCGATGTGGTAATGGGCCGGCTGGAAACGGTAAGTGGCCATGGGGCGTGGAGTGACGGGGACGGAGTAATTGTTTGGTTGGAGCGGTGGAGTAATAGGGTACTGACCCGGCTGACACTCCATCGCCCGGCGGGTTATTGCAACAGTTCCGCAGTGGGCTTAGCCGTCCGAGACGGCTACTTCTTTTGGCATTGAGCAAAGCGCCCGCTACGACTCCGGCTTACGGGACGCAGAACTCTGCGCGGCGGTAGCGGCAGGCTTTTTCTGGGTCGCGATTTTTACTGACATGCCGTCAGTTAAGCCGTCGGACGGATTGATAATTACCCGATCGTTTTCAGTCAGCCCTTCGGATATTTCCAACTTTGAACCCAGGTCACGACCAATGACAATTTTGCGGATCTCAACCTTGTCATTGGAATCGACTATCCCAACAGTTGTTCCGTCCGACCGGAACAAGAGTGCGTTGGAGGGGATGACGACTGTGCCGGTGTCGGCTTCCAATTTAAGAGTGATTTGGGCATAGGCACCTGGGAATAGTTCACCTCCATCGTTCGGTACGGTCATCTCGGTCAGAAGAGTCCGCGATGTCGGATCGATGGCTCCGGCGGTACGGATCACTTTTGCCGGGAACCTCCGCCCATGGAACTCGGCCAAACTTAGATCACCCGAAACGCCTTGCTTCACAAAAAGCGCATAATTTTGCGGTACATTTAGATAGATGCGCAATGGATTGGTCTGAGCGATCCGAAACAACTGCGTTCCCGATCCAGCCGGAACATACGCGCCTATATCAGTGCTACGCACGGTGATAATGCCGTCGAACGGAGCCCGAACGGTTTTGAAGGCTTCCAATGCTTGCAGTCGGCTGACATCAGCCTGATCGGCGTTGACAGTGGCTTGTTTCACCCGCAGGTCGCCGTTTGCGTTATCGAAGTCCTGCGCAGAAATCACATGTCGCCTAAACAGGTCTTCGTTCCGGTCATAGGTCGATTTCGACAGGTCAAGTTGAGCCTGCGCTTGTTTCAAATTGGCTAGAGATTGCTGGAGCTGCTGGTCGACCTCTGGCGTATCGATCTCGGCTAGCACATCATCCGCTTTGACCTTCGAGCCGATGTCGAAATACCATTTCTTCAGGTAACCGCTGGTCTGCGCATAGATCGGCGCTTCCACATACGCTCTGGTTTCTCCGGGCAGGGTAAGTGCGATCGTTTCATTGGCCCTTAACGGGTGAACCACATTAACTACCGATTGGGAGGCCTGGACTGTGCGCCGTTCCAGTTCCCGATTGGAACCCGATCGATTAGTGATTCCCCAAAATGCGATAAAGCCAAACAGAGCCAATCCAAGCACGAAAAAGACTTTGAGATTCCGTCGCCTGGCTCCGGGCAACGTTTCTTGCTTTGTTCTGGCCGACTGCGAGTCGGCGCCTTCCAGCATGCGCGATGTCATGTTTGAATAGTTTCAGTTAGTTGCCGGAATCTGTCCTCTTTCTTCCTGCCTGAATTTATGTCGCCGCATCAGGGAGAAAACGCTCGGAACGAAGAACAATGTTGCGACTGTAGCGAAGATCAGGCCCCCGATCACAGCTCGTCCAAGCGGCGCATTTTGTTCGCCGCCGTCACCCATCCCGAGTGCCATTGGCACCATCCCGATAATCATTGCTAACGCAGTCATCAGCACGGGCCGAAGCCGGATATACCCGGCCTGTAGAGCAGCCCGATATGAATCACGGAAGTGCTCGAGTTGTTCGTTGGCGAAAGTAATCACTAAGACCGCGTTGGCGGTTCCTACACCCATGCACATGATGGCTCCCATCAACGCAGGAACGCTAAGCGTCGTTCGCGTGATGAACAGCATCCAGACAATGCCCGCCAATGCTACCGGTAACGCAGTGACAATAATGAGCGGATCGGTCCAGGATTGGAAGTTCACCACCATCAGCAAATAGACCAGTACCATAGCGCAAGCTAAACCAATAAAGAGGCCGGTGAATGAGTCATGCATCGTCTGCACCTGACCTCTGATTTCGAAACGACTGCCTTTGGGCAGCTCTTTCCTGGCGTCATCTACGATCTTGGCTACTTCCGAACTAACGGATCCCAAGTCTTTGCCATCCACCGCACCATAGATATCCACCACGGGCTGAATGTTATAATGAGTCACGAGCGGTTGCTCAGAAGCCCTGCTAAGCTGGGCTAGGTTTCCGACGATCTGAGGATTCAGGCCGGCGCTTCCAATCACCGGCAGGTTCATCAGGGCGTTAACCGAATCCATGGTGTACTGGGGTGACATGACGTTGACCTGATAATTAACGCCGTTCTTTGGATCGACCCAGAAATTTGGGCTGGTTTGGGTGGAACCGCTCAATGCGCCAAGCACGGTGTTCGCGACCTGGGTCTCTGAGATTCCTACATCCGACGCCTTAGAGCGGTCGACGTTCACGTTGAGCCGCGGATAGTCAAAAGGTTGTTGAACCCGCACATCAACTGCGCCGGGGATGCGCCTGATTCGTTCAACTAACCGATTGGCCAAGGCCCCATTGGCCGATTTGTTTGCTCCCACGATCTGTATGTCCAGCGGGGACGGCAATCCAAAGTTCAAAATCTGAGCAACAATGTCCGCGGGCGGAAATGATGGGGTTATATCCGGGAAATCGGTGTGAAGACGCGCACGAATCCGGTTCACAATTCGCGCAGTCGGTTCATGATTTTCTCGCAGCGAAACGATGATATCAGAGTCGGCGGCGCTGGCGATTCCGGTGTTTGAATAGGAGAGATTGATCCCACTATAAGGGAGACCGATATTGTCAATTATCCCTTTCAACTGGTCGCCCACCTCCTGCCGAACTGCCCCCTCGATCTCGTCTACCTGCCGCGCCACTTCTTCGATGCGAGTCCCAGTCGGGGCTCGTATATGGAGATTAAACTGACCGGAATCAACAGCGGGGAAAAAGTCCTGACCAAGCCACGGCACCAACCCCATCGACAACGCGGTAAATCCAACGAAAAGCAGGAACACAATCGGGGTGTTTCGCAATGCGATCGCCAAGAGGTCGCGGTAGCCTTCGCGAAACCGCTCAAACCTTTGATTGAAAACCTCATACATAGCGCCAAAGAGACCTCTGAACCAGCCACGCGTGGCGCTGGCCTGGGCACCGTGCAAATGAGGATGCTGAGCTACGAGAAGATACTTCGCTAGAGTCGGCACCAGCGTTCGCGACAGGAAATACGATGCCAGCATCGCAAAAATAACGGCCTCGGCCAAGGGCGTGAAAAGGTATTTGGCAGTCCCGCTCAGGAAAAAGATCGGTACAAAAACGATACAGATACAGAGCGTGGAGACGAAGGCAGGGACCGCAATCTGAGCGGCCCCATCCAGGATGGCCTTTTTCACCGGCTTGCCCTCATCGAGGTTGCGGTTAACGTTTTCAATCTCAACCGTCGCATCGTCCACCAGAATACCAACCGCGAGCGCAAGACCTCCTAGCGTCATGATGTTGATGGTTTCGCCTAAGGCGGAAAGAACAATGATCGAGCAGAGAATAGACAGAGGGATCGAGATAGCGATGATCACGGTGCTTCGCCAGCTGCCCAGAAACACCAGGATCATTAGCGCAGTGAGACAAGCAGCAATGACGGCTTCTCGAATAACACCTTCGATCGCGCTGGTTACGAAGATCGATTGATCAGTGAGCAAGTCGATTTTCAGCCCGTCCGGATAAGTCGGACGAAGACGCTCCAGCAGCGCCTTGATACCGTTGACTATGTCCAATGTCGACGCTTTTCCGTTCTTTTGGACCTGCAACATCGTTGCTCGAAGCCCGTCGAACCGGACGATATTGGTTTGCGGCGTAAAACCGTCGCGCACACTAGCCACATCGCGGACATAGGTCGTGATGCCGTTGACTGTCTTGATAGGAAAGTCGGCCATCTCCTGGATGGTGAGTGGGCTGGCATTCAGCCCGACATCAAACTCCTGGCTCCCGATCTTCTCGGTTCCAAAAGGAAGGATCACATTCTGAGATGTGATTGCGTTAACCACATCGGTCGGAGCAAGGCCTCGCGACTGAAGCTCCCGATTGTTGATATCCACCGAAACAACTCTCTGCTTGCCGCCGTACGGGTAGGGAACCGCCGTGCCCGGAACCGTAATCAGTTGAGTCCGTAAGAGATTCAGCGAAAGATCGTTGAGTTGCTGTTCTGACAAGGTCGATCCGCTCAACCCCAAGCGCAGCACCGGAACGTTGGAGGCGCTGAAGCTGAGTATGAGCGGAGGAGTCGATCCCGGCGGGAGCTGTTTCAATGCCGTCTGCGAAACCGCTGCCACCTGGGCAAGCCCGATCGGTACATTTGCGTTTGGTTGCAAGTAGATCTTAACGACAGCTATCCCGTTGTAGCAGTTCGACTCGATATGCTCGATATCGTTGACTATCGTAGTTAGTCCTCGTTCGGTAACCGACGTTATGTGCTTCTCGATTTCTTCGGCTGGGAGTCCGGAGTAACTCCAGATCACGGCGATAACCGGAATATTAATGTCCGGAAAAATATCTTTTGGCGTCCGAACGATGGAGAACACCCCCAGTAACACAATGAGAATACCAACGACGATAAAAGTGTATGGACGCCTCAGCGCTAACGCGACGATCCACATTCCAACATGCCTCCGTTGAACTTGTTGCTTCGCGAACTGCATGAGCGCCGCTGCAGAAAGCAACGCCCATTGCACCACCGTTCTTTCGTCTTGAGGGGAAGATGGCTCATTCTAGAGTTGGCTTATCCAGAGTGAGCAAGAGCCCTGCCATATGGACGGAGAAGGCGGTCAGGGCGCGTTTCACGATTTGCTATCTGCTATTTCTCCTTCGTGACTGCGCGTGACATGGTCCACTGCCGATTGATCAACCAGCAGATTGTTGGCGCCAAATTCACCAGGCCAGCAGAAATCGTAAGCTGGCTTGGCGCGATGCAAGCCCAAGACTATCTTGGTGCACTCTGGGCGATCGGCCTGCGATCGCCGAATTCTACAGAAACTGATATCGAGAAGGCAATCGCCGATCGAACCATCATTCGTACTTGGCCGATGCGCGGTACGCTGCATTTTGTGGCGCCAGCCGACCTTCGCTGGATGCTGGATCTGCTCACACCGCCGGTCATAGCCGCCAGCAAAAGACGGGAACAACAGCTGGAGCTCGATGACAAAACATTGGCGCGCAGCCGGGTCCTGGTTACTAAGGCCCTGCAGGGCAACCAACAACTAAAGCGGGAAGCGATATATTCATTGCTCGATGACGCGCATATTCCCACCGGTAGCCAACGCGGTTACCATATTCTCTGGCGTCTGGCCCAGGAAGGGATCATCTGCTTCGCCCCCGTCAGGGTAAGCAACCAACGTTTGCGTTGTTAGATGAGTGGGTGAAGCCAACCAACAAGTTAATTCGGGAGGAAGCCCTAGCCGAACTCACTAAGCGATATTTTATCGGGCACGGTCCTGCGACATTGCAAGATTATGCCTGGTGATCAGGGTTGAAGATATCGGAGACTGAGGTCGGGATTGAGATGGTCGCGTCCTCTTTGCGAAAAGAAACGAGCGGTACTGCTGTATATTGGATGTCTCCCGAACCGATAACCTCGCTGGCAGAACTTCCAATCGCACGTCTTTTGCCCGGGTTTGACGAGTACATGCTCGGTTATATGGATCGCAGCGCCGCACTTGATCCACGAAAAGCCCAAAAGCTTATTCCAGACAACAATGGTAGGTTCCTCGGCACAACGGTACTGAATGGACGCGTGGTTGGTACCTGGAAACGCGCACTTATCGGGAAGACTGCAACTGTGACGATGCAGCCGTTCGCCCCGCTCAAGAAAGCCGAAAAGTCGGCTTTCACCGTCGCCGCCGATCGCTATGGCGAATTCATTGGGAGACCGATCACTGTTAACCGCAATGGCTCGCGCTCCACATGTGGATCGTGATTGATGGCAGCTTTCCGATCGTACCCACTACCCGGCTTTCTATCTGGTAGAGTGATACCGGCTTTGAAGGCGGCTTTAGAAATTCTCGGAAAGCTAGTCGCGAATTGGCTTGCCTCCTTTTTTCCTCGCCGATAGACGATCAAAATTATGAAGATCCGAGCACGGTCGAGTTACTATGAGGAAACGGGCAATCTTGTCTGTCACCGGCGCAACTTTCTGAGGCAAGGACTTACGCTGGCCGGGGCCGCCCTGGCCTGGCGTGCCCTGAGGGAATCAGCCCAAGCCGAAACAGCAAAAAACCCGTCCCCGATCACGGCAGAACAAGGTCTGGCCGAACTGAAAGCAGGAAATCACCGGTATGTAACCGGGTCACACCTCCATCACGACTACGGTCCGGAGCGACCCCAGCTCGCTCTCAGCCAACGTCCGTTCGCGATTATTTTCAGTTGCGCCGATTCCCGAGTTGCCCCCGAGCTGGCATTCGACCAATCACGCGGTCGTCTGTTTGTGATCCGTGTGGCCGGAAATTTCGTCGATGACAACGGCCTGGCGAGCGCGGAATACGGTGCAGCTGTTCTGGGCGCGCAGTTAATCGTTGTTCTCGGTCACAGTGAATGTGGTGCAATCAAATCAACCATCGATGTGATCACGCAAGATAAACAATTGCCCGGCCATCTGCCCCAGCTGGTCTCCTATCTCAAACCTCCGGTGCAACAGGCATTGGATCAGGGAGGTTCACTGAGCGCGGCGATCCAACAAAACGTCGTAACCAACGTCGGCAAATTGCGGACTGCTGAGCCCGTGATCGCGCCACTAGTTCAAGAGAGAAAGGTGGAAGTGGTAGGTGCTTTATACGAGCTCAGCACGGGCCGAGTCGCATTTCTGAGCTAGCGCTTGCCTTCATGCTTCAACTCCACGCTCTCCGCCGCGACGAAGGGTTTCGCGTAGTCCGAGCGCGTCTGCTGCCCCCAGCGTCTTCAGCGCCTGGAGCGGAGAAAACCGACTCAATCCCGAGGCAACCAATAGCCCGAAAGCACAGACAATTAATGTGGCTCTGATCCCAATACTTTCGCCCAACCAGCCCCCAAAAAATGCTCCAAACGGCATGATGCCGGTCACAACGAATCGGAACGCGCCGTTCATTCTTCCCAGCATCAGGCTCGGCGTTAGCGTTTGCCGAATCGTCCAGGCAAAAACCGTGACCGCGGATCCTCCGGCACTGAGCACAAAGTAGGCTAGCGCCAATCCGATCACGCCACCGAGATTCCCACTATTAACTAGCGGAAAACAAAAGGCGGCCAGGGCAGCGATAATGGTCGACCAGATGACGAAAGGTCCCGGACCAAACCACCGGCCGAGCCTTTCAGCTCCGAACGCTCCCAAGACCGCGCCAATCCCGCCGACGCTTACGGTCATACCGAACACGCCCGGCCTGATGCCCAGGTCACGGGTAGCATAGAGCACGAGTATGGCCATCAGCGCATTCTGGAAAAAGTTGTTGGCCGTAACCAGGCAGAGCAACGACCGAATATTCCGCTCTGCGCCAACATAACCGAAACCGCCGGCAATCTGTCGGAAAATGTTCTCTCGCCGGCGCCGGACCGGAGCTTCTTGATGTTTAATCTTGAAGAGGCAGACCGCGCTCAGAAAATAGGTGGAAGCATCCGCCAGAACCGCCATCGGTGCGCCGAGCAATTCGACCATCAGGCCGCCTAGTCCTGGTCCAGTCGATTGGCCTAAAGCATACGACATCATGATCTTGCTGTTAGCATTCACTAACCGATTCCGTTCCACGATCTCCGGGATGTACGTCTGGTAAGCCATTTCAAATACGACCTTCAACGACCCCATCACAAACATGACCAGGTAGAGCACTGCGAGATGCAGCCATCCGAAAAATACCGCTAACGGCACCACGGTGATGAAAACGCCGCGAACCAAGTTTGCGGCAATCATGAGCCGGCGCCTGACCCCCAGATCCGCCCAGACTCCGGCCGGCAATGTAAAAATCAGAAACGGCGCAAATTCCGCCGCTCGAAGCAGGCCCATTTCCAATGAGCTCGCGTGCAAGGTAATCGCGGCCAGCAAAGGAACCGCAAGCGCGGTTACCTGCGCACCCAGAGTCGAAACCGTTTGCCCGGTCCAGAAAAGCGCAAACGCTTGATTGATCAGAAAACCGTACGGCCGTTTAGGACGGGCCGCGGCAATGTCCCCAACAGCGTCCTCCAGGTTCTTCACTGCGGCTTGATGCGCCCTTCCCTTCCTTTACATAGATCGACATTCGATGGACGACGGCTAACGCACTGAATACACCAATACTTCATGGAAAACTCGGCACGCTTGCACGCTCACAGAGGGGAACCAGCGGTCGAATGGCCGAGCCTTTCTTTCAAGAAATCCTTTAAATCGGCGGCCGAAAAAATTCCAACAAATTTTCAAAATATGCGCTTTATTCGATCTATACTTGCACATCGCACGAAAGGGCCGGAGACGGTGGCAGAGGATCATTGCTTCCGACCGCCCGAGAGCTCGGACGGATAAATCTGATGTCGGAGGGGAGGTGCTTGCGCCTCCCGCGAACAACCCAGCGTGAACCAACGGCGGATCTTTAGCTCGATTCCTCGATGCGGGTTGGATTGCTTTCGCGCGTCGCAGGCAACGCCCTTTTCGACACCGTGCCGTTCGATTTGGTGACGTCTATTCAAGGCGATTTTCCCATGGTTTCCGCCGTCTGACCTCTCCTGACATAGGGCTGTCATAGCGCTGTTCTAATCTGGTCACAGCACTCGATGGGATGCCCATCCGATCAGCTGTTTTGAAACACGAACGAGAAGGAATTAAACCATGACCACGATTTACGGAAATCTATCATCGAACGTCCGTCCTGCGCATCTGCACGAAGCTCCTATCACTCCATCCCGGGTCATCGACTTCGTTCCGAAGCATGATCGCTTGCGGGAGGAAACCGATGAAGTTCTCAGGCGGCTCGAAAATGAGCGAGAAGTATGCAAGGCAGCTGCTCAACGCCGGCGTTCAGCTGACCTATACGATCCCCTCGAAGACTGGCTCAATTCACTGGTTCCGGCGGCTGCCATTGTCGCTTTGCTTCTGGGAGTCCTCGGGCTTCTGGATTCGCAGACGCCTGGACCGCAAACCGGGTTTGAGAAGAAGACGGCCACAATCGAGCAAAGTCGACCGAGCCAGAGCAAGGATGGCAAATTCTGATGGCGCAGCCGGCAAAATCAACGCGAAAAGGTCGGCCGACCCTGTGCTGAGCTTATTCAGAATAGATGACCGCTCTGTTCGTCATTTCTTACTTGCCTTTGGGGAGTCGTGGGCAGCAGTCGCGTTGGGGGGTTACATGGACGGATCACGCGAGGAGGGATCCGGCAGCGCCCCCAACGCCGCTATTTCAGCAGTGAAATTAATGCTCTATATTGGCAACGGTGAATCGCATCGATCGACTTGTTGCCATCCTGATATATATGCAGGGGCGCAGGGTAACGCGGGCGGAGGATATCGCTGAGGAATTCGCAACTAGTATCCGCACCGTTTACCGGGATATTGCCGCGCTCGCCGAAGCCGGCGTCCCCATTGTCGGCGAAGCTGGTGTCGGGTACAGCATAATGAAGGGATATCATCTTCCACCCGTGCATTTCACAACCGAAGAAGCTACCGCACTGATCACCGCGAGCATGTTAGTGGATCGCTTCGCTGACAGCTCATTGACCTGGTCGATGACCTCGGCGTTGGCAAAAATCCGAGCAGTCTTGCCACCCGATCGCCAGGATCACATCGCTCGGCTCGAAAGCAGGATGTCTCTTCCTTCCCTACCGACTGCCTCACAACGAATCCAATCCGCTAGCCTGTTCGTGATCCAAAAAGCTCTTGCGGATCGGACGGTTTTGCGGATCTCTTATCGCGGCTCGGGCGCAATCGAACCGCTCAAGCGCGAAGTCGAACCATTGGGCTTAACTTATTACGGAGATCGGTGGCACTTGATCGCTTGGTGCCGGGTTCGGCAGGATTACCGTGACTTCCGGACCGATAGAATCCAGGCGATCACGCCGTTGCTCGAGCAATTTGGCGCTCATGAGCGCTTTTCGCTCACTGATTTCCTTGGACGATGGGATGATCAACAAGAACGGGTCAATGGTTCGATCCAAATGGATCCGATTGCCGCTGAGAGAATCCGGAAAGAGGCTCCGTTCAAGATCCTCAGCGAAGAGCGAAACGATCAGGGCGTCACTTTTGCGATTGAGGGTGGCCGATGGAACTGGTATGTCGGCTGGCTTCTCTCTTTCGGAGATCACCTCCGCGTCATAGAACCAGACGATTTGCGCACGCTTCTTTCCGAAACGGCACAGGCCACTGCAGACCACCATCGTCGAGGCAGCGAACGACAGTGAACACCAACTTCGCTGACGTTCGTTCTCGTTCGCTGGCGTTCGCTGACTTTCGCTGTTAAGTTCAGCGGAAGACTTGAGCGGACTATGAGCCTTGCTGGCCCAGTGGTGGCGGTGTTGTGGTTTGGCGTTTTGGCGGCAGCGGCCAGTAGCGAGAAGGTCTACTTCATCTCGGTTGAGGGCCCGATCAGTCCGACAACAGCCGGTTACATTTCGCGATCAGTCGACGAGGCCGCCTCCAAAGGAGGCCAGTGTTTGGTCATCCAGTTAAATACCCCAGGCGGTTTACTCGATTCGATGCAGCGGATCGTACAAAAACTGTTAGCTTCTCCGATCCCAGTGGCTGTTTACGTCGCGCCGACCGGTGCCACCGCCGCGAGCGCAGGCTGTTTTATCACGCTGGCAGCAGATATTGCTGCAATGGCTCCGGCAACGACCATAGGAGCAGCCCATCCGGTGGCATTGGGCGGGATCGGCGGAAATGAGGATTCCAAATCGGACTCCACCATGACGAAGAAACTGGAGAATTTTGCCGCCAGCTATATTCAAGCGATCGCCACGAAACGAAGTCGAAATGTTGAATGGGCCGAATCAGCGGTCCGTGAAAGTTCGTCCATTACCGCAGAGAAGGCGCGCGACCTGAAAGTGATCGAGATCATCGCGGTCGATCGCAACGACCTGCTCCGTCAGCTGGACGGTCGGGTTGTTCATAACAAACCGTTGAAAACGGCCGGCATTCAGGTTGTCGAGATTAAGATGTCAGCCGGCGAACAGATCCTGCAAAGCGCTTGGCGTCCCGAGGTTATGTACATCCTGTTGCTGATCGCAATCTATGGAATCATCGGCGAACTAAATACGCCGGGAGCGATACTGCCGGGTGTGGTTGGAGCAATCGCGCTGCTGCTGGCCCTTTACATGGCCGCAATCCTGCCAGTCAACATCACCGGCTTACTGCTGATCGGATTAGCCATTGGGTTGTTCATCATTGATATATTCGCGCCGACCCATGGCGTGCTGACGACCGGCGGTATAGTTGCATTCCTGATCGGTTCGCTGATGCTCTTTAATCGTCACGACCCGGTCTTCCGCCTCTCCCTGCAGTACATCATACCCGGAGTCATTCTCACTGCCCTGTTCTTCCTAGCAATCATCGGCAGCGGCCTTCGGGCCCAGCGTTTGCCGGTTAAAGTTGGCAAAGAAACTATGATCGGGAAAACGGTGAGCGCACTGACACCGATCGATTTGACCGGCGGAAAGATTTTCGTGGAAGGAGAATATTGGAACGCAACCAGCGACACCCCGGTAGAAAAAGGACAATTGGTTCAGATAAACGCGGTCGAAGGATTGACGCTCAAAGTGCAGCCCAAAACATAGACTGGAAAAGTACATGTTGGAAGATTTCGCCCGATTGATTGCCTGGATCGCTCCACTGATCGTCCTCGCGACGATCTTCCTGCCGCAGACCATCCGAATTCTGCGCGAGTATGAACGCGGAGTGATCTTCCGTCTCGGAAAACTACTCGGCACCAAGGGGCCAGGGTTAATTTTCCTGATTCCGGTCGTGGATCGAATGGTGAAAATGGATCTCCGAGTCGTGACCATCGATGTTGCACGCCAAGAAGTGATGACACGAGACAACGTACCGGTTACGGTTGATGCCGTCGTTTATTTTCGCGTAGTTGAACCGGAAGCAGCGGTGGTGCGAGTGGAGAACTATCTCAAAGCAACTTCGTTGATCTCTCAGACTACATTGCGCAGCGTCCTTGGGCAGGCCGAGCTCGACGAGCTGCTAGCACAGCGCGAAAAAATCAATCTAACCCTCCAAGAGATCATTGATCGGGCCACCGATCCGTGGGGTATTAAAGTCACGGCGGTAGAAGTAAAAGATGTCGTACTGCCGGATGGCATGAAACGCGCAATGGCGCGTCAAGCCGAAACCGAGCGCGAGCGGCGCGCTAAGATCATTAACGCGGAAGGTGAGTTTCAGGCCGCAGAAAAGCTGGTGCAAGCGGCCGCCATGATTTCGGCCCAACCAATTGCCTTACAACTCCGATTTCTGCAAACAATGCGAGAGATTTCAAGCGAGCATAACACCACAACCTTCCTGCCCGTGCCGATCGACCTGTTTACACCCTTTATCCGATCGGAAAAAGAAAAGAAGGAGTAATCCTCCGGAGCCGGTTTTTTCACGCTGGTATCGGCAACCAGGTCGGTAAACGAGTATCGATCGCGTCAACCGGAGGCTATTGATCGAGCCCAACGCGAAGGCGGCCTCTACCCCAAACGGTAGGGCGAGAACCTCGGCGCTTTGGTAGCTAGGCCGTTCGATTTCTGCATCCCGATGCACCGGGTTTGCGTAATTCGTTGCCCGTCAATTAGAGGCTTTGGTCTGCGGCTAAACCGACTCAATCGGCACGGAGATCTGGAGACTGCTCGCGTTACAAAACCTTGGTACATGTCTAATCCTAAAGCCACATTTGTGAGACTCTTCGAACATGGTGTTAAACGCCAACGCCCG
>DASTDH010000194.1:0-3903 GCA_035710445.1 Chthoniobacterales bacterium
CCAGACCCGCGCGCCGCCGTCCGCGAGATGGCGCGTGTTCTGCGCCCGGGCGGCCGCCTCGGTGTCTTCGACATGACCACCTCAGAGGGGACGGAGGAGTCCGACTACCACAATGTCGTCGAGCGGCTTCGCGACCCGAGCCATACCAGCGCGTTGCCGCTTTCGGAGCTCGTGCAACTGCTCGGCCTCGTCGGACTTCAGGTCGACAAGATCGAAACAATCGACTACGACCTCGACGTCGAGGACTGGATCGCCCGCGCGGAGCAGTCCGCCGATGACGCGCAACGCGCGCGGCAGTTGATCGCCGCCGCGATCGGGACGCGGAAGTTTGGCGGCAAGAGGGTGTGGCGAGACGAAGACGGAAAGCTTTGGTTCAGCGTGCGATGGGCGATCCTCGTGGCGACGAAGCCATCCTAGCCTCTTCGGCTTGCCGGTGTTCGTTTGGTTGGTCGGCTCCGGCCACCGGCACAAGTCGCCAACTCGGAATATTCCGGAACTCGGGATATCGGAATTTTAAGTACGATAAGGAGCTCTGTCTCCTCGTGGACTGGAGTGCGAATGCACTCGGGAGGAACGCTCAACTTCCATCACAAAGCAGTTGGTCTTCCTGTAGCCGTTTTGCCGTAAAACGAGCTGTAATCCAGTTCTGGAGCGTTTTATTTTAGCCGGATGATTCTTGGAACGCCTAGGCGTACTTTATTTCCCCTTTCGTCAAACGGCCCCGTATTGATAGCAACTGGCGTTCGGTCACAAAATCACTCTGATGCGACCCGTCGCCTTTGGCGAAGCATTAGCTGCTGGAACTCGACTAACCCTTTTCTCCGACGACAAGCTCGATCGCTTCTTCACCGCCGCAGTTAGCGGCTAGCCCTCAACACAAAACCCAAAATCCGCTGACCACGCCGTCCCCAGAAGCGTCAGCGCTAGTTGAGAACCATTCTCCGGCAAGGAGCCGCGTTGCCGTCAGAACTTGGCCGTGAGAGGGCCGAACAGGCACGCGAGAAAGCGGAACGCCTGAGGGCTCGCGTCGAGGACCGTTATCAGCAGCATCGGATTTCAGAGGCAGCCTATAGACAGGGGCAGGCCGAATACCAGCGCGAGCTGGTAAAATACGAAAACCAAATCGCAAAATACCGCGGCACAACCCCCGGGACGGGAGGAACTAACGAGTAGCAGAGCGTTTCCGGGTTGGCGTCGTAAATACTTCCTTCACCACGTCTAACAACGCCTGTAACGCCGGCGACACCCATTTCTGCTTGTGCCGGATGACTTGCGTCACCATGCTTATCGGCTTCCCGCCCCACGGAAGGACTACCAGCTTTCGCTGAGAAATCTCTGCGCTCGTGGCTACGGCGGGGAGCATCCCGATTCCCATTCCAATCATCGCACACTGTTTGATGGCCTCGATGCTGTTAAACTCCAGCGCGGTCGCCGGTTGGACTCCTGCCGTGTTTAACTGGTGCTGGAATTGTACCCGATAACTGCAACCCGCTTCTGTCAGGAGAACGGTTTCTTCTTCCAGATCAGCAGGCGAAACACTCCGGCGTTGCGCGAACGGGTGATCCGGCGAAGCAACCAGATGGATAGGCTCCCTACAAAGTGGTTCCGCATGCAATGCGGCGCCGGCGACTGGATCCTCCATAACAAATGCCAGATCCAGTGCCCCTTCTGCAACCGCTTGACGCAGTTCGGAATAGGCTGAGGCAAAAAAAACGATCCGGACCTGAGGATAATAACTACGAAACCGATGGAGAACAGCCGGAAGCCGATACGTACAAAGCGTTTCGGTCGCGCTAATCGTCAACGTCCCAACCTCTTCCTCGCGTCCTGATACCGCTAGCCGAGCCTCATCGGCCAGGTTGAGCAATCGATCCGCATAGGCGACCAAGCGCGTTCCCGCATCGGTGAGCACCACCCGCCTCCCCAGCCGATCAAAAAGGCGAGCGCCCAACTCGTCCTCAAGAGCTTGGATCTGCGCGGTAACCGTCGATTGAACACAATGCAACTGCTCGGCCGCTTGATGAAAGTTGAGCGTTCTAGCAAGAACGCGATAGGTCGTGAGCTGACGAAGATCCATGTAGCTCCTATCGATCGATATTGTCGATCGTTCCAATCAAAAATAATCGTCAGACCCGATCATATCTCCGAGTTATGCTGGAACCCGAATGCCGTCACAAATATGGAGATGTCTCAATCAGAACAGGCTGTGAGCGGAGTTCTTCGCCAACCACTCCCTTCGATCAAACATCAACCTCGTCTCTCAAAGGCTACGATCATACTATTTGCACCTGCGACGAGTCTGTCGGAAGCCGCGGAGAAGCAAAATTGCGCTTCAACGATCCGGCGAACAAAAGCGATTCGGGTCAGCTCGCTGAATGAACCTGAGGCCCGGCTCTGGAAGGTGTCCGCGCAGCAAGGCTCTCTTGGGGCGGCCATCATAGAACTGTTCGTTCTCGCCGTTTTCTTACTCACCGCACTCTTGCTAATAGCTGGTTGTTTTTTTGAACTGTACCAACTGCTGCAGACGGATGCGCTTGGGCACGTGGCCAGGAAAGCGCTTCAGGGATAGGGCCGCTCCACAAGGCTTTCCGCCTAAGAAGAAGATTCAACCGGGCGCTACGGCTACGTTGCGTTTAGCAGTGGACCTTACGTTGGCCGGACGCTTCTGTTCCCGCTTCAGTGGGGTCACTACACGACTAAAAGGAAATTTGAGCACGTTAAGGCCTCTTGTGGGCGATTTGGCCAAAAGAAAACGCACCAGGATTTGATTTAAGCCCGTTTCACGCACAATCCGGGTCCGAATACCTTCTTTTTTTCCGGGTGCTCACTTTGTCTAATGGCCTGACACTCCGCTCATCGTTCCCGAGGGTAAGGGAGTCATTACCGTGCTTTATTTTCCCTTTCGTGCGCTGACCGCCCTAAAGTATCAAAATGGTTATCCAATGTAGTGAATGATAAAGGACGTTTGCTTCAATAATCCCAGATTAGGGCGTGCAGGCCGAAAGCATCATTGAGGAGAAAACTGTGGGGGTGGCTGGAACGAGCCGTCTGCATGGATTCTCAAAAGCATACTGAACCTCGAGTTCGCGCCGAGGCGCTCACTATACCTGAACTGGAACAGTCGAAGGCGGCCGTGCTCAATACGCTTGCCTCGGTTCATTCTCGTCGGAGCTACACATTCGCCATCAACAGGTTCATCGCGTGGTACTGCAGCGAACCCAGATTGACCTTCAATCGCGCCGTGGTTGTCCGCTACATATCACACCTAGAAAGTCTCCGCCTGTCCGCCTCTACAATCAATTTGCATCTTTCAGCGATCCGAAGATTGGCTGATGAATCCTCTGAGAGCGGCTGACTGACCCCCGAACTGGCGATCGGAATCCGACGAGTCCCCGGCGTGAAGCGGCTAGGACAGAAGAGCGGCAACTGGCTCACTCGGAACCAGTCACAAGAGTTGGTGAATGCCGCCTCTACTACAGACTTGCGCGGCTGGCGAGACGGGGCAATTCTTGGATTACTTCTGGGATGTGGGTTGCGACGTTCTGAGGTCGTGGGGCTGACAGTAGACCAACTGCAAATGCGGGAGGGACGGTGGGTCATCCTCGATTTGATCGGCAAGGGAAGACGGCTGCGAACAGTTCCGGTTCCGTCATGGTCCAAGCAGCTTCTGGACGCATGGCTCGTGCATTCGGGCGTGAGCCAAGGGAGGGTGTTCAGAAGGGTTTCGAAGAAGGGGAAACGACAGGAAGCTGGCGTGACGGCCAACGTGGTCTGGTATGCGGTCAAGCGGTGTGCGCGACAGGCTGGCATCGCGAATCTGGCGCCACACGATCTTCGTCGTACCTGTGCCCGACTCTGCCACGATTGCAACGGCGAACTTGAACAGATTCGTTTTCTGCTCGG
>DASTDH010000195.1:0-17460 GCA_035710445.1 Chthoniobacterales bacterium
TTTTAGCGGGTTCTTTTTCGTGACTCTCGATCCTTGGGAGAAAAGGAAGAAATTCACTGAGCAATATCAGCTGCTGAAAGGACGATTGAACCTTCAGTTAATCACATTGCCTGAAGGTACTGTCTTTGCCTTTTCGCCACCTGCTATCCCAGGTCTCGGGGTCGCCGGCGGAGTCTCGCTGGTTCTGGAAGATCGCGCCGACCGCGGTACCGACTATCTGGCGCGTAATGTCGAGACCTTCCTTACCGCGGCGAGCCGAAGACCGGAACTCGGGCGGGTCACTACCACCTTGCTACCGAGTGTCCCGCAGATTTACTTGGATGTGGATCGCGATAAGGTGCTCAAGCAGGGCGTGGCGCTGAACGATGTTTACAACACTCTGCAGACTTTCCTGGGAGGAACTTTTGTTAACTATTTCACACGTTTTGGCCGGCAATGGCAGGTCTACGTACAGGCCGATGGCGATTTTCGCGTCAATGCCGATCAAATTGGATCGTTTTATGTGCGGAACGGCGGTGGTCAAGCCGTTCCGCTCGCCGGTCTGATTCGAGTTGAACGCCGATTTAGTCCCGAGTTCACGCTGCGATATAACCTTTATCGGAGCGCCCAGATCCAGGCGAATCCGGCGCCGGGTTTTAGTTCGGCCCAGACCATGCGTGCTTTGGAGAGCGTCTTTGCTCAAACGATGCCGTCTGAACTCGGGTACGACTACCTCGGGATGTCTTTTCAGGAGAAGAAAGCACAACAAGGTGCGCCTCCCGTCGTTATCTTTGGATTTTCGCTCCTGTTCGTATTCCTGATTCTCGCCGCGCTTTACGAAAGTTGGTCCCTTCCAGTGAGCGTCTTGCTATGCACACCGATCGCGGTCTTTGGAACATTGGGCTTGCTCTACCTGCGACGAACCATCGCGACAGCTTTTCTGCCTCCCATACTCGTACAGATCGAAAACAATGTTTATGCCCAGATCGGGCTGGTCATGATTATTGGCTTGGTCGCGAAAAACGCGATCTTGATCGTCGAATTCGCCGTAGCGGAAAGAAAAAAAGGAAGCACGTTGCTGGCCGCCGCTCTGGCCGGTGCGAAACTTCGATTCCGGCCGATCTTGATGACGTCCCTCGCTTTCATTGCCGGCTGCATCCCGCTCGCTTTCGCTTCGGGATCCGGAGCGGTCGCTCGTCAAGTAATGGGGACGGCGGTGATCGGTGGAATGCTCGCAGCTTGTCTGGTCGCGAGCTTTTTTATTCCGGCGGGCTTCTGCCTGGTCGAGGGGTTGGCGGAGTCGATTCGCAGCCGGACTGACTGGCTGAGCCGGCGATCAACCAGGAATCGAACTGATCGCCAGAAGAAGAGCTAGCTGAACCGTCATGTCTACGTTCTTCATCAAGCGTCCGATTCTGGCAATCGTCATCTCCTTAGTGACATTGATTGTCGGTGCTCTGGCCGCGCTGCTTCTCCCGGTTTCGCTGTTTCCAGAAATCGTGCCTCCCGAGACAGTGGTTTCTGCCTCCTACATCGGAGCGGATGCCCGGACCATCGAGCAATCGGTGGCTACGCCCATCGAGCAACAGATGAGCGGCGTCGACAACATGAACTACATGTATTCGGTCAGCGCGAATAGCGGCCAGATGGTCTTGACGGTTAACTTTGATCTGAACACCGATGCGAATACAGATCAGATTCTCGTGCAAATGCGAGAGACACAGGCTGCGTCTCAGCTGCCGAGCTCCGTCAACGATCTCGGAGTTACCGTCCAGAAGTCATTTGCCTCTCCTTTGATGGTAATAGCTCTCCGCTCACCGGACGACAGCCGAGACGCTCTTTTTTTATCTAACTACGCCTATATCAATCTAAACGATGCGCTTACCAGAGTCCGCGGTATCTCTAACGTGCAGATTTCCGGCACCGGCGAATACGCGATGCGGTTGTGGTTGAAGCCCGACCGGTTAGCAAACTTTGGCCTCACTGTTCCGGACATCGTCAGCGCCATCCAGACCCAGAACGCGGTTAATTCCGCCGGTCAAATCGGAGGCGAGCCTGTGCCGAGCGGGCAAGAGTACACCTATACTGCTCGTTCCCAGGGCCGTCTGGTTACACCTGCGGAATTTGGAGAAATTATCATTCGGGAACAGCCGGATGGAAGCGCGGTAAGGCTAAAGGATGTTTCGCGGGTAGAGCTTGGGGCCCAGACCTACAACACGCGGGGTCGCTTTAATGGCAAGCCGGCAGCGGTCATTTCGGTCTATCAACTTCCGGGGACTAATGCTTTAGCTGCGGCCCAAGGGGTCAAAAGGTTAATGGAGACCTTGAAGCAACGCCTCCCCCGGGGAGTGGACTATGTAATCTCGTTAGATACGACCGAACCGGTTACGGCCGGTATCCACGAAATTTTGGCCACACTGGTCGAAGCCATCGTGCTGGTGATCCTGGTTGTTTATCTCTTCCTCCAAAGTTGGCGCGCCACCTTGGTTCCGCTTTTCGCCGTGCCGGTTTCGCTGGTCGGTACATTCATCTTCTTTCCCCTGCTCGGATTTTCGATCAATACGCTCTCTCTATTCGGGCTCGTTTTGGCTATCGGTTTGGTTGTCGATGACGCGATCGTAGTCGTGGAAGCGGTTGAACGGCACATTTACGGCGGGCTTTCACCGAAAGAGGCGACCAAACAGGCCATGAAAGAGATTACCGGTCCGGTAATCGGAGTTGCTCTGGTACTGGCATCCGTTTTCGTGCCGACGGCTTTTATCCCAGGCATTACCGGACGCCTTTATCAGCAATTCGCGGTGACCATCGCGGTTTCGGTTTTGATTTCGGCCTTTAATGCACTCACCCTTAGTCCGGCCTTATGCGCCCTTCTGCTGAGACCTCGTTCGGAAGACCGGGGAATGCTCGGAAAGTTCTTTGATTGGTTCAACCATCTGTTCGAACGCGCCACTCACCAATATGTGCGGGTATCTGGTTTCTTGATTCGCCGGGTCGGATTCGCCCTAGTAGTGCTGGTTGGGTTCGGCGCCGCCGCCTTCCTGTTAGGTAAGAGAGTTCCAACCGGTTTTCTGCCCGACGAGGATCAAGGGTTTTTCTACATCAATTTGCAGCTGCCCAATGCCGCGTCTCTGCAACGGACCGATGAGGTCTGCCGTAAAATTGAAGCCATGCTCGCGGATAGTCCGGGTGTAGAGTACGTAACGACCACCATAGGATCCAGTCTCTTGAGTGGAGTACAAAGCACCTACAGCGGATTTTTTTTCGTAACCTTGAAGCCCTGGGGAGATCGCAAGCAAAAGAGTGAACTTTACCCGGAAATCAAAGCACGATTGAATCGGCTCCTTGTTCAGTTGCCGCAGGGTATTGCATTCGCTTTTTCGCCTCCCGCCATTCCCGGAGCTGGTACATCTGGCGATGTGACCCTTGTCTTGGAAGATCGTTCCGGCGGTGATCCCGATATTTTGTCGAGTAACGTGGCAGCCTTCTTGAGTGCCGCTCGCAAGCGTCCGGAACTGGCCCAATTGAATACGACGTTCCAGCCGAATGTGCCCCAGGTCTACATTGACGTCGATCTCGAGCGGGCTTTGAAACAGGAAGTGGCCGTCAGTGACATCTATCAGACGATTCAAACGTTTATGGGTGGAGCGTTTATTAACTATTTCAACCGGTTTGGCCGACAATGGCAGGTCTATGTGCAGGCGGAAGGTGAGTACCGCAACAATCTCGAAAACCTCGGACAGTTTTACGTTCGAAACAGCGGCCAACAAATGGTTCCGTTGAATGGCCTCATTCGGCTTGACCGCCGAACCGGGCCCGAATTCACCATGCGTTACAATCTTTACAGTTGCGCACAGATTAATGCGACGCCCGCTAGCGGCTATACCTCGGCCCAAGCAATGAACGCTCTGGAAGAGGTCTTTGCGGCGACGATGCCCTCAGAAATGGGTTACGACTATCTCGGAATGTCTTTCCAGGAGAAATTGGCTCAAAAGGGTGTGCCAGCCTCCCTCATCTTTGGTTTTTCGCTATTATTTGTCTTCCTGATCTTGGCCGCACTTTACGAAAGTTGGTCGCTTCCCTTTAGCGTGTTGTTAAGCACTCCGATCGCGGTCTTTGGTGCGTTCGCATTGCTTTATCTGCGAAGGATCATCAGTGGAGCAGTTCTTTCGCCGTCGCTCGTTCAGATTGAGAACAACGTATATGCTCAAATCGGGTTGGTGATGGTGATTGGATTGGTCGCGAAAAACGCAATTCTCATCGTCGAATTTGCTAAAGCCGAATTTGAACGAGGAACCCCGCTGGTCGAGGCGGCTCTGGCCGGAGCTCGGTTGCGGCTGCGGCCGATTTTGATGACTTCTTTTGCGTTCATCCTGGGTTGTGTGCCCCTTTGGACCGCGTCGGGATCAGGCGCAGTGGCCAGGCAAGTGATGGGCACGACCGTGATCGGAGGGATGTTAGCGGCAAGCCTCCTGGCCGTATTTTTAGTTCCAGTGAGTTTTTGTTTGGTCGAAAAGCTGAGCGGTCCCGGCAGCGAACGGCAGCGAACGGCAGCGAACGACAACGAACGTCAATGAACTCAGCTGTCGTTCGTTGAATTGGTGCTTGTTCTCATCAGCGGGTTGCAGGTAAAACCGAAAAGGTTGCTTCGACGACTTCCTGCCCAGCTGAACGCCCTTTCTGGCGTCGCTCGGCGCAGGTCTTCGCTCGATTTCAGGACGTAGCAGCCCGCTCCTCCTTCAGGGATCGAAGTGTCTCCTCTCAACCAACAAACCAAGGAATTCAAGAATGAAACTTAAGACCCTCATCCGGCAATGCTTGTTTGCTGCCACCGTCCTTTTGTGCACCGCGGCTTTGACGTTGGCACAGCAGGCCATTCCTAAGCTGCAAATGGCTGAACTTACCAAGAAACTGCAGCTAACTGAGCAGCAACAGAAACAGATAGCTCCCCTCGTTGCGGAGAGGGATAAGAAAGTCGAGGCGCTTCAGGCAAACAAGTCGATGGGCAAGCTGCAAAAGCTCAAGCAAGCCGAGCAGCTGCAAACGGATTTTCGTAACGGCGCTGCCAAGTATTTGAATGCCGAGCAAGTCAAGAAACTTGAGGCGCTTCAAGCGGAGCGGCGAGCCAAACTCACTCAAGGGAGAGGCTAGCCTCGACGGTCTCGTCCGCGCATTTGCGTGAACTTAACGATTCGCGCAGCCTTGCCGGAGAAGAAAATCGTCCCGGCCTGTCCGCCATAGCCCGAAGGGCGGAGGAGGATGGGACAGATGAAAGTAGCCCAGCACTTCAGTGCTGGGTTAGCGTTTTTTAACCCGTCCGTCCCGGTAGGGACAATCGAGTTTCGTTGCCGCCTGCCAAAGAATGGGCCTACGAGCTCTCTTTCGTTCGTCCCTACCGGCACGGATCGTCTTTTTCCGATTGACCCAGCAATAAATTCCTGGGCTACTTTCTTCACATCCCTCCGGGGCCAGCAACTCCCGGATTTTCCGGCGCGAGCCCTTATGTTGACGCGCATGCGCGGTTGGGGGACCGCCCGATCAGCTGCGTTTCGCGCCTTTTCAAGCCAAGTCGGGAGCTATTGTTGGGCTCGGCGAATAATTTGGTCGGCAATTGTCTGTGCGGTTTGCCGAATGTTCTTCGGCAGATCTCGCCGGGACATGACGAACTTCGCCGCGGCCACATAGGGGTTTTTCGTCACAATCGCCATCGGCGCTCCTCCTGGCATTTTTCGGCTGCCCGCCTGTGTTTCCAATCCATAGAACGGTTCCACTTTTCCCTTTTGGAGATCCGCGACGTTGACCAAAACCGCGAGGTCAGTGGCGCCTGCGCCGAATCCTACTTCCGCCCGTAGCATCCGGCTGCCCTGGTCAACTTCGGTGAAAACACCGCGAACCACCCAGCCGCTTTTGGGGAGAGTTGCGCCGGTGGCTAATCGCACCGCCTTTACACCGCCCCGGTTGAGATCTGATACCAAAGATGAAGACATCAGGTCTACAACCTGACTACTTTGCATTCCGGTTGCGCTCTTGACTTCAGCGATGATCGCCCGAGCGCGGCCACCGCCAAGCGATTGCTGGTCCTCGCTGCTGGATTGCTTTTCCACCTTGAAATCTTGAACGTAGACGACCGCAGGCCGGCCCGACGGAAGCCTCGCCAAGTCTTCCTGGCTTACGACCTTTGCGCCGCGTCCCTCTAGAGGAACCAAACCGAGGATCAGAGCTCCGCTGAAGGTTAACCAATGATAAGATGTGCGGATTTTGGAAAACGTGCTTACGCGGTTAGACCCGGATCGATGAGAACAACAACGCCATTTGATCATAAGATGATGTAGAGGGGGACAGGAAGGGGAGTTGGGGTAGTTTCTTCCTACTAACTTCTTTCCGGTTAGTCAAAATCCATCGCGTTTCCCGCAAACTAGCTATTGGCCGGATAATATTTAGCGAGCAAATCGGTCCAAGCCGGTTCATGAATCTTTTGTAGAAGCACCCGATTGATCGATTCACGTAACTGGCTTCCTTCGCGTAGTGCAAAACCATACAGCTCCGAATTCAAATTAAGAGAAAAAACGGCGACTTCCGGGTGGTTGCGAGCGACGTAGCGAAGGAGCGGTTCGTCAGAGACTACGACTTGCACCTTTCCTTGGCTTACCGAATTTACGAGTTCACCGAACGAAATTTTGGTAAACGGAATGTGATTGGCCTCGAGCAAATGGGCGCCGGAAGTGTGCTCCGCTGCTCCAACTTTGAGCCGGCGAAGGTCTTCGATGCCACGAATACTTATTCCCGATAGACGTTCGGCGGTCAGAGTCGACGCCATGCTCGCAGTAAAAACCGAAACCAAGACCAGGCTGACGAACATCCAAATAACGGCTATGATCCGGCCCAGGATGGTACGTGGAACCAAGTCACCGTAACCGACACTTGCCATGGTGACAGCCGCCCACCACAATGACGCACCCAGACCGCGCACCGGATGACCCTGTCCACTAAATTGCATGGGATTCGCTTTACGTTCACAGATCCAGATCAAGATAGTTACTCCGACTAGAGCAGCCAGGAGAACGAGCACGACTTTAACCGCTGACCACACAAACCGGAAAAAGGCAGGATTGAAGATTAGGTTCTGGTGACCAGCCAGGCTGTTCTTCAAAACCGCTACCCCTAAGCTGGTAACAAAGTAAGCATGCGTGAAATCGCAGATTTGCTCTCGCTCCGCCGAAATACTTAAGGGTCCGACGGCCACATCGAGCCAACCCTGAGCCAGACCTTCGAACTGTCCATTGAAGTCGGTCTCGCGGTATTCGTAGTTCAGACCGACATCCTTTGCCACCGCTTGCCACAACTCAACGCTAATACCGGTCCACGACCCGTCCGCTTCATGGATCACGAAGGGCGGGTTGACTGCCAGCCCGACGATCAACTTTTGCTTTGGTATCGTCGGGGTAGGCAGAGCTGGAGGGAGCTGCTCGCTTGGAGACTGCGCTTGGCCGTCCCAAACCAAAAAGGAAGCTACTGCCAGAATAACTATCTTCATGGGGGCGAATCATAGGAACTGCTGTTGTTCTGCCAATCGTTTTACTTTTAGGCTTACCGCCGACTGGCTCAAGTGTAGGTGGCGCGAGGCTGCCGTAAATCCTCTGCTTGCCGCCACGGCCGCGAAACATCGCACGAGGTCGAGGTCGATGTCGGGAATCGGCATGTCTAGGAGAATTCGCGGTGGAAGAATATAAAGACAATCAATTTTTCCAACATCTGCGGCGCGGTGTCTTGCGATATTGCGACCACCGCCTTCTCATGGCCAGCGCTAAGCTCCGACTTGGATGAAGATAATCCATTCGGGTAGGGCACAACGCACTCGTTCTGCTTATAGCGGCGCCGAACAACCAGTGCTAAGGACACTAAAGCTTTAGCGGTGGAAGCAGGCAGAGGATTTCTGAGTCGCGGCCAGGATGCCACCGACCATCTGGACACGCGGCCGAACTGATCCCAATTACTGGCTAGAATATGGAAGAGCAAAAACTAGGTGTTTCATCCAAGAACGGTCCGCTTGTCTGGTTTGTAACCGGAACCTCCCAAGGTTTCGGACAGGAAATTGTGCGGGCGGCGCTTTCGCGAGGAGATAATGTGATTGCGACCTCTCGTAATCCGAAAAAGGTAGCAGCGACGTTCGAGTCGGCGGGGAATCGCCTGTTAGCGATTTATCTCGATCTTAGCAATGACCAGCAAGTCAAAGAAACCGTCGCCGGTGCGACGGAACGCTTTGGCCGAATCGACGTGCTCGTCAAAAAGGCCGGTCACGGTCTTCTCGGGGCGGTGGAGGAGGCGCAAGATTCTGAAATCAACGGCGTCTTTGAAACAAATGTTTTCGGTTTGCTGCGGGTAACACGGGCCGTCCTTCCTTTCCTGCGCAAACAGCGTAGCGGTCACATCGTCAATCTTTCGTCGATCGGGGGATTGGTTGGCTTGCCGGGATGGGGCATCTACAACGCGACTAAATTTGCGGTCGAAGGAATCTCCGAGGCTTTAGCGGCCGAGCTTGGGCCTCTCGGAATCGGTGTCACCGTAGTCGAACCCGGACCTTTTCGGACCGATTTTCTCGGCGGCTCATTGGCGACGGTAGCGAGAACGATTTCCGATTACGATCAGACGGCCGGAAAAACGCGAACCTACCGGGACGATAACAACGGCGCTCAGGCCGGAGATCCCGTTCGTGCTGCCGAAGTGATTGTGGATGCCGTTGCCGAAAACAAAGCGCCTTTGCATTTGTTGCTTGGAGCGATCGCTTACGAGCGTGCCAGCAAGAAGCTTGAAGAGCTGCGTGATGACTTTGCGACTTGGCGCGATATAACGTTGTCAACCGACTACGGGAAAAAGTCTTAGCCATGATCGTGTGCCTGACGGATCCCTGCCTTTCCGGCCTTTCGAAAGCTCAACCGAGAGCTTGATATGTGCTTCGCACGTTTCCGCATCGTGCTGCTGTGCTTCGGCAGTATCCTTTTCATCTCATGTAAAAAGGTTGACTCGCCAGTAGATGCCGCCTTGACCCAAACCATGGTGGCGATGCATTCGGCGATGCATGACGTCTCTTTGGTTGGTAAGCCGGATGCAGATTTTGCGCTCATGATGACGCCTCACCACCAAGGGGCGATCGAGATGGCCAAGGTCGAACTCCAATTTGGCACCGACCCGGTTCTGCGCCGGCTAGCCCAGGAAATTATCATAACTCAGCAATCTGAGATCGATGTCATGAAGCTGGCTCTCAGGAAGTACCCGCTAGCTTCGACCGGAAAGAACAAGAACAATTGGTGCTCACAATGATAAGTGTATCGCGTTATGTAGCTATTCTTGGGGTAGTTCTGTCGGGAGCCAATCTAAAAGTCGTGGCGGGTCAAGCTCCCGGTTCGTCGGATGTTCCGGATATTCCGGTCAGCTCGCATGACCGGGTGTACACCGCTGACCAAACCTCAAATACCGTCTCGGTATATGACCCCTCCACCAATCGTTTGCTTGGAGTGATTCGTCTCGGTGATCCGGCCCCGCAGAACTTAAGTCCTCTCTATCGCGGGCAGTTGCTGGTTCATGGGCTCGGCTTTTCCTTCGACCACAAAACGGTAGTTGTTGTTTCGATTGGCTCCAATTCAGTGAGCTTCATTGATACTGCAACCAACGACGTCAAACACATCACCTACGTAGGACGCTCCCCTCATGAAGCTTTCTTTACACCAGATGACACCGAAGTGTGGGTTACCGTTCGCGGCGAAGACTATGTGTCGGTAATCGACAGCAAGACTTACCAGGAAAAACAACGAATTTCGGTTGGGAACGGCCCCGGCATGACGATCTTTCGTCCGGATGGAAAGTATGGATTTGTCTGCTCCAGTTTTATTCCCGAAACGAAGGTGATCGACGTAAAGACTCACCAAATCGTTGCTACCGTCAAACAAGCTTCCCCGTTTTCGCCGAACATCGCGGCATCGCCGGACGGCAAGCAGGTATGGCTTACATTAAAGGATATCGGCAAGACGCAGGTATTTCGGGCTGAACCGCCATTCGATCTACTGGCGACCTTGGACACGGGTCCGATCACCAATCACGTAAACTTCGTTCGAAACAAGAATGGCCAATTCGCTTACGTAACGGTTGGAGGAGAGAACGTTGTCAAAGTTTATACCACGGCTGACCAGCCCGAGTTAGTGGCTACTATCCCAACCGGAGAATTGCCCCATGGCATTTGGCCGTCGGGCGATGGTACCCGGGTTTACGTTGCGCTGGAGAATGGGACTGGCGTCAATGCAATTGATACCCTGAGCAATAAAGTGATCGCGCGGATTTCCGGAGGTCAGTCTTCGCAAGCGCTTGGGTACGTTCCGGGAGCCGTCCCGGAAGGAGATGGTTTGTCCAACCTGGTGCCGATTGGGGACTCAAGTCTGGCTGCGCACCTGTCGATGGGGCCTGCCGGCGCGAAGCCGGCCGGTGCCCCTACCACCGTGACGGTCAATAACCAAGGTCTGATGGATCTTCTGCAAGCTGCCGTTACTGGTTTGCAGCCAAAGACCAATTATCAACTCGCTCTGGCAGAGCATCGCTCAAAACCGTACGGCAAGCTGGTGCCCCTGGTTGCATTTACCACCAACCCTGCGGGCGGCGCCATCGTGGATACTCTAGGCTCCCTGAGGCATTTCGTGGCAGGACCTGCGGAGGAAAGCGACCGCCGTTATCTCGTCATTGTGCCTGCATCGACAAGCGCTGACAGCGAGCCTGTACAGATCCAGCTGGAATAGGCAACGAACATCGACAGCCCGGGCTGGTTCTGGGCATAGTCGCTGAAGTCGCATGAAGATGCTCTTTGTCGCCGACCTGCACTACACGCTCAAACAATTTGACTGGCTGTTGGCCCATGCGACTGATTACGACCCGATTATAATCGGCGGTGATTTGCTGGATCTGGGTTCGGTGCTGGATGCCGACACCCAGATCATGGTGGTTGAAAAATATCTTTATCGTCTTCGACAACGGACCAGGGTAGTCGTGTGCTCAGGCAATCACGATCTTGACAGCTGTAATCCTGCCGGCGAAGCAGTGGCCGGTTGGCTGCACGACGTCAAAGCCGCAAATCTTTTTCTCGATGGCACCAATGTAGAGCTCTCCGGCGCCTTTTTGACCATCTGTCCCTGGTGGGATGCCGATCTCTCGCGCCCAAGTCGAAGCAGAGTTCGCGTTACCATCCGAGCTGATCAAAAGACCTTGGATTTGGGTCTATCATGCGCCGCCGGCCGGTTCAGCGGTCTGTTGGAACGGCAAGAAATTTGTGGGTGACGAATTCTTGCGCGAATCGATCATCCGCTTTAGTCCGGATGTCGTGCTCAGCGGTCACATTCACAACGCGCCGTTCTACAAAGGGGGCGCTTGGGTGGACCGCATCGCCAAAACGTGGGTGTTTAATGTCGGGCGCCAACCCGGTTCCTGGCCAACCTATATCGTGCTCAATCTCGACACGATGCCGGCCGAGTGGACCTCGTTTGAAAAGCGGTCAGTCCAGCGGCTGCCCCTGGTGGATAGTTGAATCGCTTGGGCGCACTCGTGCGCGGGGCTTGCGGTGGACCAGGGTTTCGAGAACCTGATCAACCATTCCAATATGATCGTGATCTTCAAACTGGCGTTTGATGTCCCGGAGGTATTCTAACATGGCGTTAAGCCGGGTAGCTAACGTTTCGCACACTTGAAAACATACCGCGGGCGACGTTGCCAGGAACGCTCGCGGATTGGACACCATGTAAAAAGCGCACGGTCTAATCGCCACAACCGTCGCGAGGTGATTGCCCCCGAGGAGCGTAGAAAGCTCTCCGAATACCGTTCTGGGCTGTGAACTGGCGAAGAGGAGCACGCCGTCCTTGTGAACTTCGACGGTTCCTTCAATCAAAAAGTACAGGAGACCGGTACAGTCGCCTTCCTTGATAACAGTCTCGCCGGCGCGGAATTGGCGTATCTCCTGTTCAGTGAGAAGGTCTAGTATCGAAGACATTAAAGCGGAGCATATCCGCTCTTCGATCGGACGTAAACCTATGTCCTGACATCAGCCAGGTTTCCTCCAGGTAACCTGATTACTAAAGGGTGCCTTCTTGCCGATAGCGCCTTAGTATCTTAAGGTGGCTCGGATAACGATTGCATGACGCATGAAAACAATCTGGTTAAGGTGCCGCATGGTGATTTGGGAAAAGCAGGAACTCAAGGGACGATCTCACCTCAATCCTAAGATTCCAGCTGCTTGGCCGACCGATTAGATGAGCGCGCCTCGCCGCCCGCTGCGACCGAGATGGATTTCGAACCCCCGGTCGGCCACTCGCGCGAGCGCATTAATCGGCCTTGCTAACCGAGCCGAAACCTTGGGCCAAGGTCCTACGGAAAGGGTTGAAGGAGGAGCAAATGTTCAACTCCCTTTGTCCAGCCGTTACACCGAAGTCACCAACACAATATCCGCAAATGCTATTTAAACGATTGATACCGCAGTTAGAGGGCCGATTTTTTCCCACGGCGCAAAGTACTGCGTCGGCCAAGCGACTTTCTAGCCGCGGCGGACGCGTGATTGTTGTCGCGCTGAGTCTTTGGTTGGCCGGTTGCAACAACCAGCAGCCGGGAGCACATGGCCCACCCCCGGCCGACGTTACGGTCAGTAAACCGGAGCAGAAGGAAGTGGTGAATTGGAATGAGTTCACTGGTAGAACCGCAGCGGTCAAGCTGGTGAATGTCACGCCCAGGGTGAGCGGTTACATCGTCGATATCCCTTTTAAAGAAGGCGATCTGGTCCACAAAGGAGACTTGCTCTTCCAAATTGATCCCAGACCGTATCAGGATGCCTATGATCAAGCGGTTGGCCAGTTGCAACAGGCGCAAGCCAATCAGCAGCTGCAGGATGTGACGTTCGAGCGCCAGCAGCATTTGCGACAGACTGGAGTCATCGCCAAGGAAGATTATGACACCGCGTTGTCGAACAAGAACACCGCTGCGGCGCAGGTGGTCTCAGCCCAGGCCGCACTCAATGCGGCCAAACTCAATCTCGATTTTACGCATGTGACCTCGCCGATCGATGGACGGGTCAGTCGTCAGTTGGTGAATATTGGCAATCTCGTACAAGCTGATTCCACTCAACTTACCACGATAGTCAGCATCGATCCGATCTATGCGTACTTCAGCATGGATGAACTGGCTGCTCTCAGTTATCAGCGACTCATTCGCGAAGGGAAACTTGCCAGCTCTCCGGGTGGCAAGGTCGCGGTCTATCTTCAGTTGCAGGATGAAACCGGATTTCCCCACGAGGGAATCATCGATTTTTCGGATAACGCTTTTGACTCATCAACCGGTACGCTTCTGATTCGAGGCTCATTTCCGAACCGCGATGGTTTTCTTACGCCAGGCAACTTTGTCCGGGTACGGTTGGCCTCGAGCCCGAAGTACGAGGCGCTGCTGGTGGCTGATCGGGCGATCGGCTCGGATCAAGACCAGAGCTTTGTTTACGTCGTGGATTCGAAGAACATTGCCCGCCTTCGTCACATAACGACCGGACAGCTGGCCGAAGGATTGCGAGTAGTAAAATCGGGACTGCAACCGGATGATCTGGTCATTATTAATGGAATTATCAAGGTACGTCCCGATAGCGCAGTGCGACCGCAACCAGGGATGATGGAGCAATTCAGTTCCAACGACATTTCCATGCCGCTAACCAGCTCCAAATCGAGCGCGTCCCAGGGCGGCGATTCCCGCCAGGCAACGCCTTAATCATTAGAGAAAAGTAATGAAGCTGTCCCATTTTTTTATCGATCGCCCGATTTTTGCAATTGTAATCTCAATTGTTACTGTTCTGTTGGGAGCAATTGCCTATACCATCTTGCCGGTCGCCCAATACCCGGAGATCGCGCCACCGACGGTAGTGGTGCAGGCGCAGTATCCGGGAGCTGATCCCAAGACTCTGGCGGAGACGGTGGCCGAGCCGATCGAGCAACAGGTCAACGGGGTAGAAAACATGTTATACATGTCTTCCGTTTCGGCCATGGATGGCACGATGCAGCTGACCGTAACCTTCAAGTTGGGGACCGACCCGAACATTGCGCAAGTGCTGGTCCAGAATCGGGTGGCGATCGCCGAGCCGCAATTGCCACTGGAGGTCAGAAATATCGGCGTCACCACGCAGAAACAATCGCCGGATATCCTGATGGCGATCGGGCTGACTTCCAAAAATAACACCTATAGCCCTCTTTATCTCAGTAACTATGCGTACACCCAGATAGAAGACTCCCTCAAGCGAATTGACGGGGTAGGAAACGTCCAGGTTTTTGGTGCGCAACCGTACAGTATGCGGGTCTGGCTGAATCCGGATCTGATGTTTTCCCGCGGACTAACTGCGGATGACGTCGTCAGCGCAGTTCAGACGCAAAACATTCAAGTTGCGCCCGGCAGCATCGGAGCCGAGCCGGCGCGTCCGAAAACGGAGTTTCAGTTTATTCTCAACACCAAGGGTCGACTGGTGACTCCGGAACAGTTCTCGAAGATCATTTTGAAACGAGGCAGCAATGGGCAGTTGGTTTACCTAAGTGATGTTGCCAGGTTGGAATTGGGCGGGCAGAGCTACACCAGCACTACCTACCAAGATGGGGTCATCCCAGCCGTCGCTATCGGGATCTTTCAATTGCCCGGATCGAACGAACTGAAAACCGCCGCCCTGGTGAAACAACAAATCGCGGAAATGGCGAAATCCTTTCCGCCGGGGATGGAATACTCTATTCCGTACGATCCGACCCGCTTTACTCAACAGTCGATTGACGCAGTCTATGACACGCTGCGGGACGCCATTATTCTGGTTGTGATTGTGGTCATGGTATTTCTCCAATCCTGGAGAATTGCCCTGATCCCGCTGATTGCGGTACCGGTTTCCTTGATTGGCACCCTGGCGGTGATGGCTCTCATGGGATTTTCTCTCAACTCCCTTTCGTTGTTCGGGCTCGTATTGGCGATCGGCATCGTGGTCGATGATGCGATCGTGGTGGTCGAGAATGTGGAACGATGGGTCGAGCACGGTCTGGATCCGAAAGAGGCAACCAGGAAGGCGATGGACGAAGTGGGCGGAGCGGTGATTTCGATTGCGGTCGTATTAACGGCGGTGTTCGTTCCCACCGCTTTGGTCAGCGGCATCAGCGGCCAATTCTATCGGCAGTTTGCGCTCACCATTGCTATTGCGACCTTAATTTCGGCGTTTAACTCGCTCACTCTGAGTCCGGCATTAGCCGCACTGTTAATTAAACCGGGCCACGCGAAGAAGGATCTGCTGACCGGATTGATAGACATTTCGCTTGGTTGGTTTTTCCGCTTATTTAATCGAACTTTCGATTTGGGAATCGCTGGTTACGGGGGCTTGGTGCGCCGTCTGCTTCGAATCAGTGGATTGGTGTTAGTAGTTTACGTCGGACTTCTCGGTTTGACCGGGTTCATGTTTCAGAAGGTTCCCGGCGGTTTTATTCCGACCATGGACCAAGGCTACCTGATCGTTTTTGCGCAGCTACCGGACGGTGCTTCGCTCCAACGGAACGATGACGTCCGACGACAGATCGGAGAGATTGGCAAGAACATCCCTGGAGTAGAGCTAACCTTCGCGATCGAAGGCTTATCGATTCTGGATTCGACAACCAAGTCCAATGCCTTAACTGTCTTTTTTCCGCTCAAGCCATTTAGCGAACGAATCGGTCATCCGGAGCAATCGGCGACCGCCATCGTCGGGAAACTGCAGACCGCATTTTCATCGATCCAGGACGCGTTTGTGATTGCAATCCAGCCTCCCTCGGTTCGAGGAATGGGGAATGCCGGTGGATTCCAGCTCGAGATTGAGGATCGTCGAAACGCCGGGTTGACGGCGTTGCAGCAGGCAACCGACGCGGTCACCGCGGCCGCCAACACCGAACCGGGCTTAAGCGGCGTTTTTACTACCTATCGTTCGCAAGTGCCCCAGCTCTTTCTGAATATCGATCGGGAAAAGGTTCAAACCTTGAACGTACCGATCAGCTCGGTTTTTACCACCCTGCAAAGCTATCTCGGAACTAACTACACAAACGATTTCAACTTTCTGGGGCGAACGTATCAGGTCAACTTGCAGGGTGAGGCCGCTTTTCGGTCGGATCCGGATCAAATCCTGAGGATGTATACCCGCAATAGCAACGGCGGAATGGTGCCGTTGGGCAGCTTGATGGAAGTTCAACGGATCAATGGTCCGGATACCGTCAGCCACTATAACGTCTACCCGGCGGCCCTGATTCAAGGAGCTACCTCGCCGGGAGTCAGCTCTGGCCAGGCAATCGAAAAAATGGAACGGATCTGTCGAGAGAACCTCCCGAGCCAGTTCTCGTTCGAGTGGACCCAATTGACTTATCAAGAAGTTACCGCCGGTAACACCGCGGTTTTCATCTTCCCGCTGTGCGTCTTATTTGTCTTTCTAGCATTAGCCGCTCAATATGAGAGCTGGTCCTTGCCCTTGGCGGTCATTCTGATCGTTCCGATGTGCTTACTGTCGGCCATGACTGGAGTTTATTTTCGGGGACAGGACAACAATATCTTCACTCAAATCGGATTCATCGTTCTGGTCGGGCTCGCCTGTAAGAATGCGATCTTGATTGTGGAGTTTGCCAGACAACAGATGGTAGCCGGGCAGGGGCGGATCGAGGCGGCGGCAGAAGCTGCTCGGTTGCGTTTGCGGCCAATCTTGATGACCTCGTTTGCTTTCATTCTTGGTGTGGTGCCGTTGGTGATCGCTAAAGGTGCGGGGGCCGAAATGGACCAGGCGTTGGGCACCGCGGTCTTCGCAGGAATGATCGGCGTGACCTTTTTCGGAATCTTTCTAACCCCGGTATTCTTTTCGGTGATCATGAAGATCTTTACCTGGATGCCGAAGAGGAAACCAAATTTAATCGAGCGTCGCGTTCGGAAGGGAGACCTGGTTCATTGAATGACCGCATTTTGACCGGCTGTTCTCCCAAAGTACCGGAACCACCTGAGTGTGGAAAATTGTTTTCCCCAGGTTACTTTTATATACTTGCACTCCATGATCAATAAGGCGCCCCGCAGAGACCGACTGGTCCGGAGGAAATCAACCGAGCTCCCCTCCGGAAGTGTGTACGACCGTGATTGCCCCGCTCGAGTGATGCTGGACCGACTGGCCGACAAGTGGACGGTCCTAGTCATTGGACAACTCGCCACCGGTACGATGCGCTTTGCTGAATTGCGCAGGGCCATCGACGGCGTCAGCCAAAAGATGCTGACTTCGACCTTGCGCGACCTGGAACGGGACGGATTAGTAAATCGGCAACTTTACGCCAGCGTGCCGCCTAAGGTGGAGTATTCACTCACCCAACTAGGAGCCTCTCTGGTAAATCAGATGAAAGGGCTTTGTCTTTGGGCGGAGGAGCATATCGACCAGGTCCGCAAAGCGCGAGAGAACTTCGACAA
>DASTDH010000196.1:0-4430 GCA_035710445.1 Chthoniobacterales bacterium
GCTTGCCTACTGCGCTTTGGCGGAAGCTAACAGCCGTCTTTATCGCTTGCACGATCCAACCCCGGAACGACGCGCCCTGGCAGATGCAGCAATCGACCAGGCAATGCGTTTACAGCCCGATCTCCCGGAGGTCCATCTGGCCCGTGCTCTTCTCCTTTACCACGCGTATCGCGACTACGAAGGGGCACGGGTACAACTGGCAATCGCCGGGCGTAGTTTGGTTAACAACGCTGAGGTGTTTCTGCTGGAGGCTCTGATCGATCGGCGGCAAGGCAACTTCGAGAAGGCAATCCGAGAGTTCAACGAAGCGATCGCGCACGATCCGCGAAATTCGGCGTCGATTGGAGATTTAGGGACGACGTTTTATGTCACCCGCCAGTTTGATCAAGCCGGGCGGGTTTACGATCACTTGATCCAGTTGCTGCCGGATCAGCCGATGCTCAAGGTTCAAAAGGCATTTAATGTAACATTTATGAAGACCGGCGATAGCCTTGCGCTCCGATCAGCCGTCGCGGCCCTTCCAGCTTCGATGGCTAATGATAGGGAAGTGCTATCTCTGCGACTGAATTTTGACCTGTACGATCGTGATTGGGCGCAGGCAAAAGAAGCCGTCGAAAAGATGAAGGACGGTGAAGATAACGGATACTTTGCCTACGCAGGTATTCCGGTTCCGATCGGTTGTTATTCCATTTTATTGGCTCGGCTTCAAGGGGAACAACTTGATGCGCACCCTGAGTTCGCCAAGGCGCGCGACCAACTGAATCAGAAGGCGCTGAAGTCACCCGGAAACGCCCAGTTGCTTAGTCAGTTAGCCGTCATAGACGCTTTGCTTGGCGACAAAGAAGCGGCTATTGAACAAGCCAAACGCGCCGTCGAAATGTTGCCGACCTCCAAAGATGCAGTGGACGGCCCGTGTCTCCTAATCAATCTAGCTGTGGTGTACGCCTGGACTGACCGGCTTGATTTAGCTTTCGAAACATTGGCGCCTCTAACCAAAACACCAGGCGGAATCTACTATGGCCTGTTGAAGTGCGATCCGCTCTGGGATCCGCTCCGGAAGGATCCTCGGTTTGACCAATTGTTAGCCGACTTAGCGCCGCGCTCCGCGGATATCCAATAGCCGATAGCGGACGGCTGGATCTGTGAGCCTGATGCAATGGAGTCATTGGTAGCGGCGACTGTCCCCGACGCCTTACGATGCGATGGAATCGAAAACCTTTTCCGAAGCGATTGATTCAGCACAGCCAGAAAACTCAGTCGCCATCGTTCCGTACCGCAATGGCGTAATGGAGCAACCAGCTGAAAAGGCGCGAAGCGCAGCACGTAGGGCGGTCGGCAGTCCGTCCCGGACCGCTGGAGCCCAACTTCGCACGAGGCTGCGTCGCGACTGCGCGGTCTGTTATAGACCCATGAATTTGGCGATACGGCGAGGCGGCGAAGGGCCGACAGGGCGAAGACAAGGCCGAAGCGCGGATGAGATTTTAGCCTGGGCTGCCAGGCCCAGGAACTGACCCACCAGAGGATAGCGCTGTAAGCGCGACAGATTCCGAACAATGAACGTGCGAGACAAAGAACCACAGGATCAACCATGGATAGAACAGATCCTGAATGAACGATGGGGTGGGGGACGAGTTGTCGTTCACGGCGAAACTTTTGACGCGTGCTTGCTACCAGCGCTTGTTGCTGGTGAAAGAGGGGGCCTCGCAACTTATCAGCTCCGACAGACCGGCGAGAGAATTGTGGCCGAGCTGATTACCTTGGACGCCGTTATCGTGAAGCGCGGTGTCGGAACCGCTCTCATCGAAGGCCTTATTTCCAAACTGCGAGCCGAAGGAGTTAGCCTTGTACGGGTAACAACGACCAACGACAACCTGGATGCACTTCGATTTTATCAGCGTCGAGGATTTCGAATCATCGCGGTGTGTCCGGGCGCAGTCGACGAATCGCGTCGGGTCAAACCATCGATTCCCGCTATCGGCGAATACGGCATCCCAATTCGGGATGAGATAGAGCTGGAGCGAGCGCTTCGCGAATAGCCGATAGCCGATGTAACCGGCAACCCGAGAAACTTGCAGTCCGGAGGATTTGCTGGATGCCTTGGCTTCCTTTGTCCCCTCTATCCAAAATCCTCTTCCGTTTGTTCTGTCAGCCAAACAACGACGACATCGGATCTGCGCGCTTCACGAGGGCTGGCGGATCGTGGGGACGCGATCCCTCACAGTTTTAGGCGTTGAAATACCTGTTCGGATAAAGGTTCTGCCTTGTCAGGTCACCAACAAACCAGTGGTAAGTGGTGCGGTCCCCGACTCCGGAGATTTCACTTTCATCGATGGACAGTTTGCAACCCGCTCGCGAATGTTTCTGGCAAAGTTGATCGATAGCTTCGTGCTGAGAAGCGAACTAATCAGGAACAGCGCGGCTGCGCCGAACAGGGAAGAAGCAGGGCCGCTGATTGCGGCGGCGGCGCCCCAGATCAAACCACCTAAAACCATTGCTCCTTGAGAGACCATCATGATGAGAGCGTTCATCCGGCCTCTTACCCAGTCTGGCATGGCGCGTTGCGCCGCTATCCAGAGTTCGGAAGCGGAAAGCGTCCACCCGACACCAGCCAGCGCAGCGACGAGCAAGAACAGCTCGGTCTGACGGATTAATGCCATCAAAGTGTAAGCGAGGATAACCAACAAATTCGCCGATAAGGTGATCGTATTCGGCGAGAAGCGCGCTCTCAACCACGGAACAATGAACAGAGCTGCGATCACAGACCCACCGCCCATACTCGTGAACAACAGACCGAGCTTAGACGAGTCGAGATGTAATTCTTTTAGTCCGACCACCGGCACGATCGCCGGTATTGCGGAGATGAACAGTGCGAACAGGAAATTGCGAACCAGCAAAATCTGAAGCTCCGGTGCGCAACGAAGATAGCGGGTGGCCGTGCTCAATGATCGACTCGGGTTTTCTCGTCGGGCCATCGATGCTGACTTTGGTTGTTTCCACTGTAGAACGGAAAGGATCACCAGCAGAAAGCAACCGGCGTTAGCAATAAACACCATATGCGCTCCAATCAACGGAACCAAGAAACCACCAAGTGCCGGACCGACAATTCCTGAGATGTTGAATTGTAAACCACTCAAAGTCGCCGCCGAAGGAAGTTCCGCGTCCGACACCACTTGCGGTACGATCGATGTCCAGGTTGGGGCGTTAAATGCAAACCCGATTCCGAGAAGAAAGACGCCGGCCAGAATGAGGTAAGAATTGAGAAGCTGCAGCCAACCGAGAATGGCCAAAACCGCGGCGGCAATGGCCAACCAGAGATTGATTAAGCAAACTAGTTTCTTCCGATTGACCTGATCGGCCAGAGCGCCGGCCGGGAGTGTGAACAGGAGGAAAGGCAGCGATGCCACCGTCGAAATAAGCGAGATCAGAAACGGCGAAGCAGCCAGCGTATTCATGGCGTAGGTCGCTGCGTGATCGTGAGCTGCCACGCAGGTCCCGGAAACCACGCTGGCAATCCACAACCGTCGGAAGGCGGGATTGCGGAGTGCTGTCCAGTTCGTGTTCATACTCTATCTCTCGACGAACGAGCCGGCTCATTTTGGACATCGTTCTTCATTTCGAGTCGGTAAACCAGGGGACCGTTCGAGGTAAAAATGACAGAGATTTCGCGACCCAAACAGACACCTCGGTAAGCGGAATCATCGACCAAGCGAGATACGAAGGCACGAAGGGCGGCAAAGAAGCTGGACCAGTTACGATGCGTCCGGCCCTCTTCTTCCGTGATGACTGAGATTGCCGAAGAAGGAAACAGGACGGCATCGGAATCCGCTCCTGACGGAGCGAGCGATGCTGGGTTTGGGATCGAGTTCATGTTTCCTTCCGGCCGATTGTTCAGCCTTCACCGACTAAAGAGGATTTCCCGTCCTGAGGTTTCAGGGGATCGCCATTTCGGCTTTCGGATCGTCAGTTCCGCATTCCGCAATCGTCATGCCGCATTTCGCCCCTCCTATTGTCTACTTCCCAATTCCGAGCGAACCCTGTAGACTCCCCTGCCGTACGGGAGCGCAAGTGAACCGACACGATAGTTCGGCGGCTGAGGATTTCCGCCGACTCAAGATCACGCGACGGAGCACAATTTTAGTAGTTGTTTGGAGGCTGGTGGCCAGTTTGCGAACGGCTTTTGGCTGTCTCCGCAAATTCGGTTGCTGCCGCCTATCTACTTTCATTGGGTCGCGCCTCTGTAACGCCGTTCAGCAGAGTGACAGACTCGGTGGGCGACGCATTCCCCCGGAAGGAGCGTGCGCGGCGTGAAGCTCGAATCCAAACGAACCTGCCAGGTTTGCGGCGCGGTGATTTCGGCCGACAACGACGCGTGTCCAGTCTGTGCTTTGCGCGGAGCTCTGGCCAAGGATCACGCGACTAATGAGTTAGTT
>DASTDH010000197.1:0-6703 GCA_035710445.1 Chthoniobacterales bacterium
GGAAATGCGGAATGCGGATTGCGGAATGCGGAATTACCAGCAAACGAATCCACCGTCCACGATCAGATCGACCCCGGTGCAAAAGGAAGCGGCTCGGCTGAGCAAGAACACGGCCGGGCCAACCAGTTCATCCACCGTCGCCATTCGTCCAAGCGGCGTATCCGCCTCAAACTGTTTGCGCTGATTAGCGACCTCGGGCCGAGTATTCATCGGCGTCAGAGTGTACCCGGGGCTGATCGAATTCACTCGAACTCCTCGATTTGCCCATTCCATTGCCAAGCTCTTGGTCAGGTGCACGACCGCAGCCTTTGAGCTGTTGTAGTGCACTTGTAGAATACCCCGATTGACAATGCTTCCGGACATCGACGCGATATTGACAATCGAGCCTTCCCGTCGAGGCAGCATTACTTTCCCTTCCGCCTGACAAGAAAGGAAGACCCCGGTGAGATTGACGTCTAACATTCGCTGCCATTGCGTCAAAGGCATTTCTTCGGCCGCCGCCGCGTTGGCAATACCGGCACAATTCACTGCCAGACTGACCGGACCGAGATCTCGCTCAACCATACCAATCGCTTGCGCGAGATCATCTGCTTGAGTAACGTCACCGGTTACAGAAATCGCTGTTCCCTTGAGTTGCCGGATCTTCGCGAGTGTGGTCTTCAGTCCCTCGCTGGAAGGCAAATCAAAACACGCCAGCGCGGATCCAGCTTCGGCCAATCCGATCGCGATACGCTGACCGATACCGCTGCCAGCCCCGGTCACGAAAGCAATCTTTCCGTCCAAACTAAATAAGTTCATGATTCAATTTCGGAACTTCATTCCGCAATCCGCATTCCACATTTTCTGCCTACCCCGTCGCCAAATGCATAATCGCAACATTGGTCGCCTCGGCTGCGTCGAGAATCCCCTTTTGCCGGCCGCGGCTCAGGACCAAGACCCGATGAGCCAGCCCGATTACTTCTTCTAAATCAGAGCTGACAACTATCACCGCCATTCCGGATTGTGCCAGACCGGCAATCGTCTCATAGATCGCCGCCCGCGCTCCCATATCGATGCCCCGGGTTGGCTCATCCAAAATAAAAACTTCGGAGTACGCGAGATCCAGCGCGCAATCACAACCTTTTGTTGATTTCCGCCGGATAGGGAGCGCACCGGTTGTCCGGGTTGTCCCTTTACTCCCAGTTTTTGAATACCGCTGGCCGCGAAACTTCTAACCTCGGCCGGAGCGATCCAACCGCCCCTCATCAACCGATCGAAATTACCGAGCGCAAGATTGCTCGCCACCGAATGAGTAAGCACAAGTCCCTGTGACTTTCGGTCCTCCGGCACAAGTACCAAACCAGCTTTGATCGCCTCACTCGGGTTGGTCAGACGAAGTCGTTTTCCCTCTACTGTGACGCTGCCGGCGGCAACCGAGTCCACCCCGGCAATTCCTCGTACCAGCTCGGTTCGTCCTGCACCCACAATCCCGGCAATCCCAAAAATCTCGCCGGCGCGAACTGAAAAGCTAACATTGGTGAATTGACCATGTCGGCCGGTTAATCCGTCGACTCGAAGAACTTCCCGACCAATTGGCGCCTCGATTTTGGGAAAGATTCGATCAACGCTGCGACCTACCATATTCTCAAGCAACACATGGACTGGAACCTGGGCGGTAGGATGTTCGGCTGCTAACCGGCCATCTCGCAAAACCGTGACCCGATCAGCGATGCGCGCGATCTCCTCCAACCGATGACTGATGTAGATAAAGCTAACTCCCTGCTTGCGCAGCTGATCGATTTGACTAAAGAGTCGCTCGGTCTCTTCCCCGCCCAGCGCCGCGGTCGGCTCATCCAAAATCAGAAGTTTGGCATTGCGGGTGAGAGCCTTCGCGATTTCTACCAACTGCTGCGCTGCGACTCGAAGCGTCCGAACAAGTCGATTGGGGCAAGGTCCAAGCCCAGTCGGCGAAGTTGTTCGGCTGCTCTCCGATTCATCTCATCCCGATCGATGAAAAATCCCTTCCGCGGCAGGTGACCCACGAAAATGTTCTCGGCGATACTGAGATCCGCCAGCAGACGCAGTTCCTGATGAATCAGGCCGACACCGGAATGTAAGGCAGCCCCGGGAGAAGCCGGCGCATAAGGCCGGCCTTCAAAAATCATGTCGCCCCAATCGGGCTGAATCAGTCCGGCAATGATCGCGGAGAGTGTCGACTTACCCGCCCCGTTTTCGCCGACAACCGCAAATACCTCGCCCGGGTAAACCGCCAGATCGATGTCGGACAAAACCCGGTGACCGGCAAAACTCTTGCCAATACCGCGAACCAAAAGTCGCGCTGATTTATCCCTGCTTGAAGTCACCGGATTGTCCGACACTGCGCGTTAGTAGCCGCTCTCTCAGGGGTGCTTGTCGATATACGGTCCGACGTTGTCCTTGGTGGTTAACACCGCTTCCTGCAATTGCTCCTTCGGCAAGTTTTTTCCACCGATAGCGTCGAGCGCAGAGTTCAAAGCCAGTCTACCCATACCTTGCGTCTGCTGCGTCATGGTTGCTTGCAGAGTACCATCGCGAACGGCTTTCAGCCCGGCCACGTCGCCGTCAAAACCAACGACGATCACTTTATGATCGACATTGCTTACTTTAACCGAGCGGCCCCGAGAGCAAGCGCGTCAGCCCGGCCAAAGAACACCGTGATATCCGGATGCCGTTGCAACATGTCCTGGCCAATCGCAAACCCTTCATCCTGCATCCAGGCTTTACTTGGCTGTTTGGCGACAACTTCCAATCCCGGAAAATCCTTCAATGCATCATTGAATCCTTTATCTCGGTCTTGGTCCGGAGTCGTTCCCAGTTGTCCCTGGAGAATGCCGATTTTCCCTTCGCCGCCGGTCAATTTGCCAACAAACTCTCCCAGAGCCTTCGCCGCCGATACGCTGTCGGTTGCGATAAAAGTGTCGCCCGGAGCATCGGGTGGTGTGCGATCGACGCACATTACTGGAATATTCGCAGCCTTGGCCGCCTTCACCGGCACCCCGGCGGCAGTGGCTCCGGCCGGTATATAGATGAGCGCTTTGATGCCACGGATGATCAGATCTTGGACCTGGCTGACCTGAGTCGCCGAATCTCCTTTCGCGTCGACCGTCACCACCGTCACACCTTTGGCCTTGGCCTCGGCTTCAACCGACTGTTTGATCTGATTGAAGAAATCGGCTTGCAGATTGGCAACGGCTAAACCAATGGTAACGTCCTTCTGTTGGGCGACGCCAGTCAGCGACGCAACGAAGGATAGGCTCGCGACCAGCGCAGTATTTCGGAGGAACGTTCGTTTCATCATTTTAATTCTTGGGATTAGTTTTTTTGCGGATTGATTGTTTGCTCGGCCTCCATGCCGCCGACCGAGAATCAGTTCTCTTTTCTTCGGAGAGTGTCGAAGGTGACCGCTAAGGCGATCACCACGCCGATAATGACCTGCTGCACAAAAGGGGAAACGCCGGAAAGATTCAGACCATTATGGAGAACGCCGATGATCAGGACTCCGACAACCGTGCCTGCAATCCCGCCAACGCCCCCGCTCAGGCTGGCCCCGCCGATCACCACCGCCGCAATCGTATCCAGCTCATAGCCAAGGCCGGCACTTGGCTCCGATGAGTCGAGGCGGCTCGCCATCGCGATCCCGGCAAGACCGGATAACAGGCCGGCGAGCGCGTAGACCCAGAGAGTCAGTCTCTGCACGTGAATCCCAGCAAGTCGGGCCACCTCGGCCCCACCCCCAATCGCATACAAGCTTCGACCGACCGCGTGATGATTGACAAAAATCCAGCTGACAATGACCAAGGCGATGAACAAACCGACCGTCACAGAAAGGAAGCCGAAGTTCCGAACCGAGGCGAGCGCAGTGACCCAATCCGGAAAGCCAACAACTTGACGACCGTCGGTAACGATGTTGGCCAGTCCGCGCCCAACCGACATCATTGTAAGTGTCGCAATAAACGCCGGCAGCTTGGCCTTAGTTACTAACAACCCGTTGGCCAGCCCGCAGGCAGTTCCGACTAACAAAGCGATGACAATTCCAATCGGGATGGGCACTCCCCACGTGTCGCGGAGCCATCCGATTATCATCATCGCCAATGCCAAGACCGAGCCGACGGAGAGGTCAATACCGCCGATGACAATGACTGCAGTCATCCCAATGGCAAGAATTCCCAAGACGGTCACCTGGTCGAGGATGTTCAACGCGTTTCGGACCGACAAAAAGACGGAGGTGGTACAAGAGAAGATAATGCAGAGCAGTACCAGACCGAAGAGCGGTCCCTGCACACCTATGACCCAATTGGCCCAACCAAATTTGTTCTTGGCTTTGGCCGGAGCTAACGCCGAGCCGGTACCTGCAGTGTTCTCAAGTTGAGGGGGTAACATAACCGCTGATCACTCGGATTGATTCGTTCGAAGCCGGCGGGCGGTTGCCGCTAACCCGGAACCCGAGATGCCATAGTGCTGAAAGAGTTCCATCTGACTTCCGGTCATCGTGTACTCGTCGGGAAATCCGACAATCTTGAATCGCACCGATCGCCCGCGCTGTAACAGGAGCGAAGCGCACGCTTCTCCGAGTCCCCCGGACACGCTATGCTCTTCCACTGAAATCAGGCAGCCAGTCTCAGCCGCCGCCTGCAGAACCGCTGCTTCATCCAGCGGTTTAATGGTATGAAAGCTCAAAACCCGGCAATCGATTCCTTCAGCGGCCAACAAATTCGCCGCGTCCAACGCCGGCGCCACCGTTTCACCAGAGGCCAAAAAGGCCAGATCGCCGCCCTCTCGAATCAGCGAAGCGCGCCCCAATTCGAAACCAGCATCGGCACGGGCCAAATGCGGCATCACTTTCTTGCCGAAGCGCAAATAGATCGGTTTGTCGAACCGCAAAGCCGCCTGAACCGCATGTCGAGTCTCAAAGTTATCCGCCGGCGCTACAATCGTCGTGTTATGAATCGCCCGGAGAACCGCAAAATCGTGGAGAGAATGGTGAGTACTGCCAAGCGCGCCATAACTGACCCCGGCGCTGATTCCAACCACTTTGACCGGCCGATCAGAATAGCAAACGTCATTCTTTATTTGTTCCAGAGCCCGTGCGGTCAGAAAACAGGCCGGAGAAACCGCGAACACTTTTTTCCCGGCTGCAGCCAAACCGGCAGAAATCCCGATCAGGTTTTGTTCGGCGATTCCCACTTCAACGATCTGCTCCGGCACTGCGGCCGCAAATGGAGCCAGCCGGCCAGATCCGCGCGAGTCGCTGGTAACTACCAATACATCTCGATCGGCCTTCGCTGCTTCCAGCAGCGTCGCGGCGAACACATCAAGATTAGAAGAGCCTCCTTCCATTACGCGATCGACGCCTCCGCTTTCTCTAGTTCCTGGAGAGCCTGCTCGAATTCCTGATCATTCGGCACTCGGTGATGCCAACGAACGGAGTTCTCCATGAAACTGATACCGCATCCCTTTCGGGTTCTTGCCAACAACAGACTGGGTTGGCCCACCGCAAACGGAACCGATTCCAAATGGCCCAGCAGCTCAGTAATGCTGTTCCCATCGCACTCCCGTACTGCAAACCCGAATGCTTCGAACTTTGAGTGCAGCGGCTCAAGCCGGACGACTTCTTCAGTTGGACCCGTAATCTGGAGTCCGTTGCGATCGACAATCACGACCAAATTGTCGAGGGAATAGTGACCGGCGCACATCGCGGCCTCCCAATTCGACCCTTCCGCCAGCTCGCCATCACCGACCAGGCTGAACACCCGATAGTTCCGTCGATCGATCTTCGCGGCCAGGGCCGATCCCACGGCAAACGACATACCGTGTCCTAAAGCACCGGTGTTCTGCTCCACACCATTCACGTGTCTGGTTGGGTGGCCGATGAAATGCGATCCGTACCGGTTTAACGTCTGTAATTCCGATTCCGGGAAAAACCCGCGGTCGGCCAACACCGTATAAAGAGCCTCAACCGAGTGTCCTTTGCTTTGCACAAACCGGTCGCGGTCCGCATCGTGAAACGTGCCCGGGCTGAGACGCAAGATCCGGTTGTAGAGTACATTGAGTATATCGATACTGGAAAGGCTGCCGCCGGTATGTCCGGCACCGGCGAGTTTAATGATCGAGAGAACGGTTTTTCGGTATTGGATTGATTTGCGAAGGAGTTGTTGAAGGGAAGAGGAGGGTCGCATGGCTATGCATGTTTATGCATATACGTGTAATTATGTGAACGCTCGCACGCTTTGCCCCTGCTTGTCAAGAAATTCGTCACCCAATTTTAGGGCTGAGTTTGACAAAGGAATCGCTCAATGATACCGAGGAAAGAGTAAACAGCCGTCTATGCATATTTATACAGAGGCTCCCGACACGTGCCCTCCGCTCATCCCCGCGCCTTACCCCATCCCCCTACCGGATCCCATCGTCGCTGGCTTTCGCTTCTCCCGGTTCTAATCGCCATCTTCGGTTTGCTCGTCTGGAAGCCTCCCTTCGTAATCCGCCCTCTTCCGAGCGCCAAACCCGAAAACAGCGCAAGCACCGGAGCGCCTGCCACAAACGCCGCCGCCGCGTTTGTCGATCCGATCTGGGACAGCAAGATCGTCGCGACCTTCACCGAAAAAGCGGTGGATGTTCGCATATTGATCATGGATGAACCGACCTCCGCACTGACCGGCACCGAGACTGAAGCTCTCTTCCGGATCAT
>DASTDH010000198.1:0-4686 GCA_035710445.1 Chthoniobacterales bacterium
CAATTCTATCGCCTAGCCCTTCGCGCGATATTCTCTTCCAAAATGCGTTTGATCTCAGCGACCGTTTCTGGATTCGCCATTAGGTAGTGCCCTGCCGGAATGATCTTTTCTGATTCAGCTCCTTCCAAATGGGCGCTTCTATAAGTGACGAGTCCATCTGAGCTGTCGGGTCCCAGGTCTACTCCGAGGTTTCCGATGATGCTGTGAAACGGGACCTTAATCGGTAAGGCAGCAAGACCGCTTAATAAAGGATTTGGGGCGATCGAAAACAGACTGGTGGGGCCGCCGCGCGCATTCACTCGAGCGTAGTAGGGGTCCAAAATACCGGGGTATTCTGCGGCCAATTCTTTCAGCGCGCGGGCTGGGTTTTTGGAACGTCGGATGAGTCGGTTACCTACGCTGCCCACAACGCCGCCTGCCAGCGAGCTGCCTCGATGAGGGACGCAAAGAAAGATAACCCGATCGATAGAAGCCTGGTGTCGAAAGAAGAAATATTGCAGGATTAGATCCTTTTCCTCAACCGACAGGGTCAAGCTGTTTAGTGGCTTGGTCGCGAACACATTCCAAAGAGCGTCGTGTGAGTCAGACACCAAAGTATGCGCCAGCAGTCCTCCCATGCTATGAGCGACAACCACGATGTGATGCGAGGCAATCGCGCTGCCTTGTGGATCGAATAAGCGTTGCGTTGTCTGCAGGTCCTCGCGAAGTTGCGCTGCGCTTTCTAAGACTGGTTGGCCGGTCGGATAAAGGAAAAACCACGGTTGATAGTGCTCGAGAATTTTCGGGTCCGAGCACAGTTCATTGGTCAGGTTTTGCCACGAAAGCGGAGAACCAAGCAGGCCATGAATGAATAGTATGGGAATCTTATTGGGATCGTAAGGATGAATCAAATAGATGCCGGTGGCGAACCTTGGATTGTCAGGTCTTATGAACGATGCGAATGAGCTTCCGGCCACTTTTCGGGCGTGTGAATACAATACCGCTAAGGTAGCTGTGTAATTGGCTGCAATCGGATCCGCGCCGGCAGCGGATCGCACAACGGCCGGGTCGAACGAATCATAGAGTTTGAGCAATGGTACTTGCCTTGGGCGAGTTTCTTTGACGGCAGTTATTCCAAGCACGATGCCGCCTGACGGATAGTGTTGCTCTTTCGGTGTACTATGGCGGTTTTTCGTGTAGACCACCAGGGGTGTCCCCTTCCCGGCGATTTTATATTCATTCCGGAGACCCTTCTCGCGGACTGAGTTTGCGAGCAGGACTCGATCGTACTTCGCCAAATATTTGGCCGACTCAGCCTGCAAAGTGGGTGTCCAATTGACTTCTACGCGTTCTCCGTTCCAGCTCGTGTACGTTCTGTCGAATTCCGGGTGAATCTCTGATGCTGCCGGATAAGAAATCTTAACGGTGTCAACACATCCGGAAACGAGAACGCCAATAAGAATGCAGCTCAGGCGAAAGTTGCCATTCATGGGCGTTGATGTTTTGTGCTCCCTCAAGTGCGCCACCTTCCTCAAGAAAACGAGTGAGTCCAATCGCACGGAAAGAGTGAGGTAAGGCGCGGTCAGACGTCGGATCCAAAGGGTAGCGGAAAGGCTCAAAAATGGACAGCGGTATTACGATACATAAAAGGGGTTATGTATCATAATAATTAGGGGAGGCTAACTCTTGTGTGTAACTTTCGAAATTATTTGAGACCTTAATTTCCACGATAATTGATGGCTTCGATGTCTTGCGGGTTGCATCCGCTCAACGCAAACTGAAAGGTATTTCGGAGTTGCCAGCTTAAAGGCTTACCCAGCGCTCGACCGGGCTGTACGCAACGTCAGCCTCCAACGCAACCACGTTCAATGCTCTTCCATGTTGCAGGTGTTGCTGTTGACGCGGAAGGTCAAGGTGGGTGGGAAGGTTTACGAGAACGGCTCGCGGCAGACGATCGCTGCTATAGAGGGCGAGAAGATGCGTTTTGAGTCGAGGCTGGAATTGAAACTCAATGATGGCCGGGTCCGTCAAGGGGACGCGGTAATGACTTACAAAGCCCAAGGCGCGCGAGCAAAGCGGTAATGATCCGGGTGGAAGACAACCGCTCACTACTGGCAATGGCCAATCGGGAAGATTTGCACGTCGCATTTACCAGGCACCGCGCCAGTGCTCGGATGTTTGTGCAGAATATCAATGTGTTGCGGCGAGTCGCTAACCGCTCGCTTATCAAGGATCTGACGGCTCGCGACCTTGAAACGCGAAGAATTGTCACGTTTATGGAGAGAATCGAGGAAGCACTAACACACGCCGCCCGGCTTGCAAAGAGATTTACAACCGCCGTGCAGCGACGTCACGAGCGAATCCGTGAACTGCGACTTAAGAAACAGCAGACAAAAGCGCGGGCTCAATGGCGCGAGCAGAGCCGCGCGGCCGGAATGGCCCTTTAGCCAATCGCGCCGGCTTCCTTGAAGCTGAAATATCCCTGCCGGTCATTCATGGGCTGACCGATGATCCGTGATCCAGCATCTGGATTTGGAGAATCCGGGCAGCTTCGCTGATCCCTCGGGTGAGGCGCAGATCCGCTTCGCTCGGGCTCGAGTCCCGTGAGGGATGGTTGTGTACCAAGATGAAAGAGTGAGCTGAAAGCGAGATTACCGGGCGAAAAATCTCACGAGGATGCGCGAGGGATTCGCTAAGTCCACCCTTTGTAACATCGATCATTGTGATCAACCGCTGGCGAGTATCGAGGAGGACAACACGCAACAACTTCCTGGTTGAAAAGCTTCATATCAGCACAAGCTTTATAAACGGATTCAGGGTTATCGAACACACTGGAAAGAGCGTGCTCACTCTCCGCGATCACAGACATGGAGAAAGCTGCCATTATCGCCTCAGCTTTACGCTGCGGCAGGAATTGCCGCAATTGCTGAAAAGAAGCTCGGGACAAAGCCTTGATTGAACCGAAGCGGCGGATCAGAGCGTCAACGCCTAAGCTTGCCCACGCCTTCTTTGCGCGAGTGGGGACGAGGTCTGGGCCACCGTGTTTTCGGCTTCCGCCCACCAAAGTCGGAGCAATTTCGTTCGCAATGGTTTTCCACTGGTCGGCGCCGCGCCAGCCATGCTTGGCCATCATCTCATGGTATGAGTAAGGGCAATTAGAACTTTAGGATTTTGGGCTGAGGTCGAATTCGGTCATTCGGTATCCTTGTCGATGACAAATACTGGGCGGGCGAGGGAAGGTTATGCCGGACTCGGACCCCGGGGGCAATCGAGATTAGCATTCAGCGAGAGCTCGGCGTCCTTTTGAACCGGGTTACCTTGACGAAAAACGTTGAGACTCGCTCAGGAGTTTTGATTTTCTCTCCTATGGCAGGCCTGTTAAAATGATGCCGCCCAAAGTTGCCATCTTAGCGCGATGGGGGTTTTAGGGTTCGGCACAGCGATAACGCGGGGAGAAATATGCGCGTGTCGCGGTTGTTTATCGAGAATTTCCGGGGCATCAAGAAAGCGGAACTGGACTTTTCGGGACACAGCACTGCGGCCGCCAGGGTGTCGCGTGACAAAAGACCGCCGAGCTGGACTTTCTCATGGGTTCAGCCCAGGTCGACAGATTCACTCCCCAGAGATGATTTGAGGATTGATTGATTGCCGGTCTTGATGAACTCAGCCACCTGGTTCGGCCATAGCGCGAACATGATCTTCGCGTCTACATCGTACACAAAGCCGAGCGTCAGAGGAAACTTGGTCAGTTTCTCGCGCGCTTGCACCATAAACGTCGCGTACTTACGGCCTCCGATATCGTGCAAGCTGGTGGCACTTGTATCCGCACATTCAAGGCCGCGCGAATCGTGGGTCATCCAGTAAGTGACGAGCTGCGCTTTGGTTTCCGCCTTGCTCCGGATAATCTCGCCTGCGTAGGCTGTTGAGAGAAGGCTTGCTGTCAGCGCTGCGATTGCTAGGTTTTTGAATGCGTTCACAGTTTTCATTTCACTGAGTCTTGCAGGTGCTGCACGACCCAGTCGGTGCGAAAGCGCACAGTCTCGACGACCTCGAACGCGCTGTCAACAACCCTTCCACGCAGTCTAACGCAATGCACAATGATGCTGACTCAGCGGAAAAGGCGCAAACCTGCGCTCACAGAGTTTGCCTGACTGTTTGCTCACTAGGGTGAGCCTTTGCCATAATCATGGCTAATCGTCGGGGTAGGGCATGATAGCGGACACCCACTAGAAATTCGATCCTCGCGGCCTTGCAGGAAGCTTTTTTCCCGGATCGATCCGGCGCGAGCCCCCGGCGGAAAGTCGGGTGTTTTGGTCCGGTGGGGTAGAAAAATCGGTCCAGTCCGAAAATAATTTCTGCGATGCGGACTATTATTTAGTAGTGGGGATTTCCGAAAAAATTCCGAAACCGGTTCCAACGTTCGCTTTGAAATCGAGCTTTTACTGCCATTATTTGCGGATCGATCTATCGATCCGGCTACCGGCGCAAAATATCGGGCACTTGGACTGATTGCTCCTGATGCCCAAACCTCAAGCGGTAAACCGCTCTTTTCAACGACTGCGGCCAATCTGGCAGCTATCCGCAAACACAAACGCCAACTGAGAAAATTAAATGCGCACTGAACCACAATTCAGTTTTATCCGTTCACTTCGAAGCGCCATTGAAACCGGCACCTTGATTGATAAGGGCGTCACGCCTAGCACCTCT
>DASTDH010000199.1:0-3301 GCA_035710445.1 Chthoniobacterales bacterium
TCACATGGCCAAGCAGCGCCAGGAATACGTCAAAGCCCGCGTGCGCCAGTTAGGCAAACGTCTCGCCGACTTGTCCATGGTGAACATGAACAACATCCCCAAAGATAAAGTTGGCCTGGGCTCGACCGTCAAGGTTTACGACGGCGACAAAGACGAAAAATTGGAGTACAACCTCGTCACCAGCGAGGAGTCGGACGTGGCGGCTGGGAAGATTTCAACCACGTCGCCAATCGGCCGCGCACTGCTGAATAAGAAAGTCGGTGACACTGCCGTTGTCGTCACTCCCAGCGGCAAGCGCGAGCTGGAAATTCTGAGTTTGATCACGATTCACGACGAAGTGCCGAAATAAGAAGCAGTCGTAGCGAAGATTGATCATGGCGCTGCGGGCGTCCTCGCCCGCAGAGTTAAGTAGCAACGATTCTGGTCGGACAATCTTGCCCTGAGTCGAAGGGAATGTCCGCCCCACACAGACATGACTTGGACTAGCGCTTTCGGCCGAGCCTGCGGAGTTCTGCTGAGGACCATTGTCCGCTGGCTGGCTCTGACCAGGATCAATCCCAATGTGCTCACGTTTATGGGACTCGTCGTGAACGCCTGGGCCGCCTTCTTTTTCGGATACGCAACCGCTGAGAACCAGCAGCGCATGTTCTTCTACGCCGGCCTGATCATCATTGGCTCCGGATTCTTCGACCTTGTGGACGGCGAAGTCGCGCGGGCGCAGAATCGCGTGACTCGCTTTGGCGCGTTCTTCGATTCAGTTGTCGATCGCTACAGCGACGCGTCGCAGTTCTTCGGACTTCTGGTGTTCTACGCCCGCGGCGGCCGCTTTTTCTATATCGTCCTGACCGCTTACGTCATCGTCAGCGCGATTATGGTCAGCTACAGCCGCGCCCGGGCCGAATCGCTTATCGGTTCGTGTCGCGTCGGATTCATGGAGCGCCCGGAACGCCTCGTGCTGGTCATCATCGGCGCCCTCTTCAACCGCATGGCGCCAGTGCTCTGGGTGATTGCCGTCCTCTCCACAATCACCGTGATTCACCGCATTCAATACACCTGGGCCCGCACCAACGGGCCCGAAGCAGTAAAGAGCGGGCAAGCAGCATAACCAACTGTAAGTCTGCTTTTCTCGAGACCACCAAAAGTTCTTTAGAAGCACGGGAAGTATGGCGTCACAACTCCCACTACCAGCTTGTTCAAAACCGTTTTCTGTACTTGAACATAACTTCCGCTGGATGCGAGCACGTAGTGGACCCACTGCACCAGTCCATAACGCTGGGTCAGGTAATACTCCTCTCTGTCTTTGCAACTCGCGAATGAACTATTGCAGTTGTATTGGTATCGGATCACCAGCGTTGGAAGACTAGGGGGAAGGCTTCCGCCAAATGACATGGTGTACGGCCCCCAGACTTGGTTTATCGAAGTCTGCAGACCCAGAGTGACCGAGCAGGTATTCGAGCAATTCGTATGCATGTCGTAATTCGTGTTGCTCACCTTGATGGTTGAGCCCGCGGCGCTCGTGCCCGCCGTTGCACACCTGGGAGCCAGTGGCAGGTTCGTATTGTTGGTGAACTTCTTATAACTTTGCGGCACACTGTAGGACAGCTCTGTGATCCACAAATAGATGTACTTGCTGTCATAAAGCTGAATGTCCCACGGATAGCCATTTGCTCCCTTGACCCAATAAAACTTCCCCGGTTCCACGAGCGTGTATATGGGGTTGGAAGTTCCTTCCATGTGATAAGTCGAGCGAAGATCGGAATCCATTGTCATCCAATCCAGCATGTCGTAAGTTCCGGCTGGGCAGGAGATGGTCGATTCGGCTTGAGCCGCTTGTGGAGAGCCAATCGCAGCTGCGATCAGAACTAACGTCAGCAGAAAGAGGAATGGTCGGGCAATTTGCGGAGTTGGGCGCATAGTTCACCTCACGTTGGGAATTGGGATAGCTCGCTCTTTGGTTCTGCTCGGGTAGGCGAGCGTTTACCGGAGAGGGTCCGGGGTTGCCGCTAAAATTCGAGTCCTTTGGAGCTACGGCTTAAGCTAGACCTTGTTGAAACACTACCCTCAAAAACGTGGTGCGAACGGAGGGAACAAACCCTGTTAGGGAAAAATTGCGGCGGCCTCAGCCGCCTGCAATTGGCAGAATGTACTTCAACTCTGGCGTGCGTGTCAAATGAGCATCGCTCAAGAGCGGTATACCTGCTCTCGCACGAAGTTGAGAGCGGCGAAGCCTGTTGGCTGTCTGTGCGAGCGCCTTGCCGCGAAAGCGCCCAAACCTCCGCATCTTTATCCCACTTTTTACTCGTCTGATTCTTGCCTCTCCAGATGCTAGAGGTTGCTCCACACTTGGCGCCATCTTTGCGACAGGCCGGGAATTCCGATCATTCCGCTACCCAACCGCGCAGGTCAATGGCCTCACCCAATCTGCTCCGCCTCTTCTTTTATATGTTTCAACACTCGCATGTGAATTTTGTGAACGATCATGTCCGACCACACGTGCCAGTAACTCGCCGGCGCCAGCCCATGCCGGTACCAGGTCGTCCCCTCCAGTCGGGTTCCACCGTTCGGCAGAGGTGTCAACAAGAACTGCCCACCATTGGAGACGAGGAATCCATGCAGATGCGCAGTATCGAGGCGTGCATAAGGACTCCACTCCTGCATCGAAGGCGGATTCGCCGTGACAGAGAACTTTAGCCGGTGCGGTGCGTCCCAAACTTCGATCGGCTCGACAAAGGCTCCGGTTGAAAACACACAGTGCCGCTCCGCGCCCGGCCCCTGGCCGAAAATTTGCGCGCGGATCGGATATGCAACCCCGGCACGAAAAATCCATTCTGTCGGAGGCGGGATTTCTGAAAAAGCCACAACCTGCTTCCACACTTTCTCCGGCGGCGCAGCAATGTCTATAGCCGACCGCACCACAAACGTCGGGTTCGCCGGCGGAGAAAGATGCTCACCCAATTGCAAACCCGGAGCAAACACCAGCACCAGAGAAAGGAACGCCGGCGCGCCGGCTTGCGACCACCGCCTTCGCTGCACGACGTACCCGCATGCTCCTCCGAACAAGGCCAGCGGAACCGCGATCGGCAGGGCCATGATCAAACAGATCAGCCCTTCAATCGCAAACGCCAGCAGCGATACACCCAGAATCCCAACGGACAATGACGCGACCGCCATGCACGCGCCTATGCTTCGCGGCTGATGGAGTCCATAGATAAGCGCCGAAGCAAATCCCATCACGAACGGCAGCGCGACAAACAGTCCCCAACCATAAGTCACCAGCAGCTTCGCTCCGAGCGCTGCCGTT
>DASTDH010000200.1:0-3380 GCA_035710445.1 Chthoniobacterales bacterium
AGATGGCTCATAGGCTTCTCGTGCGCGTCTGGTTATTCACCGCGCATAAATCAAATATGAGCGCGTTTGTTGATCCGCCGCTATCATGAACCTTCGGTAAAGCTCTTCCTCAGGCCTGGCGCTAGGCCAGATCCCCTGGCGAGAACGCTCGCGCTGAGCATTAAAAGGTTCCGGTGGCCCCCGGTGTGTCCCGTTGCGTGTAATACCCTGAACTGGTGCGCGAGGTCGGCACTTTCAAGACCTACTACACCGGGCTCGTTGCCGTACGTTTCGTCGTCGTAGCCGCCACGAGAACAAATGCCAGTAAGCTAGTTAGACAGATCGCGGCCTCGGCGCACAGCATCGCGCCAGATCCCCAATGGGTCTGGACCCACCCGTCCATGAACGTCATGTAGCCAATCGGAACGTTCGAGAGCGAGGCGAAGACCGTGTATTTAGTGGCAGCCGCACCCAGCCCTATCGCTTCGAGAGTCACTGCGGTGAACCCAGCGTACGCCAGACCGTTAATCAAGTTGTAGGCCAAAGTGAACACGACAAACATGGATGCGGTTCGTGGTGTAATCGCCATCGCAATCGCTGCAAAGGCCTGCAGCAGTCCGTAAAGGCCGTACGCCATCTTGCGGTCGATTCGGTCGCAAACAGGTATCCACCGGCGATGCAACCTACGGCTGAGGCAAGTCCGCCGAGAATTCCATTGACCAGCGCAACCGTATCCGCCGACGCGTACCAGTCGTTAGCGATCGCCGAAAACAGCCCCCCGGCCGCGCCGGTGCCGATAGGTAGGAAGAAGATCAAAAGGGCGAGGAAACCGAGGCGGGACCGGGCGACTTGCCACAAGTCCTTCAACACGTTTGCGAGCTCACGGATAAACCGGTCCTCGCAGCGCACCCTTGGTGGCTCGTGGACAAATCTCAGGGCTAAAGCGCACAGTAGACAAGCGCTGCCGAGTAGCGAGCCTGCCACGATCTTATCTGTATGCGTGGCAATCCAGACCCCAGCCCCTCCCCCGACACCCCCGCCTCCAAGGTTTCCAGTCTGCAGCCAGCCACCCGCACGGCCCTTCTCTCTGGGTGGGGTCGCGTACGCCATTAAGCTCTCGACCGACATGCAAAGGAATGTCCCGGCTACGTAGGTTACCAGCATCACCGCCGTAAGCAGAAGAAAGGATGAGGCCTGGGGAGGGATCGCGCTAACGGCTAACGTGCCAACACCACATACCCAAGCGGCCAGAACGCACCATTTTCTCTGGTTTAACGTAGTGTCGACGATCGGCGCCCAGAGGAATTTCCATGTTTGGGGAATGAAGCCCAACGCTAGCAGCCCAGCGATCTGCTCCGTGCTTACGCCAGCTTGCGCAAGAAAGTACGCGACCGCGACGCCGATATAGCCGGTTATTATCCCCCAGGGTAGGATGAGGATCATGAACGCAGCCGGATGCGAATTAGTCGGGCGGATACGGGTCGTCTCAGCAGCGATCATGAGAACTAAATGGTCATCATGGTTAAGCCTGAGCATCTCACTAAATGTAGATTCACTGGTATACGCCAAGTGCTGCCTGGATGACCATCTTTTGTGGTGTTTATGATGCTCTGTCGAGATCGTCTTGGCTGATCCGTGTCTTAAAAGAAAAAGCGCCCGGATGTTTGGGGCGAAAATTGAGAGTCTTCGTTCGAAGCAGCGCCCATAACTACGAGCGGCTTCGAATTATTCTTTGTTCTGGATCAAAGATCACGAGTTTGTGCCGCATTGTTTGCATCTGACTATTTCGCGATTTCGCATGCAATGCGCTGATGTCACCAGTCACTATTCATTCCTCCGAATCCCGAGAGGCCGCCACTGTCTTCACCGCGTCCGCCAGAACCCCAGGTACGCCGATCTTTATAGGACTCGTCATCCGGTTCAGACGTATACGCCCAGCCGTGTTGCCGTGAGATCTCTTGTCGGCCAGAGTCGTCATATGGCAAGTAGCTATGCGCCAAAACATCTGGCTGACCAAACGCCATTGTCATAGCATCCGCTATATCAGGACTTGAAACGCCACGCGCCTGCATGTCCTTCTTCGACTCCATTCCTATTTTGCCGTTCTCCCCGACTTTCTCTTGGCGATTAGCTAATTGCTCGAAAAGCCGCTTCACATCCTGTTGATGGTAGGGTGGCGGTACAATTTTAGAATCGCGTATCATCTGTGCAACGAGGTGCCAGATCCGGCTGCCCTCATTCTCGAATCGCGGGTCAGTGCTTTTAGCGCCGAAGTTGAAGTCAACAATCTTAATTCCACGGCGGCGTAACTGATCGTTTATCGGCCCCCCAACGCCGGTCGCATCCCCAATGATCATCATGTTCTTACTGCCGTACCCGAGGTCCCTGATCGTGGTCGCAGCCCAGTCCGCAGCCTTGGTCGTGTCCTTCTCCCTACAAGTACAAATATCGGTTATTGCGTTGCCATCTCTTACCAAAATAACATTGTCATCGCCGCCCCTGGCCCAATCGCACGCAATAACAAGGTTGCGCCCGTGTAGGACGCCAATGGTTTTGTTGCGCCACGCCTCCAGTTCTCCGTGCTCGATGATATGGGGAACTCCGGCCCCATAATCCATGAACTCGCCTTCGAGCACTGACCCTGTATATGGAGAATTGATTCCATACCAGTCCTTGATTGCCGCGATTCGCTCTTTAGTGATGTGCCTGCAAGCGTTTAGTCCAGCATGGAAATGCTTGAACTGATCGGACTGGAACGCTTCGCGCAGAACTCTACTTTTGCTACGTCCAGTTTTTCGGGCTCAGGTCAATCACGTTCTGGATCTGTCTAAAATAAATTTTCAAGAACTTACAGAGCGCTTCCAAAAATCCGGGAAACAAAACATTGAACTCGAACGGCTCCGGGAGGCAGTCCAAAGGCAGCTAGATAGGGTGATTCGTCTGAACGAGACCCGTACCGATTTTCTCGATAAATTTCAGCGACTCATTGACGAATACAACGCCGGCAGCAGGAATATCGAAGAGGTTTACCGGAGACTGATTGAACTAACCAAGGCGCTTAGCGACGAGGAAGAGCGTCACGTGCGCGAAAACCTGAGCGAGGAAGAGCTTGCGGTCTTCGACATCCTTACTCGAGCAGCGCCGGAGTTGTCAGCGGAGGAACGTGAAGAGGTAAAGAAAGTTGCTCGCCAACTGCTGTCACGCATCCACTCGCTGCTCGGATTAGACTGGCGGAAGAAAAATCAGCCCGCGCTCGCGTCCAGATGGCGATCGAAGATACTCTTTACACCTTGCATCACCAACTTTCAATCAGGCCCGAACCCTGGACGAACTGAGTAAGATTTGGGATACGGTAGCGTTGACCACTAAATTCTGGAAGCTGGATAGACCTAACCTTTTTT
>DASTDH010000201.1:0-4302 GCA_035710445.1 Chthoniobacterales bacterium
CACTGTACCTTGCCCGCGGACTCAATGTCACCGCGACGGACCCTGCACCAAATGCGGAAGCCAACCTGCGGAAATACATTGATGCGGCGTGGAAGGATCTCACGGTGATCGGACTCTCGCCCAATGCATCGCGCGATCACCTTAAGTTCACAACGGACCTGAAGGCAGCGCTCGCGGATGCCGACCTTGTGCAGGAGAACGGACCCGAACGAAAGGATTTCAAGATTAAGCTCTTCGCAGACATGGATGCGGCGACTCGGCCGGATGCAATTATCGCTTCGAGTTCATCCGGACTAACCATGAGCACCATGCAGTCTGCTTGCAAACATCCCGAACGTTGCGTCATCGGCCATCCTTTCAATCCTCCTCACGTGGTGCCGCTCGTTGAAGTAGTAGCAGGCGAAAAAACATCGCCGGAAACTGTCCAACGTGCAATCTCCTTTTACGAATCGATCGGCAAGAAACCGATTCATGTCCGCAAAGAGGTCGTCGGCCACGTTGCCAACCGCCTTCAGGCAGCGCTTTACCGTGAGGTCGTCTACCTCATCGAGCAGGGTGTATTGGATGTCGCCGATTCGGATGTTGCAGTGTGCTGGGGACCTGGGCTGCGTTGGGGATTGATGGGTCCAAATCTCCTGTTCCATCTCGGCGGCGGTCCAGGCGGAATTCAGCATTTCATGGAGCAGTTCACCGGGCCATTGGCCACATGGTGGAAGGATCTTGGGACGATCACGGAGTTCAGCCTCAACGTGAAGCAAACCATCATCGAGGGTGTGACCAAGGAGGCCAATGGCCGCTCGATCCAGGAACTCGAACGCGAACGCGACAGCATGCTGCTGGAACTTCTCGCTACTCGGGCAAAGGGTGATGAGCAAGCGCAAGCCGCAATCGCCGGAGGTCACGGCGACTAACTTCCATGCAGTGAGGTGCCCTGGTTGATGCTGGTGACTCCAGGCGCTCCTTCACTGGGCAGCAGACAATGATCTACTTTCATTCGCTCGGCCGGGCATCGCGCTATTACGGGCAACGCACAGCGCTCGTGGTTGACGGTGCAGCTGTTTCTTTCAAGACGCTTCACGAGCGCACCAGGAACATTGCCGCTGCGCTCGTCGCGAAAGGCTTTGCGGCGGGTGACCGACTCGCGCTTCTGTTACCGAATTCTTCTGAGTACATCGAGTTGGTCTACGCCTGCAGTTGGCTCGGCGTTACCGCAGTCCCGATAAACGCGCGGTTGTCCGCGGCCGAAATCGACCAAGTTTTGCTTGATGCAAAACCGCAAGGGCTGGTGCGGCACTCTTCGCTGCCGCGACCTACCGTGCACCTTCCGTGGCAAATCGTGCTCGATGAAGATCCACTGAACGTTGCGTACGACTCCTGCCCAGATCCTGTTTATGACCCGGAAGCGATTCTGGCTCTCATCTATACGAGCGGCACCACCGGCCGGCCGAAAGGCGTCATGGTGACTCACGCCAACGTCCTCGCGAACGTCGATCACCTCAGCTATTGGATGGGATACCGCGAAGGCGGTGTCTATCTGCATGCGGCGCCGATTTTTCACATTGCTGATTTTCCCGCCTTGTTCGCGGCGCCCGCCTTCGGTGTGCGCCAGGTCACGATTCCAAAGTTCAGCCCGCAAGGGTTCTGTGAGTTGGTTCAGCGCGAACGCGTGACGCACACAGTGCTCGTGCCGACGATGCTGAACCTGCTGACGCAGATGCCCGATGCAAAGCCGTATGACTTGAGCAGTCTCGAGGTTCTGGCTTATGGTGGTTCTCCAATGGCGCCGGAACTTGTTCGCCGCACCAGAAAGCTTCTGCCGAACGTGAAACTTCTCCAGTGCTATGGACTCAGCGAGACCGGCTTTCTCACGGGGCTCGAAGATCAGGAGCATGTGGAAGGGAAGCTCCTATCTTGTGGACGGCCCTGTCCAGGAATCGATCTGCGTGTCGAGGACGAATCGGGAAAAGAAGTGGAAGTCGGGCAGCACGGGGAATTGGTCGCACGGGGAGCCAACGTCATGCATGGCTACTGGAACGATCCGCAAGACACTGCTCTCGCGTTTCGAAACGGAATGTTTCGCACGGGAGACCTCGGCTATCAGGATTCGGATGGCTTTTTCTACATTCTCGACCGCCTGAAAGACATGATTGTCACAGGTGGCGAAAATGTTTATTCCGGCGAGGTCGAAGCGGTCATCTACAAACATCCCGCAGTTCGCGAAGTTTCGGTTTTCGGAATTCCTGACCCTCAATGGGGCGAACTCGTGATGGCTTGCGTCGTCCTGAAGCCCGGAACGGCTTTGAGCGCGAATGAACTCACTACCCATTGCCGGCAATTCCTGGCAAATTACAAGATTCCCCGCCGCGTCGAGTTTTCCGATACCGAACTACCGAAGAGCGGTTCCGGGAAGATCCTCAAAAGGCTTCTTCGCGAACGATTCTGGACTCACGAAGCGCGCGCCGTAGGCTAGGAGGCCGGATTACGAGTGCCGGAAGACGCTAAATCGGAGATACCAAACTGAAGAAACCAATTTTGGTTGTTGCGAGCCAATTTGCGAAGCAAATTGAAGACCGAATCGACCGAACCTACAACCCAAGGCGCAATCCGAATACCGTTCCTTTAACCCGAGAGCAATTGCTGGCAGAGGCCGAGGGGGCTGACGCCATATTCGTTACTCCTCTCGACCGTTTGGATTCCGTCTTCTTCGAGAGAGTTTCGCCAACCGTGAGAGTCATCGCCACATATTCCGTGGGCTTTGAGCACATTGACCTGCAAGGGGCGGTCAAGAGGAAAATCGCGGTCGCGTATACACCAGGTGTCAATAGCGATGCGACGGCGGACATCGCCATGCTGCTTCTCTTGGGCGCTTCACGCCGCGCCTACGAGGCACAAGAACTTGTCCGAACAGGAACTTGGCGGCCTCTGAGCCCGAACATGTTGTTGGGCTGGCAGGTAGGCGGCAAAGTCTTGGGCATTTTTGGAATGGGCCGTGTCGGGCAAGCGGTGGCGCGTCGCGCGAGGGGCTTCGGTATGAAAATTCACTACAGCAATCGCTCGAAGCTGCCCCCCAGCCTTGAAGGAGACGCGATCTATCATGAGGACCCGCGTGAACTGCTCCGGGTTAGTCAGTTTCTTAGCCTGCATGCACCCGAAACTCCGGAGACTCGCCACTTCCTGAATGCTAAGTCAATCGACCTGCTCCCGCCGGGCGCCGTGATCGTGAACACCGCTCGGGGCGGGCTGGTGCTAGACGAAGACTTGATTGCCGCGCTGAGAAGCGGACAAGTGGCTGCCGCCGGACTGGACGTATTCGAAGGAGAACCGCGACTCCATCCCGGCTATCGGGAGTTGAAGAACACCTTTCTATTGCCGCATATCGGCAGTGCAACCGTTGAAACTCGCGTAGCGATGGGGATGCTGGCCCTGGACAATATCGACTCCGTTCTAACCGGAAGACCCGCTCCGACTCTCATTGCTTAATTGCGCCAGCTCGAATTGGCATCGACCAGCTCAACCCGCGCTTCTGCACAGATTCCCGAAACTCAGTCACCATTTCGACCTTACCGTCAACCCTTTGGCGCTATATAGAGAGAAATTCCCGAAGTCTCAACTTGCCTTCTCCCTTCTCGTTGAAAACAAGGCGGATCGCCGATTCCGACGCAAATGCCCGGGGTTGGACACACAGTTGCATTCCGTCACAGCGCCAATCCCGAAGGCGACATTTGAAAAGGAGATTCCGAAATCCCATGGCTCAACAATCATCAAACAGCAATCGTCCAAAACTGAGTGAGAAGGGGCTCTTGACCCCGGACAACAGCGTCGTGGCACTGATCGACCATCAGCCACAGATGCTGTTTGGCGTGAGCAACTTCGATCGGCAGTCCATTATCAACAACACTGTGGCTTTCGGAAAAGCCGCAAAGGTCTTCGATGTGCCGGTTGTCTTAAGCACGGTAGAGACGAAGTCTTTCAGTGGAAACATGTGGCCGCAGCTCCGTGCGGTATTTCCCGGTCAGGAGCCGATCGAGCGATCCTCCATGAACTCCTGGGATGACAAAAACTTCGTCGCGGCAATCGAGAAAACCGGCCGCAAAAAGATCGTTCTGGCCGGGCTTTGGACAGAAGTATGTGTTGCGTTTCCCGCGGTGCAGGCGATTCATGACGGCTATGAAGTCTTTGTCGTGGAAGATTGCTGCGGAGACGTGAGCCAGCTTGCTCACGACAACGCGATGAAGCGCGTCATTCAAGCCGGCGCAAAGCCGGTCACCTCAATGCAGGTCATGCTCGAATGGCAACGTGATT
>DASTDH010000202.1:0-7607 GCA_035710445.1 Chthoniobacterales bacterium
TCGCCAGACGCCGCGCGAAAACGACAGCGTAAACTCTGTCTGGATGTGTGATTACGGCCGGCTCAACTTCCACTACGTCAATTCACCGGAACGACTAACCAAACCACGCGTTCGGCTTGGCTCGGGACAGGAAGATGCCAGCTGGACCAGCGCGATCGCTCGCGCGATCGACGACCTCCGTCGATTCAAGGGAGACGAAATTGCCTTGATTGCGTCCGGCAAAATGAGCAATGAAGAACTCTGGCTAACCAAAAAGCTGATCGAGGCTCTCGACATCAAATATCACGATATCGTTCCGCATGTTGGGGAAAGTGACGACATACTTCTCAGCAGCGTCCGCAATCCGAATCTGATCGGAGCTCATCTTTTGGGGGTGGCTCAAGAAGAACCGGGAAAGCTGCTACCGGAAATTTTTCAGCGAGTGCAAGCGGGCAGTATTAAGGCGGTTCTAGCCTTGAGTGAAGACCTCATGAACGCAGGGCTGACCACGGACGATCTGGAAAAACTCGAGGCATTTATTCTGCTCGATATTCTTCCAAACCGGACGAGCGCTTACGCGACGACACTACTACCGGGCTACTCGTTTGCCGAAAAGCGCGGTTCGATGGTCAATATCAAAGGCCGACTGCAACGCTTGAACCGAGCGGTTCACGGTCCAGGAGAAGCGCGCGACGATTGGGAGATCTTACGAGATCTTCTCCAGAAGCTCACCGGGTCCAATGGTGTTTATCTGATTGAGGATGTCTTCAAGCAGATGGCCGAGGGAATCCCGCAGCTGCACGGCCTCAGCTTAAGCAAGATCGGAGATCTTGGGATTCAGCTGGAAGACAAGGATGTCCAAACGGGCACACCGGAAAACATCCACGTATGAGCGATCTTCTCATTGGTATCGCCATCTCGTTAATCAAAACGCTGGGACTGTTGTTTGCGGTCATTCTGCCGATGGTCTCGTACACGGTGTACGCCGAGCGTCGAGTGAGCGCCCTGATTCAGGATCGGGTGGGTCCAAATCGAGTTGGTCCGTCCGGTCTCATCCAGCCGATCGCTGACGCGGTGAAATTGCTCTTGAAAGAGGATTTCACGCCGGCCCACGTAAACAAATTTTATTACTGGCTGGCGCCGGCCTGCGCGATGGCGCCGTCGATCATGGCGCTGGCGGTAGTTCCTTTTGGCAGCACGTGGTTTGGCCAGCCGATGGTGGTGGCGAATGTCGACGTTGGCGTACTCTGGGTATTCGCTGTTTCATCGCTTGGGGTTTACGGAATCGTTTTGGCTGGTTGGTCGTCGAACTCCAAGTACCCATTTCTCGGGGGCATCCGTTCGAGCTCCCAGATGATTTCGTACGAGCTTTCGCTCGGCTTGTCAGTCATTCCGATCTTCCTCATTTGCGGAACACTTAACTTGCCGGCGATAGTCAATTACCAGATTCAAAATGGCTGGTTGATCTCCCCGATCTGGCTGAAAGGCATCTCTCTGACCGGCATCAATTTCCCGGAATTGTTCGGTTCCATCAGCATCTGGAAATTTCTGCTTTGGATTCCGCTTTTCCTTTCTTTTATCGTTTTCATGGTTTCGATGTTCGCCGAAACCAATCGTCTTCCCTTTGATTTACCGGAGGCCGAGACCGAACTGGTCGGCGGTTATCACACCGAGTACTCGTCGATGAAATTCGCTCTGTTCTTTTTGGGCGAATACGCCGCCATGATCGCAGGTTCGGCGGTTATCATAACACTGTTCTTCGGCGCCTGGCACGTTCCTTTCCTGCCGACAGCGCCCGAGCAACTTCCTTTTTGGCTTGGCGTTCTGCTGGGACTGGTCCACATCACCGCTTTTTTCCTTAAAGTCACAATCCTCTTATTTTTCTTTATTTGGGTCCGTTGGACCTTACCCCGCTTCCGCTTCGATCAGCTGATGCGTCTCGGCTGGTATTTTTTCTTTGAGATAGCGCTCGTCAATATCCTGCTGGTGGCCATCATTCTCGCAATAATGCCCAAGTAAAAGACCTTATGGCTTACACCATTCCGCGTCCAAAATTGACTCTGGCCGAAAAGGCTTATGTACCGGCTCTGATTGCGGGTCTCGGCATCACCATCAAACACTTCTTCGGTATTCTGTCGGGTAAGAAGAAAGTGACGATGCAATATCCCGATGAAAAATGGGATACGCATCTCCCGCCTCACTACCGCGGTGCGCCGACTTTGGTGAAGGACGACTACGGTCGGGAACGATGTGTTGCCTGTCAGCTCTGCGAATTTATCTGTCCGCCCCGAGCGATCACCATCAAGCCGGGAGAAATACCGGAGAAGGACCGATGGAGAAAGGTCGAGAAATATCCGGAAGCGTTCGAAATCGATATGATTCGTTGCATCTATTGCGGGCTTTGCGAAGAAGTCTGTCCCGAGCAGGCCATCTTCTTGCGGAAGGATTATGCAATCACCGGGCTGAGCCGCGCGGAAATGGTGCATGACAAAAAGCGCCTGTATGAGCTTGGCGGCGTCATGACCGGGCTGGTCAACAAATGGAACGAGAAGAAGTGACCTTATGGCCCCCCCACTATTCTGGACCTTCTCGGCGATCATGTTGGTTTTCGGCTTGATGGTGATCATCTGCCGCAATCTGGTAACCAGCGCGCTCAGCTTAGTTGTTTGTTTCCTTGCGCTCGCGTCTCTGTACGTATCGCTCGATGCCTTCTTTATTGGAGTAATTCAGATCCTGGTGTACGCCGGCGCCGTGATTGTTCTTTTCCTTTTCATCATCATGTTGCTGGATCTGAAAGCGGAGGAACGTCGCAGGCTGAATTTACCTGCCTTTCTTGGCGGCCTCGTCGTCATCGCCTTGTTTGTTAAGGTCCTCTTTGACGTTAGTTATGGCTTCGAGGGTGGTTCGGCCACACTTCCCGCCATCCAGCACGGGCAGCAGGCCGACGTCTGGTATATCGGGCTGACACTTTTCCAGCAGTATAAGTTGCAGCTCCAGATCATCGGAACGTTGATCGTGGTTGCATCGATCGGTGTCGTCGTCCTGAGCAAACGAGAGTTGAAATAGGCATGGTCACGTTGAACGACTATTTGATTGTCAGCGGTTTACTCTTCGCCATTGGCTTTGCCGGCGTTCTGCTGCGACGCAATCTGATCGCTATTTTCATGGCGCTGGAACTGATGCTCAACGCCGCCAACCTCTCCTTGATCGGGTTTTCCCGGTTCAATGTTCAGAATGGGTTGCCGGATTACAACGCACAGATGTTGGTGTTCTTCATCATCACGGTCGCGGCGGCGGAAGTCGCCGTCGGGCTCGCAATCATTGTGGCGCTCTATCGAGCTCGACAGACGATGCACGTCGAGGATCTCAACTCTTTGAAATTCTGATGAAATGAACAACTCGGCGCCCTGGATCATTCTTTTTTCGCCGCTGATTGCGGCCGCAGTCATCACGTTGATCACGCAGCCGTTCCGAAAGGCTAGCTCCTACCTTTCGGTGGCGGCGGTGGCAATCTCGTTCCTTGCCAGCCTCACCGTGTTTGCCGGACCGCAACAAAATGCCAGCATAGATTGGATCGATCTCGGCATCTTCCAGGTCCGGCTTGGTTACCAGATCGATGAGTTCAGCAAGATGATGCTTCTGGTAGTGACCGGCGTCGGATTGCTGATCCACATTTATTCGATCGGTTACATGAAAGATGAGCGAGGACGTTCGCGATATTTTGCGGCCCTGTCGCTATTCATGTTTTCGATGCTCGGCATCGTGTTGGCCAACAACTTCATCATGATGTTCATCTTTTGGGAGTTGGTCGGTGTCAGCTCTTATATCTTAATTAGCCATTGGTTTACCCGGGCCAGCGCAGCCGATGCTGGCAACAAAGCATTTATCGTCAACCGCATTGGTGACTTCGGATTCATGATCGGAATCCTAATGGTTTGGTCGGCGTCGGGCACGGTGATGTTCGATGAGTTGGGACCTAAATGGTCTACGCTGGGTCTTAGCCCGCTTTACCTCAATGTGGCGGCTATTTTTATCTTTTGTGGCGCAGTCGGCAAATCCGCTCAATTTCCACTCCACGTCTGGTTGCCTGACGCGATGGAAGGTCCAACGCCGGTCTCGGCACTGATCCACGCCGCAACGATGGTCGCAGCCGGCGTGTTCATGCTGGCCCGGGTGTTTTTCCTTTTTGAACCGGCGCTGGTGGCCCTGAGCGTGGTCCTTTGGATCGGTTTGATCACCTCACTACTGGCGGCTCTGATGGCCACGCAACAAGATGATATCAAACGCATCCTGGCGTACTCGACGCTATCGCAACTCGGCCTGATGGTTGCGGCCCTGGGTTTGGGAGTGCCCGAGGCAGCGCTCTTGCATCTGTTCACCCACGCTTTCTTCAAGGCTCTTCTTTTCTTGGGGGCAGGCTCGGTGATTATCAGCCTGCATCATGAACAGAACATCTGGCATATGGGCGGACTGCAGCGCAACATGCCGACCACGTTCTGGACGTTTTTGATCGGCGCTCTGGCGCTAGCCGGTTGTCCTCCCTTCGCGGGATTCTGGAGCAAAGATGGCATTGTTGCTTCTGCGTTCGACCACAATCTCGCGGCCGCTTTGGTAATCGAGTTGGCGTCGTTCTTCACGGCATTCTACATGGCCCGGCTGCTCGTGGTCGCTTTCCTTGGCGCGCATCGATCCGATACCGCCAGTCACGCCAAAGAGTCGCCGCCGGTAATGACCGTCCCGCTTGTACTTCTAGCAATCCCGGCTGCGATTATCGGTTTTCCCGCGCTGTCCACTTTCTTCCTTCAAGTGCCGGAACGCGAAGGCGTACCGGTCTTGGCGATCATAGTCTCGCTAGCGGTTTTTTTGGCCGGCGGCTTTCTCGGATTCAGTCTCTACCGGGAGAAATCGAAGGATTCGATCTTGATTCCGCTCTTTTCGAACCGTTTTTATATCGATCAATTCTACGCAAAGCTGGTCAAATGGACCCAGGATTTGCTTGCGCAAATCGCCGGCTTTGTCGATCGCTGGGTTATTGACGGCGGCATTGTTCGCGGGCTCGGCGGCGTCACCTGGAGTTGCGGGTTTGCCCTTCGATTTCTGCAAATCGGCAATCTCCAAGCGTATGCATTCCTTTTCGGTTTTGGAGTAGTCCTGCTGCTCTATCTCATCCTGTTCGCATCATGATTACGCTGCTGGTTCACCTCACTTATCTCGCGCCATTGGTCGCTGGGCTGGCCATTTTGGCCGGACTACCGGCCCGAAGGACTGCAATCACTGGCGCCGTGGTGGCCTTGGTCTCGGCGCTGATCGTCTTTCTCGGTTATGATCACCACATCGGTGGCTATCAATTTGTTTCGGGACTTCCCTTGATGGCCTCTTGGGACCTGAAATTTATCGTCGGCGTCAATGGCTTAAATGCTACCATGCTCTTGCTTACGGCGCTGGTCGGCCTCGCCGCAACCTGGGTAGCACCGACAGTCGAGGATTACTCACACCGTTACATGGCGTGCATCATGTTTATTGCGGCGGCCGCCGCCGGCGCTTTTGCATCGCTTGACCTATTCTTTTTCTACGCATTTCACGAGCTCGCGCTGATTCCGACGTTCTTGATGATCGGCATTTGGGGAACGGGCAATCGCCAGACAGCCGCTTGGAAAATTACTATCTATCTCTCGATCGGTAGTATTATCCTGCTGATCGGGCTAATCGGCCTCTACCTCCAGGTTCCCGACCAACAGCGCACCTTCGACATTCCTCGATTACAGGCCATGGCCGCTTCGGGTGTTTTCGCTGGATCGGGAGCGAATTCGATATTCCTGCTCTTGCTCATTGGATTTGGCACGCTGATTTCCCTCTTCCCATTCCATACCTGGGCACCGCAAGCATATGCTTCGGCCCCGGTTCCGGTATCGATGCTTCATGCCGGAGTAATTAAAAAGTTTGGGCTATATGGATTATTGCAGGTCGCACTCCCGCTGATGCCGGAAGCAGCCAGGCATTGGAGCTGGTTGATTCTACTCTTGTTGGTTGGGAACATTATTTTCGTTGGTCTGGCAGCGATCGCGCAGAAGCAACTCGACCTTACCCTGGGCTACTCCAGCGTGATGCATATGGGTTACATCTTTCTTGGGGTGGTGAGCGCAAATCTGATCGGAGTTGATGGCGCCGCCCTGCTAATGCTGGCTCATGGATTGTCGATCGCCGCGCTATTCGCCATTAGCGGTGAGCTGCGGAAACAAACTGGAACATTGGACTACCGCGACCTGGGCGGTCTGGCCAAGTCGATGCCGTTACTGAGTTTTCTTTTTGGCCTCGCTACCTTTGCCTCGATCGGATTGCCCGGCTTCGCTAACTTTGCTTCCGAGCTCCTGGTCTTTTTCGGCGCCTTTAAGACTGCGACGCCTGGCGCCGGATTCAACGGTTATCAGTGGGCGGCGGTTTGCGGTTTATGGGGCTTGGTCATCTCGGCGGTTTACATGCTCCGGGCTTATCGAGGAGTGTTCTTCGGTGAGCGTTCCGAGCGTTGGAGCAACGTACGAGACGTCAGCTGGTCGGTGGGCTGGCCAGTAGTGCTGTTGGTCGCGGTGCTGCTGTTTTTTGGGTTTGCTCCCCAGGTGATCCTTCAGGCCGTCGAACCGGGATTTCGCCTCTTTCTCAAATAACCTTATGTCGCCCATCATTCTAGAGCTGTTGGTTCTTGGTTTGGGATTGTTCCTGCTTCTATTTGAGTCATTCGCCGAGAAGCAAAATCGTAATCTGGTTGCTTGGTTGGGCATCATTGGGTTGGTTGTGGTATTCTTGCTGTTGCAGTTTGGTAACGTTTCCAGCCACAGCGGAGTAGCTGGTTACACCCAGGATGCGGCTGCTGTCTTCTTTAAAAAATTCGTAGTGTTGACCACAATCATCATCCTGGTGATGTCGCTGGACTACGCCGACATACTTCGCGCATTTGTTCACGGGATATCGCCTCAGGCTGGTCTGGGTGAATTCTACTCGATACCGATACTTACTTGCGCCGGTATGATGTGGATGGCTTCAGCCACCGATTTTATCCTGATCTTTGTCTCCCTCGAACTGGTCACGATCTCATTCTACACGCTGGTCGCGTTTACACGGAGAAATGCCGCTTCCTTGGAAGCCGGTGCGAAATATTTGATCCTGGGCGCGTTGTCGACCGGCTTTTTTGTATATGGCGTAACCTGGATCTACGGAGTTACCCGTCACACTAACTTGGCAGATATCGGTCAGGCGCTGGGCTCGATTCCGGCCGGCAACCTGCACGGTTTGTTGTTTGGTGTAATGTTGGTGCTCGTTGGTCTCGGATTCAAAGTGGCGGCTGCGCCCTTTCAGTTCTGGGTCCCCGATGTTTACCAAGGAGCACCGACTCCCGTCACCGCATTTCTATCCGTGGGATCGAAGGCAGTCGGATTTATCGTCCTTTTGCGTGTGGTCGAAACCTTTCAGCGCCTTCCGGCGATCGGCGATAAACTGATCGTGGCTATGGTGGTCTTGGCCGCCGCGACATTGATCTATGGCAATTTCGCCGCACTCCCGCAAACCAACTTCAAGAGGCTGCTTGGTTACTCGAGTATCGGACACGCGGGTTATTTGCTCATGGCCGTGGCGAG
>DASTDH010000203.1:0-11559 GCA_035710445.1 Chthoniobacterales bacterium
GGGACCGCCCTAGCTGGCGTCCTGTTCGCTGAGGTTAGGATTAGGGGAACGAAGGAGGAAGCGTCAGTCTACTTTGGCCCTTGGCATCGGTAGGGCGCGGACTCCATTCCGCGCCTTGCGGTAAGCTCACCCCAGTCACTCCTTTTTATTTTTTTCGCCCTGAGCCAGCTGAACTACCATGCCATTGGCCAAGCTATCGGACGGATTCACTACGACGCGGTCGTGTTCGGCCAGACCGTCCACGACCTCAAGTTTCGATCCCAGATCGCGGCCGATCTTGATTGGACGAATTTCTACCTTTCCGTCCGCTTTGACGATCCCAACCGAGGCCCCTTCTTCTCGAAAGAGCAGGACGTTAGCGGGCACTAACCATGCGCGGTCAGCGCTCTCGGTCTGCAACCGCACCTGCGCGTAAGCGCCAGGGAAAAGCTCGCCCGATTCATTCGGCACCTGCAATTCCGTAAGCAGGGTCCGAGTCGTTGGATCGATCGCGCCGGCCGTTCGTACCACCGTAGCGGCGAAATGTCGATTAGGGAACTCGTTGAAACTGAGATCGGCCTGGGTTCCTTCGTGCACGGAATGAGAGAAGCCTTCCGGCACAGTGACGTAGATCCGAAGAGGGGAGGTCTGAGCCATCGTGAAAAGAGCGTTACCCGATCCGGAGTTAACCAGTGCTCCAACATCCGTGTTACGGCTGATTACGATTCCATCGAAGGGCGCTCTTACGAGTTTAAAGTCCTCCAGTGCTTCCAATCTTTTCACACTGGCTGCATCGGCAGCGACGGTGGCCTCTTTGACCTGAAAGTCACCGGCCGAATTATCGATGTCCTGCCCGGCAATGACGTGCCGTTGGTATAGTTCTTTGTTACGGTCGTATGTAACTCGCGAAAGATCGAGTGCGGCTTGGGCCTGTTTGAGATTGGCCCGTGCCTGGTTGAGCTGCTGATCGACTTCCGGCGTATCGAGTTCCGCCAGGACTTCTCCGCTTTTTACTTTCGCCCCGATGTCAAAATACCATTTCTTCACGTACCCGCTGGTCTGAGCAAAGATCGGAGCCTGAGTGTACGCTCTGGTTTCGCCCGGAAGCTGCAGCGGAACCGTGGCAGCCGATCTTTCCGGGCTTACGACCGTAACAACCATCTGCGCGTTAGCGTCGGTCTGGGTCTGAAGTACTTTGTTGGCGGCCAAACGAGCGGTAATGCCCAGAACGGCTAGTACCGCTGCGCAGATGACGACAAGTATGGCCGATACTCTGAGGAACCTAAAACGGCCGGTTCTCGGTTTTGGCGGCGCCTTCGGCGCTCGAGCAGTCGATTGCGGATTCGGTTCTAAGATACTTTCCTTCATACGCGGCGGTTTGAAAAGTGTATTGAATTTAGGATGACGCGTGTTCCGGGGAGGGTATTGCGTGAGCCACACCAATCCGCTTGCGAACTACCATGAAGACAGTGGGCACGAACAAAAGCGTAGCGACTGTGGCGAACAACAGTCCTCCAATAACGGCCCGGCCAAGCGGTGCATTTTGTTCGCCGCCTTCGCCCAGTCCGAGAGCCATCGGCACCATGCCGATGATCATTGCGGCCGCTGTCATAAGGACCGGGCGCAGCCTGACATACCCGGCTTGTAGCGCAGCCTGATAGGCATCGCGATGTTCCTGAAACTGTTCGTTGGCGAAGGTGATGACCAGCACGCTGTTAGCGGTTGCTACCCCCATGCACATGATTGCTCCCATCAGGGCTGGGACGCTTAGAGTTGTTCCGGTCAAAAACAACATCCAGATAATTCCAGCCAGGGCGCATGGCAACGCCATGATGATGATAAAAGGCTCCGACCAGGACTGAAAATTCACGACCATCAGCAGGTAGACAAGCACCATGGAGAAAGCCAGGCCCAGGTACAGGCCGGTAAATGAATTTTGCATGGTTCGAACCTGCCCCCGCAAAATGATGCTGCTGCCTTTGGGCAGAGTACCGCGAGTATCATCCACTAGTTTCTCAACCTGAGAACTCACTGCTCCTAGGTCCTTCCCGTCCACGTTGCCGTAGATGTTGATAACCGGACGGATATCGAAGTGGTCTTCGATCGGTGCGGTCGTGCCCCGCGAGATCTGAGCAATGTTCCCCAATATCTGGGGCGGTAATCCCGACGTGCCGATGATCGGTACATTGAGCAAAGCATTTAGCGAGCTGATGTCGTATTGAGGCGATTGCGCGTTAAGCTGGTAGCTCACCCCATTTTTCGGATCCACCCAGTAATTGGGAGCAACCTGGTTTGATCCGGCCAACGCTCCCAGCACACTGCTGGCAGCTTGATTCTCGGTGATTCCCAGCAAAGCCGCGCGGGTGCGATCAATCGTGACGTTTAGCCGCGGGGTATCCTGCGGCTCTTGCACGCGCACATCCACCGCTCCGGCGATCCTCCTGATCTGGTCGGCCAATCTGTTGGCGATGGCGGCGTTGTGAACCTTGTCGGCACCCACAATTTGCACATCGAACGGCGCCGGTAGTCCGAAATTGAGAATCTGGGCGACGATGTCGGCGGGCGGATACCAATAAGTAACGCCCGGAAATTGGGTCCGAAGGCGATCTCGGATCTGCCGTATGAAGTTGTTGGTTGGCTCATGCTCCGGATTGAGGGACACGATGATATCGCCGTCCGCCGGGCTCACAGTTCCGGTGGTATTATAGGACAGATTGATCCCGCTGTAGGGGATTCCGATGTTATCAATGATCCCTTGCAGCTGTTTTTTCGGAATTACTTGACGAATCATGCCCTCGATCTGGTCCACGGTGCGTGCGGTTTCTTCGATTCGCGTCCCGGATTTCATTCGGACGTGCAAGTCAAAGCGGCCGGCATCGACCGCGGGGAAAAAGTCTTGGCCCAACCACGGGAACAAAAGAAAAGAACCAACTACGATCACGAGAACTCCGAGACCAACCAAGCCGGCGTGACGAAGAAACCCACTCAAAAGATCGCGATAAACCTCGCGCATCGATTCAAACCGCCGGTCAAAGCCGCGATGGAAGGCTCCGAACCAGGCAAAAATTCCGCCTTTCTTCTCCGCCGAATGGGCGCCGTGGTTGCCATCCTTACCGAAGAAATACATGGCAAGCGTCGGCACAAGTGTTCGCGAAAGCAGATAGGAAGCGAGCATCGCGAAGATCACCGATTCGGCGAGTGGCGCGAACAGATACTTCGCCGTCCCCGACAGGAAGAAAATCGGTACAAACACGATGCAGATGCAAAGGGTTGAGACAAAAGCCGGCACCGCGATCTGCGCAGTTCCATCCCGAATCGCTTCCAAATTCGATTTCCCTTCCGCCAAGTTGCGGTCGATGTTCTCGATTGTGACGGTTGCGTCGTCAACCAAGATACCGACCGCCAGCGCGAGCCCGCCCAGCGTCATGATGTTGATCGTTTCGTGCAACGCGCTCAACACCACTAACGACGAAAGAATCGAGAGTGGGATGGAAATGACGATAATCAGAGTGCTTTTCCAGTCCCCTAAAAAGAGCAAGATCATGATCGCGGTGAGGCAAGCCGCGATGATCGATTCGCGGACAACTCCCTCGATGGCCGAATTCACAAACAAGGATTGGTCAGTGAGAAAACTGAGATTGAGGCTGTCCGGCAATGTTTTCTTGATTTCCGGCAGCTTGGTTTTGATGCCTTTGACGATGTCCAGCGTTGACGCATTGCCGGTTTTCTGGATGTCAAGCATGGTGGCTCGGGAGCCGTCGAATCGGACGATGTTGGTTTGGGGAATGCTCCCGTTCCGCACGTTGGCGACATCCCGAACATAGATGGTGGAATTCCCGATCACCTTTACCGGGATCGAATTGAACTCTTCCACCGTCAGTGGAGCGTAGTTCAAACCAACTTGATACTCGGTTGGACCGATTTTCGCTGTGCCCGATGGCAAGATCACGTTCTGCGCATTGATGGCGTTAACCACATCGATTGGTTGAAGACCATGTGCTTGCAGCGCCGGATAATTCAGATCGACTGCGATGTATTTCTGCTTTCCACCGTACGGATACGGCACGGCCGCTCCCGGCACGGTAACCAACTGGGTCCGCACAAAGTTCAACGCAAAGTCATTCAGCTGCTGTTCGGAGAGCTCTTTACTGCTCAACCCTACGCGAAGAACCGGCACATTGGAGGCACTATAGCTAAGCACCAGGGGCGGCGTTGTACCGATTGGTAATTGTCGCAGGATAGCCTGGGAGACAGAGGTGACCTGCGCAATAGCCGTCGGCACCGTGGCCGTCGGTTGCATGAAAATCTTCACTACGCCGATGCCGTACAAGGACTGGGATTCGATATGTTCGATATTGTCGACCGTAGTGGTGAGTACGCGTTCGTACGGCCACACGATGTGGGTTTCCATGTCCTCTGGAGAAAGACTGTTATAGTTCCAGATTACGGAAATGACCGGTATGTTGATGCTCGGGAAGATGTCCTTAGGCGTACTGAGAATGGACAGAACGCCGGCGATCAAAATGAAAATGGCCAGGACGATAAAGGTGTAAGGTCTACGGAGAGCGAGGTTTACGATCCACATAACGGCGTCTGGATGATCAAATATTTGTTTCGGCTACTGACGCTGTGGGTCGGGCGGAGCATTGCGGTAACGGAGAGAGTACGCTGGAAGCGGGGATTTGTAAACCGACAGATCGGTCAAATTCTGCTCGAACCTAGCCCGCTCTCTGAGCAGATCGCTAGAAATGCGGTGTCCGGCCCCCCCGTGCGCCGGTACCAGCCGCGTCAGCCCCTCTCGGCAATCGGTCCTCGATCTCCGTAATGAGAACCCGGACATGCCGTAACGCGTTCTTGCCTCGGCGGGTACGAATCGTCTTTTCGAATCCTGCCGTGATCCGTCGTGCATTTTCCAACGTGTTCTGGAGTTTTGGTGTCCCGATTCTCGCTGAGAGGTTGTCGTACATGTCGGCAAGCTTTGCGATTTGCACGATCTCTGGTGCATTAAATAACCTTTCATCGTACTCCAGCTCCCGGCGTCTCTTGGGCAGAGCCTCATTCTTGGTCAACGCCTCAACATAGTAAGCAATCGTCCTGCCAAAGAGCTGATCGATTTCGTCCAGAGAAGTCCCGGTGTCTTCCACCACATCGTGGAGGATGGTTGCGACGATGATGTCTTGATCGTCGATATCGAAAAGATCGCGGAGAATGAAGGTTACGCGAACGACATGCGAAAAATAGGGAGTCTGGCCGTCGGCGAGAGTCTGATATCGGTGTTTGATCGCTGCGTATCGAAAAGCGCGCAACACCTGTTGCGTGCCAGATTCGAGTTCCGCTCGCATCACACTATTCGGTTGTGAGTACGGCTGCAGCAGCGGAATAGCCGTGGAGGAAGCTTCGGGTACCAATCGGGCCGATTTCTCCGTTGCAGAAGAAGCCGGCGAGCGGCGAAGTGCCCAAACTTTCCGCCAAGGTTACTGCGTCGTGGTTGGAAATACCGAACAGTCCCTGTCCTCGTCCAGCGCATGAAAAAAGCAGATTGGCCCAGGGCCGAACCCCTCGGTTCGCGATACTTTTTGCTCCTTCCACCAAATCTTGATGAGCGGATTTTGAATCTCTGATCTGGAACTGAACGGTTTGGCCGATTCGAGGATATGCGCCTACCGCCAATGCACCAATTTGTGGGTCGGCTCCGAGAATGTTCCGAATCAAGAAATCGCCCCGTTTGAATTCGTCTACATATTCAGATGCTGCCAGACCAAGGAAAAGATTGTTGCGAACGGCGTTACGTTCCTCTGGTGGAACCGTAAGGAACGCGGCCTCCAGGGTCTGATAGGCAGGGATGTTTCCAATCTCGAGAATAAAGTTGTCTTCGGCCTTGGTGATCGGGGACGGATCCCCGATCGGACGGCATCCCTGACTCATCAGTACCTGCATGGCTATGGGTGAACCCAAGGAAACAGCAATGATCGGAGCGCTGATGACATCGCTGTCCCGGAAAAGGAAATCTTCTGACTCGCTCGCGCTGGCCAGTCCGCCGACAATCGGCTTCCCCGGGAAAGAATTGTTCCAGCTTTCCAGCCATTTCTCGATCTCTCGGAATGCCGGGTTGGCCAGCACAATCCAGCCGTTCACATCGTTCGGTCGCAGGCCGGTGAATTCCTGCCAGAATTCCGGGTCTGATCCTCCTTCGAGTTCGCTCTCGGAAATCGTAAATATCTGAAAACTATTCTCCGGAATCGATAGCAAGAGAACGCTTAATCCCGGGCGACGTTCCAATTCAGTTTTTGTTCCGATGACACCGGAGCCAGAACAACCGACCAATCGTGGCACCCGCGCGTGCAAACGAATCAGTTCGAGTGTGTCTTCCAGTTGTCCTCTCCATTCCGGGGTTGTAAACACGAACCCGAGAGCAGCATTTCCGCCTAGCTCGGTCCTCAGCTTCTCGGCTAGTGCGATGATTTCCCGCTCAGAATAGGTGCCGGCGAACAGCTGTGAGACGGCATGTGGTGTCATTGCTGTCATTCCTTCAATCTACAGGTTCCCGGTTAGATTCAAAGCATCGGAGAGAGTGACGGTCGAGGGTTTTCTTAGCCAGTTCGAAGCTGTTGTGAGAAATGGTTCTGAGCACTACGCTCTTCCGCTTATATGCGGGTATTGATCACAGCCGGACCAAGTAGTGAACCGATCGATGAGGTGCGGGTGATTACCAATCGATCGACCGGAGAACTGGGGACCCTCCTGGCAGATGGTATGAGTCGAGCCGGTCACGCAGTAGAAGTGATGCTGGGCGAGGGGGCCACGTTTGCCTGGAGCGGCGCCAAAGTCTTTGCCACCAACCAGGACCTGGAGCGGCTGCTCGCAAAGATTTTGCAACCCGAAAACGTGGACGCAGTATTTCATGTTGCCGCGCTCGCCGACTTTCGAGTCGGCCGGATCGAGATGAATCAAACCAGACAACTGGTACCGAAGATTGCCAGCGACGCTGGTCCGGTTTGGCTCGAACTGCTGCCTCAAGCCAAGGTGATAGCGAAACTTCGAGGCTATTTTCCGAAAGCTCGTATTGTCGGCTGGAAGTATGAACATGGCATTAGCCAAGACGAGCTTTTGTCGGAAGCGGCGCGCCAGATGCAACAGCACCGCACAGACGCTTGCGTGGTGAATGGACGCGCGTTCGGCCGCGGTTTTGGAGTTTGCACCAGCGAGGGGCTCATTGCGACCTGCGACTCGAAGCCTTCTCTGGCAGAATTCCTGGTCCGTTGGCTTGGGGAAACAGACGGCAAGATAGCAGATAGCAAATAGTGGATAGCGGATAGCAAATGGCAGATCGGCGATCGGCATTGAAACGGCCGGTCCCGCGTCCTAAGATAAGCGCATGAGCCAGACTTTTGTTCCCCTCATTAGTTCCGGTGTGGCAGGCCCGTTAGGAGTCCTGCATCTTCCACGACTGTGGCAGAAAGTTTCGCTTGAAGCGAAAGGTCAGCTTTGTCCCGGTTATCCGGATATCGGGGCCGGATTTGACTCCATGGTATTGCGAGCTCTGAATCTGGATCCGGAAGCAGTCCGAAAATTCGTTCGAGAGAAGCATCCAACGTACCCGGAGTTTGAAAGCTGGGTTAAGCAACAACCAGGAGTAAAGGTTGATCAAGCCACGATTGACGCGAGTAACGCGGCGATTAAGGCTTACCATCACACGGATGCTGATAGAAAGACTATTCTCGGTGCCAACGGGCTGCCCGATGAGCCGACAGCGCCGCATGATGCGGTCGGTCTGAACAACCTGGAAGATTGGCTGGAATTTCATTCTCGCGTCCTGGTGTGAGGCCCGCGGCGTTCGCTCGGGGAGATCGGCTTGCCTCCGACACAATAAGCTGATCCTTCGAAATTCATTGCAATCGCCCTCGCTCGATCTAACATTTCCGCTTCTCCATGCGCGATTAGCTCAGTGGTAGAGCGCTTGCTTCACACGCAAGAAGTCGCAGGTTCGAACCCTGCATCGCGCACCATCGCCCCCAGGCGCTCCCTAGAGGAGGAAGTGCTCAGAGATGCACCGAAATGCACGAAAATGACCGTTTTTGGTCCTGAGCTTGGTCCTGGTTAGGTTCCAAAAATGGCATCGGATCGTTTCCGTGTTCCAACTTGGATGAAGGCCGGAAGTAGGCGGTCAATGCGCAATTCTACGTATTGAAGAATCACAGCCAGATCGGCTCTTCTCTTGTGACGATGGCATCTTTCACCACCCGAGTTGAGCTGCACAAAGCGACAGAGGAGGATTATTTAGCGCTTCACACCGCAATGGAAATAGAGGGATTCACCAGAACCATTGAGGGTTCTGACGGAAAGCTGTACCAATTGCCGACAGCCGAATACAATCGAGTCCGTGATGGACTGACGAAGGAACAAGTAATGGAGGACGCCAAGTCTGCCGTCTCATCGACAGGGCGGAAATATTGGATCTTGGTCACGGAATCAAAAGCGCGTACGTGGGTTCTCAATGAGGCTCGCTGAGGTGTGATGATCGAAGATGCTAAAGTTCTTCTCTACCTGCTCGCGGTCGAACCGGCCGTGAGCGGCATATTTAGGCTGCTCAACGAGCCGCTGATGACTGTTGACCAGCTGCGTGTACGCGCTCGAAAGAAGGAGAACTCATTGCTTCCGCTCCAGCATCAACTAGCGAACTCGAGTCTCCTGCAAGATCAAGCTACGGCAGAACTACTTGAACAGCTCGTACACGATGCGATTCTTGACCGATCAAGAGCCGCGATCGAAGAAAGCATTCGCAGCGGAAACGAGGGTAAGGAAGTGGTCGATGCTTCCCTTTGAGCTGGTATCATTTTTTTCGCGCACCGTTGTATTGAACTGGCCGGTGCCGCTCTGAAAAACGATGGTCGACAGATCGTCCACGGCTATCTATTCAAAGATTTTCTTCACCAAGCGAGGAATCACGCTGTACATTTTTTTCGACCCGAACCCACGTACGCCTCTCAAAACCTTCCAGAAAACTGTTCTAAACTACGAGCCACCGCCTGCAGGTCCCTTCCAAAATTGTTCCGCCAAATGCCTATCGCACCTCGGCTGGAGATCCTGGAACGATGTACACAACGATGTTCGCAGGCTCTTGTTGTAGAGACTTATTCGCCGCCCTTTCTCGGCGGTGATTTCAAGAGGGAGAGGTCGAGCCATACCGCAGAATTACCGCAGATTTGAGGGTGTTTTGGGTTTTGCCCATTCCCGCTTTCACCGTTTCGCGCATGCTGCGTCGGAGGCGAATTTGAATCCCCGTTCGCTGCGTTAGCATTTTTGACATGCTGACTCTTTATTACGGTCCCGGCGCGCTTGGGTTTCATGCAGGTCCGGTCATAATGGACGAGGCCGAGTGGAATAAATTAAAATCCGGCGTCCAAAAGCTCTTAATTGTTCGAAGATGGCCGAGAGCAGCGGATATACTCGTGCGGTATCCTTTTCGAATCTGTCTTGGCGAAAACGACTTCGGTGACAGTTTTTCGATAGTCTATGCAAAAGTAACTTTACCGATCTACGTCGAGCTTGAAGAAATTCATCGTGCCCCTGGCGGGCGTGAAATTTTCGCGACGATAGCAAAAACCATCACAGAACTTGGTCACTATATTCGTTTTGTAGCCGTAGACCTGGCACTGAGTGACGCTCCAGATCCCGTCGCCGAATCCGAGCCCTGTATTTACTACCGCGGTTGTCGAAAGAGCATTTGTTGACGCTGAGCAGCTTTTGAGTAACTCGGGTCCGATCAGCGCCGTCGACCGTGTTCACACCGCCCTTCACGGCTACCTTCAAGAAATTGTATTCGCCTCAAAGGGAGCACGCAGCCCGTATCAGCTCTGGATATTACTGGGCTTTTCAGGGTCCTGCGGACGGCTGGAATACTCAGGCAATCAACTCACAGCCAACATGCCGAAAAGGTGGCGCAAGGTCTGGCGACCGTTATTGACGCCCTTAATCCACTTCGAAACCGAGGAAGCTTGGCGCATCCCAACGCAGTCCTACTCACAGAAGCTGAAGCAATGCTCGCGATCAATGCCGCCAGAACCATTCTTCACTACGTTGATGCGTTAGTCTCACAGTCCAAGCAACCGACTTAGAGCAATCCTTGTTTAAAGAATCGACTTGATCCGCTCGTACTCCTCCCTGCTGATCTCCCGAAGTTCAAAATCCGCTTTCGCTCTTCCGGTCTGGTGCGCTGCTTTGGGGAGCACTCCCATCATCTGGGCGCATATTCAGTCAAGCTCAGGTGTTTTTGCGCCTCGTTACCACCGCTCCTTTGGGAATACCGCCTTCCTCGGTATACGCGAAGATTTTCCAGTCTTTATATCGAGAAGCGTTTCCGTTTCCACGTCGTATTGAGCAATCTCTCTTTCCGTTCCTGGCGCGTAGATGCTGTAATATCGCGGCGTGCTGTCGTCGTCCACCGCTTTGAGCCGCTCTCTAATGCTTCTTTTGATCGTGTGTAACGCGTACAATAGGAGGAATGCTGGCCTTAATAGCCAGAACAAAAAAAGTACGAATACTAATACCAGTATTCCTAAAATCATAAGTGTGAGATCCTCACGTTTTGAGTGAAGATCGAGAGAAAACAGGTGGAGTTGAAATCTTTTAGAGAGAAAGCTCCAGGCCATCGGCCCACCTCCGCCCCCGTGGCCCGGAGTTTGTTTCTGGTGATGCCGGAGATAGTGACCACTCTCGCATTGCTGGTGGGTTTTTTATACAGTCAGAGCACCATGTCCCTTTTACCGATGAACGAACTCCCCGAGCTCTTTCCGCATGTTGTGAGCTGGATTACAGGGCTAGACAAGCAGGCAAACGAATCTGGTCGAACGCTCAATCCACTCGAGTACGATCTAGCCCGAAAGGTTGGCGTAGATCGTCCGGAAGACGTTCGCATACTGTCGGTGCCCCAGATCCCGAAACCGGATCATCCACGCGTTAGGGATCTGGCGGAGAAAGTTGGACTTCTCACTCCTGATACTGGCGGTCTAACGGCAGTGCATGGCGTTATTGTTCGATCGGATTGCGTAAACGACCTGAGACTTCTGGCACACGAGTTCGTACACGTAGAGCAGTATGAGCGACTCGGTATGGAGAGCTTTCTGCTCGAATATATCCAACAGCTTAATGAGCACGGCTACCAGAAAGCCCCTTTCGAGCAGGAGGCAAAGGCCAAAGCGATGAAGGCGTGCCTAGATGCCGGACTCTAGTATGTAATGATCTCCCAACGCTTTTCGAAGGTCATGATAGCGGACACCCACAGAAAATGTCGACGATCGCTTAAAATTGACCCATTTTTGACCGTCTAAAATTGACCCGGGTCAGGCATAACAGTGGTTAATTGGTTATTTGGTTGGTTGATTAGGGTTGTGGTTGGTTTGTTCTGGAGTGGAAGCCTTTCTGCGTTCCTTAAGCCGGTAGCTGTCGCCGCGGATATTGATGAGGGTGGCCCGGTGTAATAGTCGATCCAGCGCGGCGCTGGCCATGACCGGATCGCCGGCGAAGACGTGAGCCCAATCGGTAAAGGCTTTGTTACTGGTTAGCACAATTGAAGAGCCGTTT
>DASTDH010000204.1:0-3723 GCA_035710445.1 Chthoniobacterales bacterium
ACGAATTTGGCCGACAAATAGACACGATGACATTCGCTCTTGGCAAAGCTACCGGAAACGATCCGCACGTCTTTCCCAGCAGCACGGTGGCGACTGCATTCTCGGGCTGGGTTGATCCAGTCGCTTCGGGCGAGCGTTCAGTAAGTAACCAACGTTCAGGCTTCGGTTGGACAGTCGCCGTTACCATTCGTTTGTTCGCATTCCGCAATCCGCATTCCGCGTTTCCGACCTACCGGAAACGCTCCGCACGTCTTTCCCAGCAGCACGGTGGCGACTGTATTCTCGGGCTGGGTTGATCCAGTCGCTTCGAGCCAGCGTTCAATAAGCAACCAACGTTCAAGCTTCGGTTGGACAGTCGCCGCTACCATTCGTCTGTTCCGCAATCGGCATTCCACGGTTCCGCAAACGATCAGACTTGTTGAGAGAGTCGCCGCTATCGAAAAACGTTTCCAACCAATTTGACTGAGTGCTTCTTTTTGGTTTTGATGGCATCTCCTGGTAATCGACATGGCGACAAAACCCAAGATTCTCGTCATCGGAAGCTCGAACACCGATCTAGTTGTATTCTGCGATCGCCTTCCCAAGCCAGGGGAGACTGTATTGGGTGGAGAATTCAAGATGTTCGGCGGCGGAAAAGGGGCAAACCAAGCGGTTGCGGCAGCCAGGGCCGGCGGAGAGGTGACTTTTCTGGGTGCTTTTGGTGCTGATGCTTTTGGTTCCGCTGCTCGAGATCGGTTGTGCAAAGAAGGTATCAATCTCGATTACTTTCATTGTGTGCAGACCGCTCCTAGTGGTGTTGCGCTGATTCTGGTCGACGGTGTTACGCGAGAGAACCTGATTGCCGTCGCGAAGTCAGCCAATGAAGCAGTTGATTCGGCGATGGTCTCCGCTGCGCGTGAGGCATTCGCGCGAGCCGACGTGGTCGTTTCTCAGCTCGAGATTAGAGACGGAGCAATCGAAGCGACTGCACGGCTGTGCCAAGAACTTGATCGGCGCTTCATTTTGAACCCGGCACCGACCCGATCCCTTCCGAAGCAAGTCTATGAAAGTCTGTATTCGATTGTCGTCAACGAACATGAGGCTCTCGGCTTGAGTGGTGAATCATCGATCGAAAAGAGTGTTGATTGGTTTTTGGGCCAAGGTTGTAAAATTGTGGTGGTAACGCTTGGGGCAACGGGCGCGTTGCTTGCGACCGGAGGTGCGATTGCTCAGGTTCCTGCGCCCGAAGTCAGACCGGTTGATACGACCGGAGCGGGGGATTGTTTTGTCGGCTGGTTCAGCACTGGAGTGGCTGAAGGACTCAGCGTCGAAGAGGCAGTGCAACGCGCCTGCCAGGCCGCGGCGTTAAAGGTTACCAGATCTGGTGCCCAGGACGGATTGCCTTATCGGGAGGAAGTAGTTCGTTGAATCTGAACTCCGGCGCGGTGAGGAGTCTTCCCGATTTGATTCAATTACGGCGGTCCCGGGGAGCCGCAAGTGGCTCCCTCCGCTAGTTCGGAATCGGTTCGTGGCTCTCATCGTATTCCTGTTGAGCTTTGGCATCCGCCAGCATTTGATCGACAGTTGCTATCAGCGGTCCCGGTTTTGCGACCCCGGAAAAAACAACCCGGTCTCCGATCCGATTTTCCAGAAGATAAGTAGGTCGCTGGGTTACTTGCAAGGCGTGGAACTCAGCGGTAGTAGCGCGAATTCGCTGCTCAATCTCAGGGCTGCTTGCGCGCTGGTTGAGTGACGTGGGGTCGAGCTCAGCAGCGACACCCACCGCGATTGCCACCGCTTCCGCGAGCAGGGAGGTAGGACGACCTTGGAGCAGTCCGGCTTCCGCGATTGCAATTCGCACGCGATCGTCGTCCCGCCCGACGCCAAGATCGGTCGCAGCTTCGGCGACCAGATTTGGTGCCAGATATTCACCGAGTTTAGGGTCATACCAGTCGGATCGGATAGTGTGGTCGGCTGCCATGATTGTCCCGCTTCGTCGATAGAACCATTCTAGTTGCGACCGAGACTTCGGCAATCCGGTTGAATCCATGAGCGCGATCTTCCACTGAAATTCGGTGCTACCGCCATACCGGGTCTTCAACAGCGCCCAGGCCGGTTCCGACCAATGACACCAGGAGGAAATCACATCGAGGTAATAGGTTATTTTCAGGAGCATCTGGGAAAGGGAAGTAAAAAGGCTGGAACACGGAATCGAGAAGCCTGTCGCCGAGCTGGAGAGCACCAGAAAATAAAATGCGAACAGGCCGGGGGCTCGGCCGACCACATTGGCAACGCAGTCAACTCATGCGAATTCCACAGTTAGCGTATTCGTTAGAGACATGGCTACGCGACCGGGCGTCGTCGCGATTCGCGACGTCCCTACGGCTCGGCAGCGGCGAACTGCAAGCCGGGAACGCCCGGCGTTACCGGCCCGCGGTCTTCTTTTCAAGCTCTTCGTCGAGACCCTTCAATAGGAAGGGCTCGGCCTTAACCTGCGGGTAGGTACTCAGGATCTTGAATTGTCCGTTCGCAGTCGTTTCGCCGATATAGACGTTCTTCGTGGCATGATGGTTTGTCTGCATCGTGATTTTGCCGCCCGGACCATCAAAGCTGATCGCATCGTTCTCAAGGACGTCGCGAACCTTATCCACATCGAATGTGCCCGCCTTTTCGACTGCCTTTTTCCATAGATAAACGCCGTCGTAGGAAAGCACCATCGGGCTGTCCACCGCACGTTTCTCTTTGACTACGCCCGGATAACTCTCGGTTTTCAGCCATGAGTTCCAGCGCTCTAGGAAACCCTTGTTCTCGGGCGTTTTCAATGACATGAAATAAGTCCAACATCCAAGTTCCCCGACAAGATCTCTCGTCGGTAAACTGCGCAGCTCGTCTTCCGCCAGACTGAAGGAAACGATCGGGCAATCCGTCGGACTGAGCCCGGTGGAGGCAATCTCCTTGAAGAACGGCACGTTGGAATCCCCATTGATCGTATTGATGACGCAAGCGTCGCCCCCGGCCGCGAATTGCTTAATTTCAGACACGATCTGTTGAAAGTCCGTGTGGCCGAAGGGCACGTATTTACCGGCCGAGATGACTTTCCCGGAGCTGTCCTTGCGGAGCCCGCCCCCGATGTTTTCTACCGGAACGCCTTTGGTCTGGAGATATTTGAAGAGGATGAGGTTCGTGGTCTGCGGATAAACGTAATCGCTTCCAACCAGATAAAATTTCTTTTTACCCTGGGCCAGCAGGAAGTCGACCGCGGGCGTAGCTTGCTGATTTACCGCTTCAGCGGTATAGATAATATTTTTCGACAACTCTTCGCCTTCGTATTGCACCGGATAAAACAGCATGCCGTCGTCCTGCTCGAAGACAGGAAGGACCGACTTGCGGCTCACAGAGGTCCAACAACCGAATACCGCGGCTACTTTGTCCTGCTGCAACAATTGCTTTGCTTTTTCCGCGAACAATGGCCAGTTGGAAGCGCCGTCAACAACGACCGGCTCAATCTGTTTCCCAAGGACGCCGCCGCTCTTGTTTACTTCGTCGAAAGCGAACAACAGCATATCGCGCAACGACGTTTCGCTGATCGCCATTGTGCCCGACAACGAGTGCAAGACACCGACTTTAACCTTGCCGCTGCTGAGATCGACTTCGTTGGCGTCTAAAGTGGCCGTCCAGGCTAGGGATATTGTAATCGCCGCCACCCAAGCGGACACACAAAGCATGTCGCTTCCCGGAAGCAGG
>DASTDH010000205.1:0-2508 GCA_035710445.1 Chthoniobacterales bacterium
AGCAAGAGCCAACACCCTGATCTGTTCTGGGCGCTGCGCGGCGGAGGTGGCAACTTTGGGGTGGTGACGAGTTTCCTCTTCCAGGCGCATCCAGTGCACACGGTGTACGCGGGCCCGATCTTCTGGGAGGCTACTCACGCCAAGGCGGTGATGCGCGCCTATCGCGATTTCCTGGCGACCGCGCCCGAAGAACTGGGGGCCTTCGTCGGCCTCAAAACCGTGCCGTCCATGGACCCGTTCCCGAAGGATTACTGGGGTAGACGCGCATGTGCTGTCATTTCGAGCTACAACGGCTCCGCAGTGGAGGGCGAGAAGGTGATGGCAGGACTGCTCAACTCCGTGCCGTCGCCTATCTTCAACTGGATGGGTGCAATGCCATTCCCATCGATGCAAGCACTGTTCGATCCCTTTTTTCCAAAAGGCCTGCAATGGTATTGGAAGGGCGATTTTGTGGAGTCGCTGCCGGACGAGGCGATCGACACACACATTGCACAGGCTGCCAAAGCGCCGAGCGAGTTGTCGCTCATGCACCTCTACCCCATCGATGGAGCCGTCCGCCACGTACCGAAGGAGGCGACCGCTTGGAACGCACGCGAGGCGACCTGGTCCATGGTGATCGCCGGGATCGATTCCGACCCGAAGCGGGCCGACATGTTGAAGACGTGGGGACGCACCTACTGGAAGGCTATCCACCCCTTCAACCTCGAAGGGGCTTACGTCAACTTCATGATGGATGACGAAGTCGAAGGTCGGGTCCAGGCGACTTACGGCGAAAACTACAAGCGTCTTGGGTCGGTGAAGGCTAAGTACGATCCGAAGAACCTGTTTCGGGTCAACCAGAACATCCTGCCGTCCGCTTCCTGACGGGCGGTAGCACAACTTGGGGGTCGTTCTCTTGATTCGGCTTTCCCATGCTGCGATGACTCGTTTAAGGAGAGCATAAAAAAGTGGGTGCAAGCCGCTTTTGGGCTCGGATCGATCCCATCGGTACGCCGTGAAATCCGAATAGCTCGTGCCAAATCTGTTGCTGAGCAACAATTAAATCTTCCATAAGATGTCCCCTTACAAGTGTCCCGCTAGACTTTATGGCTGCCGAATAGCTTTGGAACTTCAAAGTCTCAGAATCTGAGACTTGACTACCGGCTCTCAGCCAAAAAGCTGAATATATTGTGAGCATCTCCGCTCGGAGAAAACAGCGGACTAACAATAGCCAACACCGAGATCCTCTAGCCACTCCCTTTCGACCCTGGTCGGATCGTGCAGACTTTCGATCCACGGAAGCTGGCCAGCGGCGGACGCCGATCCGGACGGCAGCCGGCTCTGATCCTCGTTCGGCCGAGGCGCACCATCGGTTAACGGCGAGCTTCTCCACAGCGTGTTCATGCCTGCCAAGCCGCCGCTGCACCGAAGCACTCAGCCAGTATCTTGCGGAGCGTGTTCACCCGGACGCTTTCGGTGAATCCGGCCATATCTGAATCCTTGCCGATCGCTTCTGCTGTCAGACGCACAGCTTTTGTGCCGTCCCCGGCCGGGATCAGCGAATCTCGACTGCCAAAAAGCAACGATTGCCAGAATGCGCGGGATAGTGGTGGACGAGCCGATGGGGCGGGAAGAGTTGTGGAACTTTCTGCGGCGATTCTGGAGCGATTGACGAGCAACAGGGCGTAACTGCGAGTAACGGCTTTTCGCCTGGAAAGCTCGCGCATATGTCCGGACACAAGCGTCTTACCAATCCCACTCTGAAGATTGCGGAGGGATCGATTTGAACGGTTAGGTTCGGGCCGCCCAGACGCCTGGAGTAAATTCGCGGATGCGATTGACCGGGAAGTTAGCCAAGCCTGGCAAGATTGAGCCGAGGTAATCGCGAACCGGGATTTTCAGCCGGCAGCAAGTTTCGACAACTGAGACTATCGCAGCAACGCGAGGTCCGGCTTTTTCACTGTAGCAAAACAACGCTTTTGGGCGAGCAGCACGAACCGCCAGACGGTTTTGCCCAGACCGGAGTGTGTGATCCCCGAGGGTCTCCGGAATTCAAAAACACACATGCGGGGAGGACTCACCCCACCAACCTCACCAACGCTTCCTAATTTTTTAGAAAATAAACTACTTCTTTGAAATGGGCCGCGCGCATCAAATTGCTGGTCGATAGAAGAATCTGCAGCCGGCTAGCGATTTCTCAGCGCAGCATTGCGGAGGGCGATCAGAGACAGAGGCGGTGCGTTGAGCAGGCTTGGAAAAGCGGCAAAGATGCTGAGATTGCGGACAGGGAACAACTCCCTCTTCTAGATAAAAATCGGAACCGTCAGGAGGAGGTAGTCGCTGATTGTTAGGAACGTAAGTGCCGTAGCGGTCTAAAAAGCACCCCTGCGCTGCGATACGGTGTTGGTGAAAACACGCATGGTGTGTGCCAAAACACGAAACCTCGCGAAGGCTTGTCGTTGCTGTTCGCTTCTCATAGGGAGATTGAGAATCGACGTTTTAGTTCCTCGCATTAGCGACCTGTTCTAG
>DASTDH010000206.1:0-4251 GCA_035710445.1 Chthoniobacterales bacterium
CGCTTGCCTTTCTGGTCTTTCCTTTGGTTCAGATACAAACGAAATTGAGGTTAGCTAACGAGCAGGTTGTTCAAGCAAGGGCGGGAATGGCGGAGCTTGAAAGGGTCGTTGCCAATCTGAAAACAGAACTCGATGCATCCAATCGAGCACGAACACAACTTCAAAGCGACCTGGATGAGGCCCACTCCGAAATCGAGAAGAAGCAGTCTGAGGTAGAACGACTGAGTACTGAGCTTGAGAAGGCCACCAATCTAGCCAAAGATGCAGAAGCTCCAGATCAAAAAGGGGATTCTGCTTCGGAGCCGTCAGATGCTTGGCAGCCGCAATAGAAAGCCCGGATGAGAATGATGGAACTATGACCCTGTTTGAGAGGCTTCTATCATTGCTCGAATTTTGGTCACAACTGCTTCCAAGTCGTAAGGCTTTTCGAACAAAGGCGCGTTGCGGGTGCTCGGGGTTTCAACGCTTGCACCCCACGGGTCTTACCTCGGTTATACCAAGCTTCGACAAAGTCAGGCTTCAGATGGAGTGCGGTGTTGTAGTCGCTCAGCGCAAGCGCGACCTCACCGGCCGAGACCTGAGCGCTGCCCCGATTGAGGTAGGCCCCGGCATTCGTCGGGTCGAAAATGAGCTGAAGATCACGAGGTCCTAACCTGCGAATTCGCTCCGGTGTTGATCGGCTCCGGACAGCTCTTGTGCGCCAGTAGCGGCGCAGGCCGAGGCTCATAGCTCGCCATGTGCTTGAGCCATACCCAGAAATACACGGTTGCAGACAGAATGGTAAGCGCGCCCGTAATCCAGACGCAGATAGTCACGAACGGCTCAAGCCCGAGCCCGAGGCCAAGCTCCGCCAAGACGAGACTGGCAAGCACGAGCTGGGCAAGGGTATTGGCTTTGCTTACGAGGAGCGGAGAGACGGTGATGGGGCGCGACAGTATCCACGATAAGATAAAGGCTCCGATGATGAGGAGGTCGCGGCTGGCGACGGCGATTACGAGCCAGACCGGCAAATGGTTAGTAAATCCGAGCGTCAAATAAATGCTGACGAGCAGGATCTTGTCGGCGATGGGGTCGAGATAGGCGCCAAGCTCCGTGTGCCAGCTGAAGCGCTTGGCAAGATAGCCATCGGCCGCATCGGAGAGGCCCGCAAGCAGAAACAACACGAAGGCCGCCGCCATCTCATGGGTGATGATTAGCCACACGATGAGCGGCACCAGGATGATGCGCGCCAGCGTCAGTGCGTTGGGGATATTCACGAGGGCTCAAACCTCCACTTGCCCCCATCAAACACCGACTGAAGCCATGACGTGCTAAGATTTAGCAGATTTTTGACCGCTTGGCCGCACCCCAGGGCCTTCGCGCATGCAACACAGCTGATCTCCGCGATTCCTTATCATCCATCGGTTTCAACCAATGATCGTGTGACCATCTCCACACCCGTGAACACACTTGACCAACGATCATCTCCGCATGCCGCACAATAGCGGGGAGCGCATTGTAAATTTGGCGTGTGGCTTACGTCCGCCGCTTATCGGGAGATGTTAGCGATTAACCATCAGACACCAAGACCATCTCGGCGGCTGCTGACTCCAGAGTCCGTTCATGGTCAACAATGCGGAAGTCCATGACCAGCGGCAGGTGATCCGAAGCCGTGCGGACCAGCTGGCTTCGCGGCACCTCGACGCCGAGCACGTCGACCGATCCGCTGCAAAAAATATGGTCAATGCGCAGCATTGGCACGCGCGCGGGAAAGGTTCGACGCGCGCGCTTGTGCAGCACGAGCTGGGCATCACGCAACTTGGCCGTGAACATGCGATAGACGACGGACCGGCGCCTGGCATTGAAATCGCCCAGCAGGATAACAGGATCGCGGCACTCCGGGTGGCCGAGCCAGTTTTCGCCCAGCAGAGCCCTGGCCTGCGCCATGCGCTCGTAGGCCGGCAAGCCGAGGTGCGTGTTTATGATCTGAATCTCGGTGCCGTTTGCCTCGATGGCCGCCCAGAGTGCCCCGCGCGGTTCGAAACCGACGCTTCCAGGCAGAGGCCCAGCCTTCATCAGGCGCATCGGTAATGCGGTGAGGATTGCATCGCCATAGAGCTCTTCCTCAACCTGGAGCGCCGGATGGAAGTGAACCCTCATGCCGAGCGGATGAGCGATGGCATGAGCCTGATCAATACCACCGGTACGAAGGCGCCCGACATCGAGTTCCTGGAGCGCCACCATATCGGGTTGGCAAGCAGCGATCACGTCGGCGATCCGTCGTGGGTCTGCTCGTCCATCTGCGCCGACACATCGGTGGACGTTGTACGTCATGATGCGCAGCGGAGCTGGCCGTGCGCGCTGGTTCCGGCGTTCGAGTGGATTCACACGCTCCTCTAATCCATGCTGGCGCACTTAGGCGTCAGAATCTGCGCTATTTCTCGAACTCCTCCTTGTCGATTTCGCCGCGTGCAAAATGCTCCTGACCTGGGAAGCCAACCCGCGTGCAAGAAGAATATCACTGCACGCCAATCACTGGCTATGACGGCCAAACTCCTAATTCCCGCGCGTGGGTTTCACGCCGCGGCAATGCGAGCGAATATGCGGTCAAGGCGTCGGCCTGGGGAGGAGTGGCTAAACCTCGCTCTTGGCGTTTGGGCAATCCTTGCCCCCTGGTTGACCAACCATGGCTTATCAAAGCATTGCGCTCGAGAGTGAGGAACGCTGACTTATTCGAGACGTTGGGCTAGCGTCATCTTGGCTTAGTTTTGCTGTCAGTCCCGCTAACGAGCGAATTCATGAGCTTCGCCGCAGCCGATGAGATGCGGCGCTGGTACGGCCTCGTGCTTGACCTTTGGCTCGCTAGAACTGAGACACCGTCGCGACTCTTGTTAGAGCGGTCTGGGATGAAGCTCCGCGATTATGGGGACGAGGGAAATCGCCCGTCCCTTCTGATAATCCCGGCGCCGATCAAGAAACCCTACATCTGGGACCTGACGCCCTCAGTCAGCACGGTATTGGCATGCCTCCAGGCACAATTCCGGGTTTATGTCTTGGAGTGGCCGGAAACGCCGCCGAACGGTCCTGACAATGGACTTGCGGTCTATGTCGACGAGCTCATCCTGGAATGCGCCAAGGCTATCGGCGAGCGCGCCGTCTTTGCCGGCCATTCTCTCGGCGGCACGTTAGCGACGATTTTCGCCTCGCGTCATCCTAAGCACGTGCGTGCCCTCATTTTGCTTGAAGCGCCGCTCAGTTTTTCAGGAGACGCCGGAGCTATTGCCAATCTCATTCGTATGGTCCCGGCCACAGACGCCCTTCGGTACGTCTCAGCCTATCCCGGCACCGTGCTCAACGCGCTGAGCCTAGCCGCTTCTCCGGAGAGCTTCCTCTGGTGGCGCTGGCGCGATCTGCTCTTGAGCGCGGGCGATCCCGCAGCTCTGCGCACCCATCTCCTGGTCGAGCGCTGGACTCTCGATGAGTATGCAATGCCTTCTGCGCTCTTCGCCGATGTGGTGGATCTTTACCGCGAGGATCGTTTCCTGCGCGGGACACATCGCATTGAGGGGCAAACGGCTGCGCCGAGAAACCTGACAAAGCCGGTCCTGGCAGTGGTCGATCCCGAGATCGACGTCGTCCCACCGAGCTCGGTCATGCCCTTTCTCGACGCGCTACCCCACCGGAATTGGACACTATTGCACTACGAGCCCGATATCGGCGTTGCGTTGAGGCATGTCGGCGTATTGGCTGGACGCAATGCGCACAGCCTCTTGTGGCCGGAAATCCTCGCCTGGATTCGCACGAGCTCACCCGGCTTCGACACGTAGTGACCAACGAATTGGGTCGGTTGTATAATTGGTGAACGGGGGAACCTCGCTCTGCATTTTCATAGAGCGCAATCAACTCCACTAACGGAGGTCCACCCATGAAAGTCCGAGAAGTAATGCACAAGGGCGTCGACTGGGTCGATCCGGACACCCCTGTCACCGACCTCGCGAAATTGATGCGGCAGCATGATATTGGCGCCATTCCGATCGGGGAGAATGACCGACTTATCGGCATGGTGACTGACCGCGACATCGTCTGCAAAGGGTTGGCGGAGGACAGCTTCGATGCCCGCCGCGCTACAGCGCGCGACGTGATGACTCCAGGCATCCACTGCTGCCGCGAGGATGACGACCTCGCTAAGGCGGTTCGGCATATGGAAGAGCTGAAGGTCCGCCGATTGCCAGTGATCAACAAGAGCAAGCGGATGATCGGCATCCTCAGTCT
>DASTDH010000207.1:0-6958 GCA_035710445.1 Chthoniobacterales bacterium
CCCTTGAATCCGGACAAAAGTTCCCTCGCAAACGTCGCCTACCAATTTCGTACTACTCGGTGGAGCTTGGTGTTGCTCTCCGCCCAGAGCCGGGCGCCTGGATATCAGCTGGCGCTCGGAGAACTCTACCGAATTTACTGATACCCGGAGCGGCATCGACGACGAGCCTGATGCGCATGGGTAGCAAGGATGCGATTTTGTTGAAAGGGCGCTTGGCTGGCGTCCAGCGCCCTTTGTTGATAAGCTGGATGCCGCGTCTTGGTAGAGCACAGCAACCGTCGCGTCAGTGTACTAGGTTGGGAACCACCCCAGAGCGTATCGAGAACGAGTATCGTGTTTTTTGAGAGGCAAAAGCAAGATTGCTTTGTGCCAAGGTGTCCGCCCTGACAGCCAAAGCGCGTCTTTAGAAGCTATTCAGCTCGTTCAAACAATCCGAAGCTGCAATCCATGCGGCGCGCAAACTGCTGAAGTTTCGAAGCCATTTACCGCACGCTCAACATTGTTTCCGTCAAAACGCACGGCCGGAACTATATAAAAACGGGAAAATTACCGAGGCGTTTCGGGCGTTTAGAAAGATATACTTAGAAGTGATTGATGAGATCATAGATCATCTCAAAAGTCAGGAATCTGAAGCGGGATGATTTCGTTTGTCGCGCCAAGGCGTCAAAAATCGAGATGCAGCCATCGTCCGGGAATCATGGAAGGCAATTTCATCTTTACAAGTTACGAAAGAGGTAGTCGGAATCCACGCCCTCCCAACCCGCTCGCTTTTTGGCGACGGTAGTCCGCGTAGGTTGCTTCGGCGCGTATCGCCAGCGAAACCGACTTCTGTTCCTTTGCGATTCTGATGGCTTCACCGAACGAGGCCTCAATTTGCATCTCGTCGGCGCCCATAGCCGTGAGAAATACACCGCGTAGCAGGTGCAGTAGAGAAAAATTGGCGCACTGCTCAAATCTTTCAGCCAGTGCTTCCGCCTCATTTATTGCCTCAAGCGCTTCCGAGGTGCGATCCGCTAGATATAATGCCTCAGCCTCTCGTGCGAGTTGAGATGGCAGGCCCAGCACCGTACCCGTTGCCCGAAAGTATCTTATTCCTTGCTCGATCAATGGAATACCTTCCGCGGTGTTACCGGAAACGCTGCGCGCCCAACCGCGGAAAATGGCTCCTAGCGCTAGGTAATGCACAAAATTGTGACGCGTGCAGAGTTCAATCAAATCCGATGTCAAACAGTCCACTTCAGCAGGATTACGCTCGGCGTAGCCGAGAGTCGCCGCCCAACTTAGCGCCATGGCTAATGCGTGCATATCATTAAGCTCCCTTGCTATTGAAATCGCTTCGTTCACGTTCGCATGACTAGAGGCGATCTCTCCGAGAGCCCACTCGCACATGGCCCCATGGCAAAGACAGGCGACGATTGGCGAGGTATAGAAGTCTTCCGCAAAAGAGTGGACGTTTCCCGAGCGCCAGATCTGAACACCGTGCCTTGCGTATTGTCGCCCGGACTCGAAATCGCCCAAATAGAGGAGCGTCATCGCCAAAACGCCGTAGGCTCCAATCATTAGCGCTGCGTCATTCTGTTCTTGCGCCAGTGAGTAAACTCGTTCTGCAATCCGCATCGTCGCAGACATCTTGTCAGTCTGATCGGAGTAGAGAAGCTGACCCCTCAGTGCAAGACACCGGAGCCGGGGATGATTAAGCGAGTGACACAAGGCCTCGGCGCGCTCGAAACAAATTCCTACCTCGGGTGCTCCCAATCCTCGCGTGGCCATTAGGTACGGCGCTACCTGCATTAGGATGAAGAGCTCATCTTCAGCAGTGAGACTCTGCCCCTCGACGGCCGTTTCCACGAGTGATCTCCAGCTTCCGCCTTCGAAGAAATGGACTAAAACGGAGAGCAATGTTCCTCTCGCTCCAAGCACTTTACCCGCAAAGCAGGCATCCCCCCGCTGAATTCGCGGAATGTAAACTTCATGCAGCGCCTCTCGAAATAAACCGGCATTGCAGCCGCAGATGACGGCTGAGAAGAGTGGCTCCATCTCCCTGAAACTATTTGGAAGCTGCGGCGCAAGCGTTCGATAATAGTAAAAGAGCCGCCTATTACATTCCTTCCACCCGTCCGTTTGCTGACTCCGAAACTGTTCGCCAAAGTATTCACGAACAGGAGGATGGGTATCGAGATACCCAAGATTATGCGGATCTTCCCGAGCGAGGAGTCTTGCTCTTCTTAACTTAGCAAGAATGATTCGCCACGCGGTCGGGCGCATATCAGTTAATGACTCTGTAAGCCCAGGAATCGCAGGCGATTTCAGTAGAACTCCAAGCACCTTTTCGTCAGCCGGTCGATCAAACAGGCTTAACATTCGGAGAACGGCCAGCTCAGGACCCTATCCAAGCCAGGTTTGGTAGGATTCCATTACCTTGCGGGCGTGGACTCCCTGTCGTACGTCGTCAGTAAGATGTCCTGACACTTCGCTACGGCAACGAATGTCTCCATCGTACGCATCGGTCAAATAGCTGCCCAGCAGCGTGAGAGCGAGACAATGGCCGCCGAACTCGTCGCTGGCACTTAGCAGCTCCGCCCCATCCCCGTTTACGCCCGCCGCTCGGAGCAGCTGCGCGCCGGCATCGCTCGATAAATGTTCCAGGTCACGACGAAGTGCCGAGGCGCGCTCGTGATCTGCAATGTCAGCGACCGGCGTTCGCGTGGTAACTACGCAAAGCCCCTTATTGAAGGCAGCAAGCTCGCACCAGAGCGCGTGGAGAGAAGGCTCACGCAGCCGTCCCTCTTGTGGCCCAGGCGGATTTTGGAGTGGCTCCAAGCCATCCAGAACCAGTATGGTTTGACGATGCGCGACGAGCTTCGCCAATCTTTCGCCCTTCTCCCACGCCGTTCCGAGGAGTGGATCTGAATCGCCAAACCAAGTGAGAGCCGCTTCAAGAAATTCATCGGCGACCGGAGTTTCCCCACTGCTGCCCTGTCTGTAAAAGGCCCAGGCAAAAACAAGCTCCGCAGAACGATAATGTTCAGCGCCATCCGTCGAAGCCAATGATTAACGAGCGTGGACTTTCAGACACCGGCCCAGGCAACGATCGAAACGACATTTACATCCTGGTTTGCCCATGCATCATCCAGGAAAGCGATATCCTCGTCCCGACCAAATAAATCGGCTCCAGTAACGGGCAATCTGGCCAGTGAAATTTTCTTCGGTCCAAGTTTTGCTGGCGGCTTGCGAGTTCCGAAACGCGAAGCGGCAGAAGGTGTCTTCTGTAGGCTCTGAAGAGTGATTTTACGCCGTGCGTGGATAGCGGCTGTTATCTCGGCTGTGGGACAGCTTTGAGTTGTTCGAGCGGCAAAGGCGTGCGTTGATGCTGGTATATCACCTCGCTAGCGGAGCCGCGGAATGGCGTCCTGCCAGTCAACATCTCCCATAGTGTCTTATCCTCGCCTCCGAAGCAGAAGACTTGCGGGACTGAACCCCGCCAGCGAGAGCCTCGCGAAGCATGCAGACCGGACAGAATCTCATCGTTTCAGAAAACTCGTTGCAGCACCTCAGGCAGATGCGTCTGGCACAGGCATTCATGGGCCTAACCGGCCTTCGGTTGCAATTAACGCTTCGCAAAGCGCATGGATTTCCTCGTCAATTTTTCCTGGCTCTGACACCGTCCGACCAACTTCCTCGCGCAGCAGCGCGGTATACCGCTTTCGTAACCGATGGATCAGTGTCTTGACTCCGCCTATAGTAACTTGGAGGCGAGTCGCCGCCTCTTCACATGAGACAGGAGCTCTGCTGTTGACGGGATCCAGGAAAACGTTCAACGCTTCGAACGTGGACGTTTTTCCCTCGGTAGCATACTCCTGACGCAGTCTGTTCAACACTTCGGCCAAGAGCGTCATTGCGCAACGTGCATCGAAGATTCTCTCCGCAGTCAAATAATCAGTTGGCTCGAGCCGATAGCGGTCCTCAGCGGCTTGCATCTCGATAGGGACAAACTGCACATTGCCACCTCGTTTTAGGCAGCGGGCCCGGGCTCCCTCTGTCGAAAGAAACTTTTGCAATGAGCCCAACAAAAACGATCGGAACTTTCCTTTTTCCGGATCCGCGCGCCCAAGCGTTTTGTGCTCAAGCAAATGCAGAAAAAAGCCCTGAGTTAAGTCCTGGGCTTCTTCGGGGGTGTGGCCGCGGCGCCGGACGTACCCGTAAAGCGGGTACCAGTAAATTCGGTAGAGTTCTCCGAGCGCCACCTGGTATCCAGGCGCCTGGCTCTGGGCCGAGAGCAACACCAAGCTCCACCGAGTAGTTCGAAATTGGTAGGCGACGTTTGCGAGGGAACTTTTGTCCGGATTCAAGGGGTCCCCCTATCCAGGACTAGTTTATCAGATGCAAACCCCAAATTTGAAGCCAAACCTTCCGCGAAAACGAGAGCCGTCGTTCCTAGACAAAATCAACGCTCGGCTCGCGGTCGAAATTCCTTCTTCGCAACGCATCAAAATTTCTTCGGATTCCTGAAACTCAGACTCCCAAATCATTGAGTACTTAGGTGAGGGCGCGTGACGCAAACCGGCAAACTTTTCCTTTTGATTATACCTGAAGCCCAAGAAAGGAGAAAAAGAAAACAGTGCGCATATCTCAACAAACCATCGATAAAGAAGTACCCGCTGTCTGCGGAGAGAATCGTGCTAGAGGTGGCCTCAGCACCAAACGTGTCGACAACAAATCGAGCAAAGGAGGTCGCTATGGCTGAGCATTGGAACAACGGCCCCTCCGGGATTTTGGCAAACCCGGCATGGCGCTTTCAAAAATGGGTTCCGCAATATGACTACCTACGGCTTAGCTTTGCGTTTAATGCGGCGTGGGAAAAACATGATCTGGGTCTGCCGATCAATTTAAAACTCGGGAGGAGACAATGAAAATGCGTTTAATCATCCTTGCAGGGTTGGTACTCGGCTCCGCGGTTTTCTCCGGTTGCGCAAACGGACATTCCACTTTCTTCTACTCCGGTCTGCAGGAAAAAGCGCCGGTGAAGCCTGGTACCACAAATGGTCCAGAGTGCTGGGTCGATTGGTCAAAATATGAGCAGAGATCTCAAAAGTCGCCCTAAGTAGCGAGGAGCCCCACCCTTAAGGTATTGGGCAACCTTGACGCAACAACGGCACCGATTCGCCGACGCGGAGTGGGGCCGATTCAGTGCGACGGAGGATCTGTGCGACGGCTTAGTTAGGCACCGTTGCACTGGCTACGGATTCGTATTCTACAAGATGCGGAGAGCATTAGACAAGATATGTGTAGGGTCAGTCTCAAATCCTAAATGATACTTGCCGCATCGGACCAGGGTTCCGCGTGGTTCTAGCCGTCGAACGAGCGGCGGGAAAGCGGTTCTTGGCAAACTGACGAAAGGGAGTCAAAAAATGCAACGTGCAGTGCACAGTCGCGCCACTATCCACGCCCTGAGCGCGGCACCTGGAGGGGGGCACACCAGCGGGAGGTCTCGGCGCTGCTGTGTACGGTCCCTCCTTAAGCGTAAAAATCACTGGAAGAAGACTATGAAAATACACTTACTATTTGCCCTAGTAGCATTGGCAATAAGTTTTGCCATACCAGCCTTTGCCCAACAGAAAGAGGCGGTCGATCCAAAAACGGCCCAGCAAATTCATGCGTTGGCCGCGAAGTTTAACGAGGCATTCAACAAACACGACCCGGCCGCCGTCGCCGCGCTCTACACGGAGGACGCGGTTTGGAAAACGTACCACGGAAATTATCACGGTCGGAAGCGCATTGAACAAGGGTATGCAGACTGGAGTTTTAAGCGTTGGAACAAACACAATTGGGTTACCACAATCAGCAGGATTATTCGGGTCGGCAATGAGGTACGTGCGACAGGAACATGGAGTTGTGATCTTACAACTGGAGAGGGTGCTGCTGGAGCAGACAATGGCCATTGTAGATGGGTTATAGTCCGCGAGGGCGATACTTGGAAGATCCGCGAGGAAACCCTGGGCTCAGAGAACTGGAAGGAAGAGGGACTGATTCATTAGAGCGCGTAAGGCTTTTCCCCTCCTGGTTAGGATAGCGGACGCCTTGTGAAACGCGCTCTAAGCGAATTTTAGAGAATCGTTTTTCCCGCCAATTGTTAATTGTCGCATCCCGGCTCTTTTGCTCGTGCGCCCCTCCGGTCGTTTGATAGTAGTTAGTTAGGCGATTAAACGGCGATCACCACAGCCGGTCGAAGGTGGTAACAATCGTACTAATGAGGATCGCCTGTCGAAGCACTGGCTTGTCGCCAAAGATCCTCCGCCTAGGGGCCCTCCGCCGCCGGCGTGTGACGGAGGAAGAGGTTGTGGTTCGGGTGGTTGCGGGCGGTTGAGGCTGAGGCTTCTGTTTATGCTGTTTACGCTGTTTAGACGGCTGCTGTTGCTGCGGCGGCGGAGCTGGTGCCGGCGGTGGTAATAACCGAGCCGTTCTTCGCGGCAAAATTGGTGATCAGCGTGGAGCAATCGCCGACTACGGATTTACTATCAAGTTTAGTCCAAGGTGGGCGGCAGCATACTATGGCAGGGCTTTAGCCCTATGCAGGCTTAGAAAGTATATCGAAGCTATTGCCGGACAAGGTTAACGAAGAACAGCTGCGTCACTACGCGCATTGATGACTCGCCCGCGGCAGCGCCTGCGCCCGGGCATTGTCGATTTACCTTTTCGAGCCGAAACAATTCGAGTTGTCAATCGCCGCTATCTTCACTCCACCTACGGGATGCCGCGCTACTTCGGGCCCTCTGCCGCGGGCAGTGGACCGTTGCCGGATTTTCGCAATCGTGACATTCGTCGTTGTATCTATCCCATTTCGCCTGACGATCGCTTTGAGCTACGGCGCCACAGTGCAGCCATTAGCCGCCCTGTGAAAAATTCAGGCTCCGGCGGCCTGCGTCGCACGGAATCGACTGGTTCAACTTCTTTCGCAACG
>DASTDH010000208.1:0-5379 GCA_035710445.1 Chthoniobacterales bacterium
CAAAGCAGGCAAAAAAACAGGCCTGCGGGTCGGGCGAGAGGCAGCAGAGAGGCGGCGAGCATGCCGATTTTGATCTGGCCCCGCAAGTGCAATCGCAACGCTGTGACGAAGACTAAAGCGAAAAGTGGTTCCGTCAGCAGATCGGTGAAAAGCTCGAAAAAAGTGGGCTGCGCAAGAAGCAACGGAAGGATCAACCACGGTCGTTCGAGCTGCAAATCCAGGGCGAGCTTCCAGGTCTGCCAGACGACTAGAAGGCTGATGGCGAGAGCAAAAAATCGGGCGGCTCTAAAATCTAACCAGGCAGGCCCGGAAAACGCCAGTGTATAGAGCGGACGAGCCCAGACATCGACAAAATAGATTGGTTGATGCCAAGCGGTGCGGGCCATCACAAAATGGTATCCAGAATCCTGCTCAGGAAATCCGGGAAACAGAAAGATCAGGGCCCCTCCGAGCAACGCCATCAACAGAAGAAGAAAGCCAAAGGTACGGAAACCGACAGGGATACCGGAAGATCGGAATTCGGAATGAGCGGAACCGTACAGTGATGATAGCGGCGACTTTCCCATGGGCATCTAAATTTGACTGGGTCGTCCAGTTTACCCGGAGGTGCTCGTCGGGCGCCACTAGAAAGCGGGATCGGCCTAGCCGGATGCCCGGGTTACAGTGACGAGTCACCGGCGATTCGCAAGGTTGCCGTGACCTATACGACCGATGGGTCTATGCGACTTATCGGTTCTATGTTCGTTGACAATAAGCAAATAAATAGTTGACTATAGCAACTAACCGTACACATGAAAATGACCACCGATAGCGAGCTCCTGGAACGGATCGCGGCGGTTCGGGGGTTTAACCGGTTTTACACACAGCAGATCGGCGTGTTACACGAATCGTTGGCCAAGAGCCCTTTCTCCCTAACGGAAGCAAGGGTTCTCTATGAGTTGGCGCAGCAGGAAGAGTCGACGGCAACCGAACTAGGCGGCCGGTTAGGTCTTGACCCAGGTTATTTGAGTCGCGTCCTGGCCAGTTTCAAGCGGCGCGGTCTGATCAAACGAAAGGCCTGCGCGTCCGATGGCCGGCAGACCATTTTGCAACTCACAAAGGAAGGAGGGGAGGCATTCGCTGCGCTGAACCTGGGTTCGCAAAACGATGTGATGCATCTACTGGGGGGCCTGGCTCCGCCAGAACAGCGACAACTGGTTGGAGCCATGCAGACCATTAAAACGCTGCTCGGGACTCAGAGAAAACCGGACACCTTCTTTATTCTGCGGCCACATCAAATCGGCGATATTGGTTGGATCGTTCAGCGGCACGGGATCATTTATGCACAAGAGTATGGTTGGAACGAAGAATTCGAAGGGTTGGTTGCCAAGATCGCGGCTGATTTTCTCGAAGCGCATGATCCAAAACGTGAGCGCTGCTGGATCGCGGAAAGAGACGGACAGAACTTAGGGTGCGTGTTCCTGGTGGCCAATACGAGGACTGTCGCGCAACTCCGGCTCCTGCTCGTCGAACCGCGAGCTCGAGGACTGGGTATTGGGAAACGTCTGGTGGCTGAGTGCGTACGGTTCGCTCGGCAGAGCGGTTACCGTAAAATCATACTTTGGACGAATAACGTCCTTCTGGCCGCCCGTCACCTTTACGAGGGAACCGGCTTCCGGCTTATAAAAGAGGAACCGCACCGGAGCTTTGGCAGAAAGCTGGTCGGTGAGACATGGGAATTGAAGCTGTGAAGGGTGGAAGAGTGGAAGGAAGGGTGGAAGAGTGGAAGGAAGGATGGAAGATTGGAAGGGTGGAAGGATGGAAGATTGGAAGGGTGGAAGGATGGGCGGTCCGTCCCGGACCGCTAGAACCTGTCGGACCAAGGTTTCGACTTGCTTGCTGAGGCGCGAAGCGCGGACATGAATTTAGGATGGAGCGTTGGGCCCAGAGGTGATCTCGAACGTCCAATGGTAGTGTGAGAGAGCGCCGGCTTTTACGGTTCCTCCTGAACCAAGCGACGAAAGCGGTCACGGACGGACCGCCCATCCTTCCAATCTTCCAATCTTCCATCCTTCCAATCTTCCACCGGTTTGAACCTCTGTGCTTGATTTACGGTGGCTAGCGACAGCATGATGATGTCATTCGAACGGAGTCGTTCCGATGCTCTTCAAGTTGATTGTCGCGACCGTTCCAAATGACCTGCACGCCCAATTCAGTGACGGTCAGGCTTCCGCCTGGCGTGGATTGGAATCAGTGCCCGGATTTGTGGCACAGATCGGAGGATGGGTTGATGATCAGCCGGATTCTGCCGTCATCGTAAGCTACTGGAAGAGCGAGCAATTCTATGCCGACTTCATGCGGGAAAAGCATGATTCGTTTGCTAATCGCCAGCGTGATACCTATTCCGCGCTCCGGGTCAGCACTGGCCATGTCATTTTGACGATCAAAGAAGCAGACCCGAGAGTCGCAATCGCGGAGGCCGGGGTCGTACGGATCTCGGATATCACTTTGCGAGAGGATTCTTCGCCGTTGTTTCTGGCCATGCAATTTGATATCTGGCGGCCGGGATTGGTCTCCAGCGGAGGGATGCTTTGTAATACTCTTTCTCGGCTGGGAAGACTACCAGATCGCTTCGGCAGTACGACCTTTTGGAGGAGCCGTGACGCTCTTCAGAACTTTCTTGAGACGGTCTATCCCGTGCTAAGCGCTCAGGCAAACTTGAAGGATCACGTTGGGGAAATGGTGAGCTACCACGTCCTTCTGGAACCTTCCTGGAGCGTGGTAGCGCCACGATCCGACCAAGACTGAACCCGGTTCGAGAGCCGCGCCGGGAGCCCGGTATCCGGTCGGCCGGCCCCAATCAATGGCAATGGCGTAAGCCGTCAGTTTGGTTAGCTTGGTGCTCTGATGCAAATTTCGATCAAAAGAGCGGTCGAGCGGATCCCCGGCGGTCTGATGGTCGTACCTCTGTTAGCCGGCTCTATCCTGGCGACTTTTGCACCGGAAATGCCGAAGTTTTTCGGTTCATTCACCGCCGAACGTTTTGCCGAGTCGAAGAGGAAACCCGGAATGACCGATTGCTTGATTTTGGCCGATGATCTGTCGGGAGCGGCTGATTGTGCAGTTTCCGCGCTGCCTGCCGGCTTAGACGCCGAAGTTTTTCTCACCGCCGATGGCGCGCCAGAGGCGGCTACCGCAGTGGTTGCAATCGATTTGAATACCAGGGAAGTCAACGCAGAGCGAGCCCGCGCCCTGACCTTTAAAAGCCTGGAAAAGATCCACCCGTGTCCGGATCTTTTTCTTTACCGAAAGATCGATTCGACCTTGCGCGGCAATGTGGCCGTCGAACTCGCGGCAACGCGAGCGGCGGCTGGCAAGCGATTCATTGTTCTCGCTCCGGCTTTTCCCGCCAACCGGCGGACCACCGTTGGCGGCCGGATTCTGGTAGACGGGGAACCGCTCGAACGAACCCAGTTTTGGACTACCGCGATTCCTACACCTGACTTTGGCACCCAGCTGGCGGACGCAGGTCTGATCATGGAATCGATTCCGCTCGAGACAGTGCGCCGGGGCAAACAAGAAATTCAGCGCACAATCAGTGATCTGGTGGGCGAGGGATGCACAACGATCCTCTGCGACGCGGAGCGCGACGAAGATCTGCTTCAAATTGCGCAAGCCGGGTTCGAGTTTGGCCCACAGGCTCTTTTTGCCGGTTCGGCCGGATTGGCCAGGCAACTATTTAAGTTGTTTCCCGCCGGCGAGCTCAAGATCCCAGTCCCGAGGAAGCTAAGCGAACTCGTGTTGATGGTGGTGGGAAGTCTCAGGACGAATTCGCAAGCTCAATTCACCAAATTGCGCGGAGTCACCGGACTTCAGTGGTTTTTGCTGGATCTGGAAGAACTAGAGACGGCAGCAATCGTACGACCGGAGTTGCAACGAGTTCTGGACTCTGGTCGAGACGTGGCGGTTGCAGCGAACGCTGAGACCGCATTTCCAGACGCTAAGCCGAGTGAATTTCTCGCCCGATTGCTTGCGCCGCTGCTGGGCCTAGTCGGAGCGTTGGTGGTAACGGGAGGAGAAACCTGTCGTGCTCTGTTGGAAGTCATCGGGGCGCAAAAGCTTCAGTTACTCGACGAATTGGAACCAGGTGTTTCGCTTGGTTTTGTATCTTCTCCCAGGCCGCTCTTGGTGGTCGTGAAGGCGGGCGGGTTCGGTAATCGCAATACGCTCCAGAACGCCTATAGGTTCCTTAAGAAGATGAGGATTAGTCATGAATAGCACGGAGAACAAGAACCAAAAACCGCTGCCAGTGATAGCGATAACGATGGGTGATCCGTCCGGGATTGGTCCGGAGGTTATTGCGAAAGCGTTGGCGCACAAAGAAGTCCATGAACGCTGTCGCCCTCTGGTCGTAGGCGATGTGAAGAGAATGGAACGCGCGATTCAGATCACGAAGTCGGCTTTACGGGTGAAGGAAATTAGCAATCCAGGCGAGCTGAGAGCGGATCGAACCGAGCTTGAATGTATCGGCGTGACGGCTCTGCCCCAGGATCTTCCGTTTGGTCGACTGTCTGCCCACGGTGGGGAAGCGGCCTACCAGTACGTCAAAAAGGCCGCCGAGCTGGCGATGGCCCAAGAAATCGACGCTATCTGTACCGCGCCGCTCAACAAAGAAGCGATGCATGCCGCCGGGCACAAGTTTCCCGGCCATACCGAACTGCTGGCTTCGCTTACCCAGACGTCTGAAGTATCGATGCTACTGGTGACTCCGAAATTGCGGGTGGTACACGTAACCACGCATATCGGCCTGCTCGATGCAGTGGCCAAGATCGAGCCTGGTCTGGTTGAGCGAACGATTCGTCGCGGGTACACCGCGATGCGGGACGCGGGAATCAAGCAACCAAGAATCGGCGTATGCGGGATCAATCCACACGCCGGCGAAAACGGGCTCTTCGGAAGAGGAGAAGAAGAAGAAAAAATTGTTCCAGCTATGGCTGCTTGCCGGCAGGACGGGATCGATGTGGAAGGGCCGCTGCCGGCCGATACATTGTTCTATCGGGCGAGTAGAGGGGATTTTGATTTGGTTGTAGCGATGTACCACGACCAGGGTCACGGTCCGGTCAAAGTCCTGGGAATCGAAACCGGAGTTAATGTGACGTTAGGTTTACCGGTCATTCGGACATCGGTTGATCATGGTACGGCATTTGATATTGCTGGATCGGGCAAAGCCGATGAGCGAAGCATGATTGAAGCGCTCTACCAAGCTGCTCATTTGGCTACGGTGCGGAAGGGATGAGCAGGAATAGCCGCGGCGGATATTGGGTTACCCTCATTGGGTCTCTTCGAGACCACTCCTTAAGCCAAAGATTATGCCGAGTACTCCGCGGTTATTTTGCCTGC
>DASTDH010000209.1:0-23713 GCA_035710445.1 Chthoniobacterales bacterium
CTAGCGCTGAAGGCGCGTTATAAGCAATCGCTCTCGGTTCTTGATCGAGAAAACGAGATGGGTGAGGAGGTTTCGTGAGGATTGCGGCACAAATAAAATAGCATAACATAATAACGTTTTTGTCGCGCGCCTTCAGCGCTGGCCGGCGGTTTTGTGATCATTTCTTAGGGCTTGCCCTAGGCTATCTTGAGTCTCAGCTTCGCCGCTGAGAACGGAGCCGGTTGATCGCCGTCTTACCGCGTCGCCCTCCGCTCACTCCCGCGTGGCTAGATCTGCGAGCATCTTTTGAAACCGCGGATCCTGCCGAATCGGTGTCCAAAGCTGATCGGCCTTTAGTTGGCCGTAATAGATTCCCAAGGGTGTTTTCGTCAGCACCGCGAGCTGGTCAAATGCCAGATCCGGCTGATCAGTCCAGGCGTACACTACCGCCAGGTTCGCGAAAACGCCGGGTCCATCCATTGCGTCCTTTGATGCCGGCAACATCTTGACGGCTCGTTCTGCCTCTTTCACGGCCTCCTCCTTATGCGCGAGTAAAGCGTCCACGATGGCTAATGCGCTTAGCATCAGCGCGTTTCCGGGAGATGCTCGGACCCTTTGGCTTAATTGCTCTCTAGCCTCGGCAAAGCTTGAGTTTACGCTGGGTTGGTCTCCTCTTAATCGAGAGAGTAATATAGAATAGCATCCGGCCGGTACCGGGACTGTCGCATAGCCGAAATTGCAGTCATCCTCGCCACCGATGTCGCTTCCCTTGAATTGTTCGAGCAATTGGCTGGTTCGTTCCCAATCGTGATCATGCAACGCCAGGTTGACCTCTAGAGACAAAGGTCCTCGATCCGTCGCCGTTGCCGCAGGCAGTTCAGCCAGGGCCGAACGAACCGTAGTCTCGTCGCCGGTCCTCATAAACTCTATGAGCCACGCTCTTTGGACCTTCAGTATCGGTTGGTCAGGGACCAGATTGATGAGTCTATCATAGATCTGCCCGGCCGCCTCAAACTGGCGAGTCGCGTACAGCGTGTACGCGAGATCTGACATTGGACTGGGATTGGCGGGATCGAGTATGAGTGCAGCATTGAATTCTCGAGCGGCCTTCTCGAAACGACCCTGGCGTCGATCCATTAACGCCGGAAGCTCGATCGCATCTGTGTTGTTCGGCAGACCAGGCTTAGCCATCTCGAGCTGCACTTGAGCTCGCTCATAGTCCCGATAGCAGAAATAAAGGTGGTACGCGTAGTTGAGGTGTGCCTCGGGGAGATCGGGTTTCAGACGCAAGGCGTTGGCGATCGCCGTATCGCCTCGGCTCCGCCGCTCCGTCGTCGGATCGTACGTTATGTAAAGGAGATCATGAGCATGCGCAGCCGAGCAGTAGGCGAGGGCAAATTTCGGATCGAGTCGAACGGCCTGTTCAAGGAAGCCGATCGCGTTGGTTAGTGGCTTCTCGAAGTTTCCACTCGCCAGAGCGATATCCGCGCTGGCAATGGACGCTCTCGCTTTCAAGTACAAGTCGTAGGCCGCCAAGTTGGCCGTGGGCTTTTCCTCAATGGTCTTTTTTTCCTCCGGTGAGAGGGTAGTCGTTAGTTTGCGGGCGATCGTCTGAGCGACCTCGCTCTGAATGGCAAAAATATCGGTGAGATCGCGATCAAAACTATCTGCCCAAACGGTATGATCGTTCCGAGCATCCACTAATTCGGTGCTGACGCGGACGTGGCTTCCCTCTCGACGGACGGTGCCTTCCAGTACGCTTGCTACACCCAAGGCGCTGGCGATCTGCCGTAGATCGCGTTTGGCATCCGCGCGATACTGCATGACCGATGTGCGGCTGATAACCTTGAGCTGGGCGATTTTGGCTAAGCTGTTAAGAATTTCATCCTGTACGCCGTCCGCGAAATAGGTGTCATCCTTGTTCGCGCTGATATTTTCGAATGGAAGAACGGCGATACTTCTCAATGAGGCTTCGGCCGCCGAACGAGGTGACCTTTGATAGACAAACCAGAAAGCGATTGCCGTCGCCGCCCCGAGAAGGACAAAGACCAGCAGCCAGCGAGTTCGCTTGGCCAGCCGGAATGAAGAAGTTCCGGTTGTTCTGAATTTCTCTTGGCTCTCTTTTGCGGCGGACTGTTGGCTAGCGGCCAGCATTTGTCTTACCCGCTCGGTCAACGCCTTGAGATGCTTCGCCAGAGGAGGAGTGATCGCGTCCAGCCAGTGTACGGTACCGAGGAAATAACTGAGGCTGCTGCTTGGGTCGACCTCCTCTGTCCGAAAAGGGATGACCGCTAGACCGAGCGAGACCGCCTTGGCCACCTCCCGCCGTACGTGTTCCGAAGCGTTCGCGCTTTCAGAAAAAACCAGCACAAACACTCGACATGAGTCAATGCCCCGAATGATTCCCTCGGTCCAATCCGATCCTGCATCGATATCCCGCGGCGCGATCCAGCATTTGATGTCCTCCGATTCGAGCTGCTCGCAGATCGCGTCGGCAATCGGCTTATCCTTGCTGGCATGGCTGATAAAGACCTTTGACTCCATAGGAGCACAGGAGCGTTTTAACTGGTTCAAGCGTCGAACGAAAGTGTGGAGTTAACCGGGCGAGACCGACGCCGTTCCCGGGCCGCGTATGCCGGTCAACCTAAAGCGACGCTCCGAATGGGCGAGAGGGCGACGCGAGAGCGAGGTGAACAATCCACAACACCTAGACTCGGGCGCGCCCTGTGCGCCCTTTGGTTATGCCTCCTTACGCGCCGCCCACTCAATGCGCGTTCAGCACTAAAGTACTGGGCTACTATCACCATGTCCTCCGGGACAATTCGCCTCGTTATCCACTCGCCCATTGCGTCGCAAGCGCCCTCCGCACCGCAACGCGATTTATACGATTCGACGAACGGGGTAACCGCTTTTGGATGATCAATCTGGATTGAACGGTTCTATTCAATCGCAGGAGTTTATACGCTATTATCCCTCCTATGCGAGACAGTGCACTAGACCCCAACCTCCTCGAAGCCTCCATCAGTGAGACCAGGCGAAAGCTACTCGCCCAGGAGATCGATCCGAAGACCCTGATCGAGAGCGCAAGCTCGCGCCGCAATCTTTCTCCGGGGCGCAACACTTATCTCGCGACCGACGACGAAAACATCCGGCAGCAACTTGATCGACTCGGGCCGCTCGATCGCGCGCCGCTCGCCGGCATCCCGATTTCACTGAAAGACTGCTTTGACCTTACTGGTTATCCAACCAGCTCCGGATCCCGATTCTATCTGGAACGATCAGGGACTCGCACCACCGATTCTGCGGTTGCGAAACAAATCCGGTCGGCTGGCGGAATCATCACCGGAAAGACCCACCTCAATCAATTGGCTTACGGTTTAACTGGCGAAAACCAGGATTTTGGAAACTGTCTGCAACCGGCGAATCCGACATGGCTGACCGGCGGCTCTAGCAGCGGGGGTGCCGCCAGTGTTTTGGAAGGGTCGGCTATGTGCGCAATAGGAACGGATACCGGCGGCTCGATACGATTTCCCGCGAGCCTCTGCGGGTTGTGTGGTTTTCGAGCATCTTTAGGAGTTGGCTCGTGGAAGGGTGGCCAGCATCTGGCAGAATCATTTGATACCATCGGATTTCTTTTTCGACATTTGGAAGACGCTCTTCTACTCGGAGAAACTGTTTTTGAACTGCCAAAGCCAAGAGCGGTTACGCATCGCAATAGGGTCGGAGTGGTGGACGGGAACTTTCTGCGTGATGCGGAGCCTGCAGTCCTGGATGGCGTGGCGACTTGGGCCCGGCTCTTGGAGCGGCACGAACTGACATTGGAAAACTTCGCGCCGATCGACTGGGAAGAAGCGATCGAGATTTTCCGTCCCCTCCAGGCATCCGAAGCAGCGAAGCTTCACGCCGGAAATTTCGCCGAATTCGAGCCGGGAATTCGAGCCCGACTCGAGTGGGGAGCAAGTCTTGAGCGGGCCGAACTGGATATGCTTCGAGAACGCCGCGATTTGTTCATCCAGCGAATGCAGGAGCTGCTTTCCAGTTACGACTTTTTGCTTTTGCCGGTGGCTCCGATTGCTCGCCTGGAAAACGGAGTGGATCATCGGCCGGTCCGTGATCGGGTCCTTCGCTACACGGCGCCGGTGAGTGTTGCGGGACTGCCTTGTTTGGTGCTGCCCAATCGGGTAGGCGGAACGCAATTGATAGCGCCGCACGGCTCGGATCGAGAGCTGCTGCGGATCGGAAAGCTGCTGGCGAGTCAGTAGGCAAAGCGATTCTCTGGTGTTCAATACTTGGCATTCGTAAGGTGTCGTCTGCGGTTCGCGCCTGCGCGTCAATGCATGAAGGATTTGTCCCGAAGGGACTGGATGAAAGTAGCCTAGCACTTCAGTGCAGGGGAGAAGGCGCAAAAGAGATGTCCGTCCCGACAGGGACGATAGAAAAGCTCAGCCCCGTGCTCCACTGGCTGGGCTTCACGGGTACAAGCAATCATCGATTTGAGTTATCTCAACCTCGCATGGCTCCCTCATCAGCGGCACAGTCAGCGCGGACAAAAGTATCCAAGACGGTTACGAAGCAGCCTCGCGCTTGTGCTCTCATCCAATTGGCCAACCTGAAAGCAGCCCTCGGCGATTTAGATCATCTGGAGCGTATCATCTCGTTGAATGGCTACGTCAACGCGATCCCCTGGATTCACAGAGTCTCCCCAGATCATAAACGGTGCCTCCGATCTCCTGGTGGAGCTCCTCGGATCTCGCGGCCTGCACGCGCGGGCCGCGATTCGCGTCTCGGCCTTGCCAAAGAATGCGCTCGTCGAAATTCAAATGGTGGCTACCCTGCGCGGAATAGCCGATAGCCAATAGCCGATGCCTCAAAAGGTCGAAGAGAGAGTATATGGACGAGCTGCTCCTCAGCTGGGAGGATCAGACTATGATTCACCGCAGTCAATCCTCGGCTATTGGCTATCGGCTATTGGTGATGTCCCGTCATGGCTGATTTTACTCTAACCGCAGCATCGACCCATAACCGCTGGAATCGCGATCTGTCGCCTCGATTAATCGTTGGGTCAGGTGCGACGATTCATTTCGAGTGTTTGGATTCAAGCGGCGGTCAACTTGGCCCGGAATCGACCCTGGAAGATTTCCTCCGGATCGATCGCGACAAAATTCATACGCTCACCGGTCCGGTCTCGGTTGAGGACGCGCAGCCTGGGGACGTTTTGCAGGTTCAATTTCTGGAAATTGCACACCGAGGCTGGGGTTGGTCGAGCATCATTCCTGGCCTCGGATTCTTACCGGAGCATTTTCCCGATCCATTCTTTTTCACATGGAAGTTGGAAGAGAGCGTCTCCAGATCGCTTGCTCCGGCAATCGTGCCGCTCCGTCCATTTTGTGGCGTTGTTGGAGTCGCGCCGGGCGAGAAAGGCGAATTCCGCACCCGTCCTCCAGGAGTTTTTGGCGGAAACATTGACGTACACGATCTCAGTGCCGGTTCGGTGCTTTATTTGCCGGTACAGACGGCGGGAGCGCTACTATCCCTTGGCGATGCTCACGCTGCTCAAGGAGACGGGGAGGTTTGTATCAATGGTATTGAATGCCCGGTCGACCTGACTGTGCGGGTCAAGCTCCTAAAGAACAAAATGCTAACTGCGCCGCTGGTAGAGAGTCCACCGTCGCGTTGCGAAACCGCCGGAGAGTGGATCATGGTAGAGTCGGACCCAGAACCATTGGTCGCGGCCCGCCGCGCTACCCTGCGCATGATTGAGTTCCTGGCGGAGCAGTGGGGACTTTCTTCCGAGCAGGCTTACCTGTTGTGTAGCGTGGCAATGGATCTGCGTCTGGCGCAAGTAGTGAACGTTCCGATGGTGACGGTTTGCGCGGCTTTGAAGAGATCGATTTTCGAAGAACCAGCGAGACCTGATTAGTTCTCCATGCAGCCTGATAGCGGGTCCCCGCCAAGTCCGACGGTTGTCAGTCTGCGCGGAAAACTCTCCAAGAGACACCACATCGCCGAGATCGCGCGAGAGAGTCGTGCCTCGACAGGGAGCTCGAGGATATCACTATCAGATGTATGCGGATCATAGTCGTCCCGGAGAGACTTAATGAAAGTAGCCCAGCACTTTAGTGCTGGGGCTGGCGACCAAAACTAGCGGACGTCCCGTTGGGGGCGAAAGAAAACGACGCTCTTTCTGCCTTTGATACCGTTCAGTTAGCGGACGCACAAAGGTGATCTATCGTCCCGTTCGGGACGGATTGCTTCTAAAAACGCTCACCCCACTAAAGTGCGGGGCTACTTTCACAGAGTCCCTGGGGGACCGGTCTATCGCCTCCCAGCAAACGCCGTCTCCTGGCCCCACAACCAGCTCCGCTATTTGATGTAATAATCAATGTCTCGCCGATTCTTTTGGCATGTCGTGTGCTCATCCTCACGCGCATGGTCGGGATAAAGGGTTTCGCCAACTTCATCAACTCATAGTTCGATGGAATTACGCCATCTCCGCTACTTTGTCGTCGTTGCAGAAGAGCTGAACTTTTTCGTGCAGCCGAAAGATTACGGATCGCTCAGCCGGAGTGGGCATTTCTTTGGTGCCGTCTTCTGCCGCCGGCCTCCAGCAAGCCGGTGTTGTCTATCGGCCTCTGAGCATCCCGCAAGCAAGTCTTACCAAATTGGTGGTGTGGAGAAAAGGACCGTGTCCGATTCATCTGAATGGTTTTTTGGGAGCTGTCCGGCAAGCCGCGGCCTTGTTGCGCACCAGCGCGGCGGTCCGACGTGCTTGTCGGCCGGCTCCAGAGGATCGCTTCGCAATAGCCAATAACGCCAAGGAGTCAGAAAATCTCACCCCAAGACGCAAAGGCGCAAAGATTATGGACGGAGAGGAAAAGACCGAGCGAATGGCTTTGGTGCCAATCTCATCAGGACAGTTAGGCCGGACCTCGCCGGATTTTCGGTGGCGGCGACTGTCCCGCGAAGCACCTCGTATCATTGAAACTTAGTGATCCCAACGGAGCGACTCGTTCACCCCGGCCCGAAAACGCAGTCGCCTTGGCGTCGTTTGCCCGAACAGTATTGCCGCAGGGCGATGGCGACTGCGCCTTTAGGTCCACCACCCCGATCGCTTCGCTCCCCCGCTTTAGCCGGGAACACGAGGTTCCCTAAAGGGACAGTCGCCGCCCATTTGCGCCAAGCGCCGAACCCGATTCCCATGGTCTCCAAAACAGTGCCGCTATTTTATTTTCTAATCACCAATCACTTCTCGCGGTGCAATTTTGGTTGCGGCTTCTGCAGCGCTATGCCTTAACACGTCTTTGCGTGAAATTTGTTTGGCATCTTGGCGTGATTGGTTATCGGCTATCCGCGAAGCGCTCTACCAGCCCAGGACCCACGCAAAAATGAGCGGCGCGACAATCGTAGCATCTGATTCGATCACGTATTTTGGCGTGTCCAGCGAGAGTTTACCCCAGGTGATCTTCTCATTCGGAACCGCGCCGGAGTACGAACCGTAGCTGGTTGTGGAATCGCTGATTTGGCAAAAGTAGCCCCAGCGCGGGACACCTTCCCGTTGCAGATCCTGATGGAGCATCGGCACGACACAGATTGGGAAATCTCCTGCGATGCCGCCGGCAATTTGGAAAAAGCCAATCGACGAGTTAGCCGAGGTAGTCGTATACCAATCAGCCAAGCGGATCATGTACTCGATCCCCGTGCGCACGGCATGCACGTTCTTAATGTCGCCGGAGATGCAGTGGCCGGCATACATGTTACCGAGCGTCGAGTCTTCCCATCCCGGCACAAACATCGGTAGCTCTCTCTGCATGGCAGCGTAGAGCCAGCTATCCTTAGGATCGATCTGATAATATTTTTTCAAACGGTCGTCCTTAAGGATTCGATAGAAGAATTCATGCGGGAAAAATTGCCGGCCCTTTTTGTCAGCGTCGACCCACTCCTCTAGTACCGCCTTTTCTATGCGGCGCATCGCTTCCCCTTCGGGGATACAGGTATCGGTCACTCTGTTGAGATGCTGGTCGAGGAGTGCTTGCTCGTCTTCACCGCGCAGCTCGCGCCAATTGGGAATGCGTTTGTAGTGGTGGTGGGCTACCAAATTGAAAACATCCTCCTCCAGGTTCGCTCCGGTGCAGCAAATCGCGTGAATTTTATCCTGCCGAATCATCTCGGCCAGAGACAGCCCCAACTCTGCCGTGCTCATAGCGCCGGCCACCGTAACCAACATTTTTCCGCCTTTCTCCAGATGCCGCTGGTAACCTTGGGCGGCATCTTTGAGGGCAGCCGCGTTAAAGTGACGATAATGGTGCGAAATGAATTCGGTGATCGTGCTCATGGGTGAATAGCAATTAGCAGAGGACCGACGACAATCACCAATAATAATTTCCGGGCGGCCGAAGGTCTGCCCAAACGCGGATTTGAACATGTCTTCCCGCTGAACTAATGCATCGTCCCATGCGCCAGCTACATATGAGACGACGCACGAGATCCAGGAAAACCGTCACCGACCGGATTCAGTCGGAGAGGCCGGTTCCCTCTGTACACCCGGTGCGATCGCGGCATCTGTCGTTCTTCATCTGCTATCTGCTATCTGCCGTCTGCTCTTGCATCACCGTCGGCCGCGCCGACGATGGTACGACCGGCGAGAAGATCTTTCAATCGCGCTGCTTTGTCTGCCACGGGCGTGACGGACGGGGTTCTGGACCGGCTTCTCAAGGACTCGCCCAGAAACCCCAGGATTTGACCGATCCGATCTGGCAGCGGGGCGTAACGGACGACCAAATTAAAAACGTGATTCGCGCAGGTGGCGCCATCATGGGAAAAAGCGGTGCGATGCCACCCAATCCCGACCTCAGCGATGGCGACCTGAATTCGCTGCTCGGGTATGTGCGTCGCTTGGCTGATAGGCCTTAGCATCGAAAAAAGTAGTTATCGGAATGCGGTTGAGATCCGCTGAGCGAAGCGATGGATCCGTGCTAAGGGTAGTGAGAGTATGGTGAAAGCCGTCGCTTTTTCAGTCCTGTTTCTGCTCGAAGTTAGCCCGATGTTTGCGGACCAGCCAAAGATCAAAGTGGATGGGGCATGGATGCGAGCGGTCCCACCGTCGGCATCCGATACCGCGATTTACTTGACGCTTATCAATTTAGGAGAAGATAAGCTTCTATTGACCGGAGGTAAGACGCCGATTGCGGATTCGGTCGAGCCGATGATCACGACCAAGTCAGGAGAGGGAGCTAAACAAATGCTTGGGATGGCGGCAGTCGATTCGCTGGAGGTCCCGCCGGGTGGCAAGTTAGTGCTCGAACCGGGCGGAAATCATCTGATGGTGATGGGTCTAAAAAAACACCCGGCCGAAGGTGAGAAAGTCGATTTAACGATTACATTGGAACCGGGTGACCACGAAATCCAGCTGGAGATACCGGTCTCTCGCAAACCAATTTCATGAGCACTTCTATTCTTCCCAACCAGGAGGTTCATCCCAACGAACACAGACCGTTCTGGTCGAATTGGCGAATCTGGGCTGCCGTCTTGGCACTACTTTTCGCTTTGGGAATCTCGGTTCTCTTTGGCTCCAAACAGGCAGCTCAGCGGGGTTACTTTGGTCAGCGCTTGTTTCCTCCCAAGCCAGCTTTTGATTTTAATTTGGTCGACCAAGATGCTCAGCCGTTTCAATTACATCAGCTGCGCGGGAAAGTGGTCCTGTTTCTTTTCGGCTTTACTCATTGTCCGAACGTATGCCCAGCTTCGCTGACCAATCTGGCCGCAGTTTACCAGAAGTTGGACCCGCAACAACGCAAACAGGTGCAGATCCTGTTTCTGTCGGTCGATTCCAAGAGAGATACGCCGGCCGCTTTGAAAAGCTACGTCCCATGGTTTGATGCCAGCATAGTCGGCCTCAGCGGATCGAAGGAAGCTATCGATCGAACGGTTCAAGAATATGGCGGGAGCTATGAGATCGTTCCTGGTTCTTCAAAGGACCCCAATGATTATTCGGTGAATCACTCTGCCTACATCTATCTAGTTAATGCAGCCGGCCAGCTCGAGCTGCTCTACGACAACGAAAAGTTAGCTGAAACTGACCGAATGGCGGGCGATATCCGCAAGGTTCTGGCGGAAAAATAGTAGCCGTAGCCCGACTGCGCCAAACATTCGTCTATTTGGAGTCGGCCTTTTCGATCGATACGTTGGTAGCCTTGACCAAAGCCGATACCGAGTCTCCGACTTTGAGCTGCATTTCGCGAACGGATCGCGTGGTAATAACGGCAGCCACCGGCCCAATGGGCGTATCAATGACTACTTCCGAAAGTACTTGATCCGAAGTGATCTCGCGGATCGTACCCGGGATCTTATTGCGGATGCTCTGGCTCATTTGGTGATCGTCCGATCTGGAAGATGAGAAAGCAACGAAGAAAATCTTTCGCGCCAACGCCTTGGTTTAATGTGCAGCCCGGACTGATTGGATCCCTGTCCAGCGTGCTTTCTCGGTTGCGCGCTTCTTTTGCTGGCTGTAGACAAATGGGCGATGGACGCGAAACGAACTTTCATCTCGTTGGTCATATGCTTGGCGCCTCTTTCGTTTCTGGTCGCCCAAGACAAGAATGCCAAGGGTGGTTCTTCCGTTCAAAGCGAGCTGGAGGCCATCAAAATAGAACTCAAGGCGCAACAGGATAAGATTGATCAGCTCTCGCAAGAGATCGCTAAGTTGAGCGAAGCCATCAAAGAAAGCGAGGCCAGCCGGGAAAAGGCTGCGAGCGACAAGTCTTCCAGTTCTTCACCGCCGCCCAAGGCGGTTGCGGTGAGCCCGACCCCAACGCCGCCGGCCACGGTCGGCGTAGAAAACGCTTCGCCATCGGAACCAGGCGGCACCCGATCGCATGTTGTGGCCAAAGGTGAGACGCTGACTCAAATTGCGAAACAGTATGGCGTGACGGTCGAAGAGATCGAACAGGCCAACAAAATTCAGGACGCCAAGAAGCTGCAGATTGGCCAGACGATCAAAATTCCGGGAAGCGCGTCTCCATCACCATCTCCTTAACGCGACAAGCACTAGCATCAGGAAATGCGGCTAGTGGAATGCGGATTGCGGAATGAGGTGGATGCGTCTTGAAGTGAGCGCACCTGCTTCTCTTAATAATCCGCATTTCTTCGGCAGCGGAGGCGGCTGCGCCGTTGACGTTCGTAACAAGACTGGTAATGTTTGTCTATGCCCGAGAGGACGCAGAAACCACCAGCTCCGGCTCCGTGGGAACCAAAACAGGGGGACGGAGATGGTCCGCGCTCGCCGGACGTTTCGAAGCCCGATACCAAAGATCTCTTAAAGCGGATGCGGAAAGTCGACCCCAATCAGTCGAAACGTTATCGGCAGCGTACCGGTCAGTGAGATGGATGTGCTCGAGTCTCGCGATCGGTTTCCGGTGATCCCGGAAGATCAGTCGGTAGAATCGAACGATTTTGTTTCCGTCTTGCGAAGACGAGGTGTTCTGAGACGACCGCTTACCGTCGGTGCACCCTCAGTAATCACCGAGACTCAGGCCACTACGATTCTGGCGTTCAAATTTGCCGATGGAGTGTTGGTGGCCGGAGATCGGCGAGCAACAGCCGGAAATGTGGTCATGTACGACCGAGCGGATAAAGTGCTCGAAATTGACCGTCATTCGCTGATGGCAATTGCGGGATCGCCGGCCACTGCTTGGGAAATGGCTCGTGTTCTCGAACACTCATTTCAATTTTACCGTCGAAGCCAACTCCAGGAGATGAGTGTTGAGGGAAAAGTACGCGCCCTATCTAAACTGCTTCGGGACAATCTCGGGATGGTTATCCAGGGAGTGGGTGTCGTGGTACCGCTCTTTGCCACATTCGATACGCAAGCAGATGAGCCAGCGAAGGTTTTCTTTTATGATGCCATGGGCGCTCAGTTTGAAGCCGCCGACTTTGCCGCCAGCGGATCGGGTGGGCCTTCCGTGCGCAGCGTTCTCTACTACGAAAATACCTGGGGTACGAAACCGCTGCGAGAGCTCGATCAGGCGACGGCGATCACGATTGCGTTGCGAGCGCTGGATACCGCAGCCGAGGCGGATACTGCGACCGGCGGGATTGATCGGCACGGCAAGATTTTTCCCGTTATTAAGGTCATCCGTCGAGATGGCATCCAATCGATTGAGCACGATGAGCTGGCCACGCGTTTTCAGGCAGCTTTAACATGATTGACGAACCATACCGTTGGGTAGAGGCGATTGCTAATCGGCGAGAATACATCGACCACGAACTGGCCGGTGGCAGTCCGACGATTGCGCTCAGCTGCGTCGAAGGCGCATTGCTTTTCACGTTTGGTAAAGATCGCAAAAAGATCTTTGAGATTTACGATCGCATCGCGATGGGGGGGATCGGACACCCTGGAGATATCGAGCGATTGAGGATGTTGGCCATTGAGCTGGCCAGTACCGAGGGGTTCACGCGATCGGCGGCGGACGTTTCGCTTCGGCGAATGGCGACCTATTCATTCAGTCCGGCTCTGAAACAGGCGTTCGAACAAATCTATGGCGCCCCTTATCTGGCGCGTTTGCTCTTTGCGGAACTTGGCGACGACCCGGATTTCGATTTTTTCGTCCGGCTGGACTACGATGGCGCCATGCACGCTAACGCGATGGGGCCGGGAAAATTTCGTGACAATTTCGGTGTGATTTCCGGTACTCGCCGGTCGACGGAAGCAATCGAGGCTTATCTGCGAGGAAAAAAGGTCGGCGGATTGCAAGAGGCCGTGGCAATAGCGATTCGGGCTTGGGGCATTGGGCTGTTCATGGCCGATGAAGAGCACCGCGAGACGCCCGAAGAGAACGCCCTGGATGAGTTTCTTCGCGCGCAGTTGCCGGAGTATACGGTGGAGGCAGCTTTACTGGAGCGACGTTCACGAACGAGAATAGCATTCGTTGAGTTGGACGAGAAGAAGCTAGCGAAGTCGTTGGATCCGTTCCGAACTTAGCCCGCAAATTTCACGCGCCACATGTATCCAGACGCTCATTGCGGGCTAGTTAGCCTGATATGCGCGACGGCACACTCACAGAGCTGAGCAAAAAAATCCTCCGGGTTGCTCGTCACGTGTTGGCTTGGGTCGGACTGATCGTCCTGTTCCGGCTGTTTATCCTCATTCTGCAGAATTCCCCACCGGTTTCTTCGGAAAGTTCACGAGTCGAGCCACGGATTTTGTCCGGGATCTTCGACACGGTCATCGTTGACCCAGGGCATGGTGGCTCTGACGAAGGGGCTTCCGGCCACAATCTGAAAGAGAAAATTGTTACGCTCGAGCTTGCGCATCGACTCGTGTCGAGACTGAACGCTCTCGGATTTACGGCGATATTGACCAGAGAAGCGGACGAATTCGTGTCGCTGCCGCAACGGGTAGCAATCGCCAATGCAGTTCCCGGCGCGATCTTCATCAGCTTACATTGTAACTTTTCTGATAACGCGGCTGCTCATGGGATAGAGATCTATCGGTGTGAGGCGAAATCGGAAGGCACGAACATCCGGGTGACAATGTCCGCAGGCGATGCCGAAGCAATTTCCGAGGTGGAAGGCCGATTAGCTCAAGCGCTCGGTGATTCCGTGATGGAGCGGTTGCATGGCGATAGTCGCGGACTGAAGATCGCCAATTTTTACGTCGTTCGGAACGTTAATTTTCCGGCGGTTTTGGTCGAATGCGGATTTCTTTCGAACGCGGAGGATGCGAAGCAGCTGGCGGACGAAGGCTATCGCGAGAGGCTTGCTCAAGCTTTGGCAGCCGGAATTGCGGCTTATCGCTCGCTTGTGACTGGAAAAGGAGTAAAATCGGTCAGTACCAATCCAGATAGTCGGCCGGTAACCGTTTCCCGATGAAGACGATTTTTGTACTAGGTTGTTTTCTGATGTGGTGTGCCGTTGCTTGGGCGGACGATCTTACCAGGGCTGTGCAGCAGCGTTTGAAGGATCGCGGGTTTTACTATGGCGATGTCGACGGCCAAAGCGGATCAGAAACCTCTGCCGCGATTCGTCGATATCAGATTCGGTATGGATTAAAGGTAAACGGTGAGCTGAACCAGGAGACACTCAACTCGCTTGGCCTGTCAGCTGGCAATCTACCGGCGGCACCAGCGACCACACCGAGAGTTCCGGCAACGGATCAGCCGAACCGTGGGGCTCACGGGAACCGGACGCCCGAGGCGACACCGCACGACCAGCCTCCTTCAAACGGAGACGAAGAATACGTTGATCCCCGGAATTACTCTCCGAATGGCCAGTATCAACCGCACACGGAAACTCAACCGCGCACGGAAACGGCGAATTACCGCGGGATGTATGCTGGAACGTTGTACGCCGGAGCGCCTGACCAGATCCAGCAAAGTGTGATGCAGGCAGTGCAAAACCAATTGGCGAGATGGGGATTTTATCGCGGAGAAATTGACGGTCAGCCCAGTACAGAAACCAGACAAGCTATACGTGATTTCCAAGAGCAGATCGGAATTTGGCCGAGTGGAAAATTAGATAACTGGACGCTGCAGGCCTTGCGCGCCTTACCCGGCCAGCGAAACGGACCTCCGATTCGGAGAGCTCCGGTCGATCGTCGTTTTGGTCCTGGTCCTTTTTTCCAAGGGTACAATCGGGAGACGTGGGTAGACTGATGAATTAGCCCTTAGCGGTGCGATCAGTCTTTGGTTTTCAGCGGCGAAGCCGATTGATCGAGCATCCGGTAAAGTCCGAAAAGGCTGTCAGGGACGATCGAGGATCGTTTGCACATGCCAAACCTTCGAAAGTTGCAGCTTCCATTGCTCATTCCTGACTTGCGTCCAGAGACCAAATGCTCTTCCGTAGCGGCGGGAAATGGAAGCTACGATCGAGCGATTGGGGGAGGCTCAGTTTCCGTCGCCTCTACGACACGGGCACTTGGATAAGTTTAAGTCTGACGGTCAACGGGTGCTCCTCGATGACACCTTTAATCACACGCAGGCAACTTCATCAGATATCCGATCCGACCAGAGCTTTGAGCTTGCCGGTCCCCGGGAAAAGCTGTTTTTCGATCCGCCAAAAACGACAGCGGCAATCGTAACCTGTGGAGGCCTGTGTCCCGGCCTGAACGACATCACGCGCGGCATTGTGATGGAGCTTCATACTCGATACGGAGTGACTCGTATCTACGGGATTCGTTATGGATACGAGGGATTGGTTCCGCGTTATGGCCATGTTCCGCTGACGCTACGGCCCGAATCGGTTTCTACTATTCATAACTTCGGAGGAACAATTCTGGGGAGCTCACGCGGACCGCAGAACCTCAGTGAAATGGTTGATCATCTCGAAGAGCTCGATGTCGACATCCTATTTTTAATCGGAGGCGAAGGAACGTTGCGCGGCGGGGAAGCAATGAGCGTCGAGATTCGCCGGCGGAACCTGAAGAAGAGCGTGATTGGGATTCCCAAAACAATCGACAACGATATCATGTACATCGACAAGAGTTTCGGGTTCGAAACGGCCTTTGCGGAGGCGGTAAAGGCGGTCTCTTCGGCTCATGTCGAAGCGTTAGGTGCTGTCAACGGAGTAGGTTTAGTTAAGCTGATGGGACGCGAATCGGGATTTATCGCTTGTTTCGCCAGTTTGGCCGGTCAGCACGTCAATTTCTGCCTGATTCCGGAGGTGCCGTTCGCTTTGGAAGGCGAGCGAGGATTGCTGGAGATGCTCCGGCATCGAATCGCCCGCCGAAAGCATGCGGTGATTGTGGTTGCCGAGGGCGCCGGTCAGCACTTGATGCAGAAAAGTACGGAAAAACCCGACGCGTCCGGGAATCATCGGCCAGGGGATATTGGCCTGTTTCTCAAAGAAAAGATCAATGAATTCTTCACGCAACGTCGGATGGAGATCAACCTGAAGTACATTGATCCGAGCTACCTGATTCGAAGCGTTCCGGCTTCTCCGCAGGACAACGTCTACTGTACACGGTTGGCCCAAGCCGCCGTTCACGCCGGAATGAGCGGGCGTACGAATATGCTGGTCGGACGCTGGCATGGCTCATTCGTCCATATTCCGTTTGGTGCGGTTACGAAAACCCGCAGGAAAGTTGATGTGGATGGCGACCTTTGGTTGTCGGTTCTAGAGGCAACCGGTCAGCCGGCACGGATGGCCTAAGGAAATTCTGGCGAGGTAGGACGACCTTCCGGCGGTGCTACTCTCTGCCTCGCAACCAATCCTGCTCGGCCGGAAGCTGATCCTACCTCGCCAGAATTTCCTTGGGATGGTTTTTGAAGAACTGCCAGATCATCTGTGATGCATTGAAATCAAGGCAGACGTTCCCAAGGAAAAATAAATAGAAGGGGAGCGCATTTCCGGGCCAGGTATGACCACCGCCCACCACCCGACAGAGAACGACCTCCGTATCATGCCTGCCATCCTCCCATAAGAATTTCTCCGGATAGCAGTCATCGTTCGGATCCAAGTCGGCCATTGGTAATTGCAGGTAGCGGCTCTTGCACCCGTCGGTTCGAGACCAATCTTCGACTGTTTCTTCCACGCTAATGACTTCTCCTCCGTCATCGTTGATCCTGCCGCCTGCATACGGCACTACAGGATCGGAGGTACCATGGACTTCCAGAACGGAGACATAGTCCTTTGGATGAAATTTTTTAGAAAAGGGAAATGCCAGCTGCCCGGAGACGGGAGCGATCGCAGCGAAAAGCGTCGACCGATTTGCCGCCAGGTAGTGACAGAAGATTGCCCCGTTGGAGAATCCGGTTGCGTAGATGCGACGCAGGTCGACCCGGTAGGTCAGTTCTACGTTTTCGAGAATCTTATCCACGAAAGCGACATCATCGATCCCTTGGAGGTAGGATTGGGCCTTCTCGTTCTGGCGGCCATCATTCCAATTTCCATCGAAGGCCTCGGGAAAAACGGCGATAAAATGGCTGGTTTCGGCGATTCGGTCAAAGTGGGTGAGATTAATAATCGATGTAGCGCCCCGACCTGGCTCCTGGGTGCCGTGGAAAACGAAGACGATCGGAGTCGTCTCCCCGAGGTAGCTCGGCACAAACATTCGAAAGGTGCGGGCTCGCCCCGAAAGCATCAGAGTGCTGTCGACAAAAGTTCCGGCTTCTAGCATCACTGGATTGACCAGAAGATGAATCAGGAACGCTCCCAGCCCCAGAAAACGAGTCAGCTTCACACCCGCCAAGTTCCCGCAATGTAGTCCATTTGATTCGCGTTAACGGCGCGTCATATTTATCGAGGGTTTGGCTGTGGGCAAGCGGAAGCGACGGAACATGAGGCAGGGCGTGCCCGTCCCCGGACTGCGGCGGGCAGAATCAAATCCAGATACGCCAAAAACCGCTACTCGAATCATCATTGCTTCAAATTGGACGATTTCTGGTGTCAATTCTCCGGCAGGATCATGGAAGCTAGCCGCGCCAAAAACCGAAGCAGGTAGATCAAATAGCCAATCAGGCCGCACAATTGAAGAATGCCAAGAAGAAGATGGAGCTGTCCTTTGATAAACAGATCCGGAAGCCAAAGAATCATGACTGCGGCGCCCGCGTGGAAGCAGAAGAGCAGGGGAACGATCCAGCGGATATTTTGTTGCTGGTCTCGATTCAGCCGAGCCAGCAACTCCTCGCTGAGTTCCCCTGACCGTCGACGGGCTCGGGTGATGAGTCGGATATCGACGACGAATAGGAGCCATACGATGGCCGAAAACAGGGCAAGTAGTGCGAACCAGTTGCCGGGATCGGCGATGTGGGTGAAAGCAATGGATTCAACCAGGGCCGCACCGAAATAGAAAAAATTGTGACTGAAATGGAGCGGCCAGCGAATGACCGTGAGGGTATGCCCGATTGAGCGGGACCAAAAGAGGAAGATCAAAAGTAGAGCATTCACAAAATAGATGAGCTGATCCAGACGGAGTCGAATAAGCGGCTCGGCGGCATTTGCGCAGAGAAACGATAAGGCGACACCTTGAATGATACTGGTCAGCGTTAACTCAATATTGATAACCAGATTGTCCAGCCGCTCGCGCTTCGGATCACCTTCGGAAATAACCGGCTTTGGCCAGAAATCAGACTCTTGCGAGGAATTTGGCATTGCCTAGTCGTTTAGTCTCTGCACTTTACCCATTTGAAAAGGCGAGGGAACCTCATTTTTTACGCCTCCTCTTGGCTCGGTGATTGGAGGCGATCGAAAATGGATTGGAGCCGATTGACTGAGGGGTAGAAACTCAGAATGAGGATCGATCAATAGATGATCGTTGGGAAAACCAAAAGGCCGCGCAATGTCGACGCGCCTAGAGCCGCGGCGATCCTCTATGGCGATTGGGGGACCAGCAAAGCCTACGTTATCGGTCTCGCCTTCGCAGTCGCGGGTTACAGTTCCTTTTGGCTCATCCTGGCGATGTGCGCCCTGATGGCTCTGGTCGGCATAAATTACATGGCGGTCTGCCGCCATTATCCGGATGGAGGCGGGGTTTACGCCAGCGTCCGTCATCGATCAGAGATTATCTCCATCGTCGGAGCCTTCTTATTGATCGCCGACTATATTGTGACCGCCGCCATCAGCGCACTTTCGGCCTTTCAGTACCTCGGCTGGCCTAATCCGGAGTACCTTGCCGGCGGCGCAATTCTTGTGATTGGTGCGCTCAACTATTTTGGACCCAAACACACCGGAGGCTTGGCCGTTCTGGTATCCGTGCCGACGGTGATCGTCGTTATCCTACTCGGAATCTTTACCATCCCGCACATCGGCGAAGCGCTGCACAATTTGCAGCCGTTGACCGGCGGATTCTTAAAAAACTGGAATGGGTTCGTCGGGATTGTTTTAGCGCTCTCCGGGGTAGAAGCAGTCGCGAACGCGACCAGCGTTATGAAACTCAATCCGGGTAGCACGGATGATCATCCGGTAGTAACCAAGACTTCGACGCCGGCAATTGCGGCCGTGCTGATTGAAGTTTGCTTGTTCACGGCGCTACTCGGCTTAGGAATGCTGGCGCTGCAAGGCCTGCAGATCCAGAACGGTGACGTCAATGCACCGGGTAATCCAGGCGTGCGGGATTACATGCTCCGGTATATGGCCGAGGTTTTTGCCGGCAACGCCTTTGGTCCCATCGTCGGCCAGATTGCCGGCTGGTGTGTCACCATTGTCATCGGAGTGCTTCTGTTGTCGGCGGTTAATACCGCGATTGGCGGCTTGATCGCCATATTTTTTCTTCTGTCACGGGACGGAGAGATTCCACCACAATTCGAGAAACTGAACAGCTTTGGTGTCCCGGCATTTGGGCTGATCGTCGCAACCATTATTCCGGCCGTGCTGGTCGTGGCGGTCCGCGACATCGCTGGCTTAGCCGATCTGTACGCTGTCGGTGTGGTTGGAGCGATCGCAACCAACCTCGGCGCCACTTCTACCGATAAGCATCTCGATCTCGCTCGCTGGGAACGAGTACTGATGTTCTGTACGTTTCTCATCATGTCGGCGATCGAGATCTCGCTCTTTCTTGACAAGCCGAACGCTCGGGTATTTGCCGCTTCCGTTCTGGCAGTCGGCTTGGTGCTGCGCGGACTGGCCGAAGAGCGAGCAGAAAAGAAAAAACAAGTGGCAGCGGAAAAGGCCAAGGAAGAACGACCTTCTCCGCTTCCTGCGCTGTTTCAGGCGCCCAAAGACGAAATTACCGGGCCGCCAATGCTGTGCGCGGTTCGCGGAATCGGCCGGACTTTGGACTTCGCCATTCAAGAGGCCAAGGAAACGAAGCGTCCGCTTTACCTGTTGTTTGTTCGGGAACAACCGGTGCTGGCGCCGGGCGACCGCAAGCGAAAATGGACGGAAGATCCGGAAGCGACCGCTATTTTCTCGTACGCGAGCGAAAAAGCCGACGGGCTCACGATCCTCCCGTGTTATGCCGCAAGCGACTCAGCGGCGGATACAATTGTGGATATCGCGGCGACCGTCGGCGCTTCCTACCTGATCGTCGGCGCTCCGCAGCGCAGCATGCTTATCAACTTGCTCCGCGGCAACATCATCAAAAACATCTCCGATATTTTGCCGGAAGAAATCCATCTCCTGGTTTACGCGTGAGGATTTGCGAGTTACCGGTTACAAGTACCGCCGGTTGGCCCGTAGAGAACCCGCAACCCGCAACCCATAACCCGTACCCCGCAACTCGCAACATGTCTGCTTCTCCCCAATTCCCAAAGGAACAATCTGAGTCGGGCGAGTTTGTCCGACAGCAAGATGCCTTCCGAAGATGGATTACTTCGGATCCGGGCGCTGAATTTCCGCCGGAGACAAATCGGTATCACTTATACGTTTCCTGGGCTTGCCCGTGGGCTCACCGGATCATCATCGTGCGGCGCCTCAAAGAGTTGGAAAAAATCATCGGGATGACCGTGGTCGACCCAATCCGGGACGAAAGAGGCTGGGCTTTCCGCGACGTGCCCGGCGCTTCGCGCGATCCAATCAATGGATTTCGATTTCTCAGCGAGGCATACCGCGCTACCGATCCGGATTATCAGGGTCGGGTCACCGTACCGGTGCTTTGGGACAAGCTGACAAAGAAAATTGTTTCGAACTCGGATGACGATTTGCTGCGGATATTTAACTCCGCCTTTAATGACGTGACTAGAAACCAGTTGGATCTCTATCCTGAAAAATATCGATCCGAGATTGATGCGTTGAACGAAACAATTTACGAGACGGTTAACAACGGAGTCTATCGGGCTGGGTTTGCCACCTCGCAACCGGTGTACGAGACTGCAGCGATCGCCCTGTTCAAGACCTTGGATGAACTGGATGACCGGCTCGCCACCCGGCGGTTTCTTTTTGGAACCCGTCCGCTAGAGACCGACTGGCGCTTGTTCGTAACTCTTGTGCGCTTTGATGCGGTTTACCACGGACATTTCAAATGTAATGTTCGTCGCATTATCGATTACCCAAATCTTTTCGGTTATTTGAAGGATCTCTATCAACAGCCAGGAATCGCCGAGACCGTCAATTTCGATAACATTAAGCGGCATTACTACTACACCCACGACGATATCAATCCGACCCGAATCGTGCCGATTGGGCCTAAGCAAGATTTGAGTTCTCCGCCCGGAAGAGACCGGTTGGGGTGAAACGCCGGGAGCGCTGGAAACGGTAACGGCGAGTAGCCTGTCCGACATGGTCCTACCTAACAGGGGATGCTTCCTTTAACAGGACGACGTCGGATCCAACCGAAGTCGAACGCGTGCCAGTCGACAACGTCGAAACGCGAGGAATCAAGTGTATCCGGCCATTGAACGCAGTCGCCATGGCTCGGTCTGCAACTGACCACCGGCATCCCGGATTGTAGCCATTATCGGTTAGGTCCGCGGCTTGGCCGAACGGTCGCTGAACAGATTGATCGGCTCATAATAAGGTCCGACGGCGCCCACCAAAATTATTAAACCGATCCGCCTCTTCCGGCGTCTATAATAACATGGAATTTCGATTCCAAGGATTGGAACCAGAGAGTTGCGATCGAAACGCTGCTTCTCAGCCGATCAGGCACGGAACGCCACGTATGTTCTCCCCAGCAACGCAGGGTAGAACATATGAGTAGATTACATCAATCAGACGGACTAAGTATTCTCGCGCGCTATACCAGCGTCGTCGCAGTCGCCATCGCTTCTTCAGCGCTGCCATTAAGGGGCGGAGCGAATGATCAAGCTCGAGACGATCAGGTGAAGGTCGAATCCAGCGAAGATGGTCAGGCAGAGAGCGGCAGTCGTGCTTGAGCTAGGGCGAAACCGGTCGCGGCCAAAAGCGATGGTGTTGGCCGGGACCAGCGCGCAAAGGGCGCGCCGTAGTCTGCGAAGGCGGCCCGACTCCGCCAAGCCTCCGTCGCGGCCGGCAGCAAACTTGCCGGACTGTGTCGCCCTAACCGCCTGCGCCTGCCACCCTCGCCGCCACCTGTCCAATCGCATCCCTGTCAAGCAGACGCGATAGTTCAGCGAAACAGCTCATTACTCCAGCGAGTGCGACCGCCGCGAGGAACACAAGGACAAATAGTTCGATCATCACGACTCGGGAAGGGACTGCTTGACCGGGTAGTTTCCAGAATCGCTCTTCCGGTGCCCGAATCGGCCCTAGCCGAATCGGTTCGGATTCTAATTGAGCGGAACCGCGCTCTCTTTGGACGGGCTGGAACAACAGATCCACGGGCGCGACAAATTTGATTATGGCAGACATGGTTATTTCCTTGGTTGTGGTTGGTTGGTTTTGGTTGTCGGGCCCACACAATGGCCTTCATCCATTACAATAGGATTTGGTAAGCCCGAGTTTCACTCTGAGGGGGACGTGTGTCCGTGCAGCGCAGGTAGGGGGTCCGTTACCTCGACCCTCATTCTCGCAATTCCGCAATTCCCAGGTGCCCGATTAAGGTGTAAGAATGCAGAAGATTACGGATGAAACCCCACGAGAGCCGGGAGAACGATGATACCGGCCGGTTCCGAACCACGCATTGGAGCGTCGTGTTGCGCTCTGCTCAGACTCACGTACCCGGTTCGCAAACGGCTCTCGCCGATCTTTGCCAGCTTTACTGGTATCCGCTTTATTCTTTCGTTCGCCGTCGGGGCTACAGTCCCGAAGACGCTCAAGACCTTACCCAGGGCTTTTTTCTCAGTTTGCTCGAGCGAAAGTCGTTGCGGCAGGTGGGCCCGGAGAAAGGGAAATTCCGTTCGTTTCTCTTGGCGTCATTGAAAAACTATATTTCCGACGCCTTTGATCGAGACAACAGCATCAAGCGGGGCGGCCGGATCGAATTTGTGGCATTCGACTTCGGGGGTGGCGAAGAACGTTACAGTGAAGAACACGCTGATTTTCTGACCGCCGAAAAGATATTCGATGCGCGCTGGGCGATGACTCTGTTAGACCACGCTATTGGGCGTCTCCGCCAGGAATACTCCGAGCAAGGTAAGGCCGCGGTGATCGAGACGCTCCAGCCATTTCTCGACCCCAGCAACTCCAAAAGGCTGCCCTCGTATGAGGAAGTTGCCGAAAAACTACAGGTTAGTCTGGGCGGGGTAAAGACGCTCATTCATCGTTTGCGCAAGCGGTACAGCGAAATTTTGCGAGAGGAAGTCACCCGGACAGTGACCGATCCGCAAGCCGTAGACGACGAGATTCACTCGCTTTGCGAAGCACTCATCGCTGCCGAAGGCCGGCTGGGAGCGTGAACACAGCGTGCGCCTACAGGGCGATGGCAAATTGCAGATAGCAGATAGCAAAAACCCGGTTTACCCGCTTGTGAAAGCGTGCTAAGCGGCGAGAGAGCAAACAGGCCAGATCTGTCTAGACCTTTTGGAAACGATTTCACTAGAAAGTCTGAGCATGACGAATTTTCGCGCTTCCCGGGCGCGGAAAGAGGTAGGGCTGGTCCGTCCCGGACCGCCGAGGCAGCGACCCATCGTCCCGGTAAACCAGATGATGAAGCGATGAATTCATCCTCGGCTAACGCCTCGTAAGCGGCTCTCGGCTTAGCGGGATTCGATCCAGCCCTCGATTTGACGGGCCGGGACTGTGCGGACCGGATACATCGTTAACAGCCGTTCGGATAGATCGTGACCTCTGTACTGCTCTTCCAGCAAATCTTGCTTTCTTGCGAGGATTCCTCTTCTCACTCTCTCCAGGAAGCACCAGATCACCGAGATCGGGCCACAAACTCGTGTCTTCCTCCACAGGCGGCTTCCGACGCCAATATCACTACCGGCGTCTACGGAGCATCGTC
>DASTDH010000210.1:0-4486 GCA_035710445.1 Chthoniobacterales bacterium
CAGGTCGAGGCCGAGGATGACGGGGGGCGTCCGCCCAAGGAAGTTAAGCTCGGCGAGCTTGTACTCCAGCGGGTTGAGCGACGAGGCGGCGACGCGGATCAGAACCTGGTCGGCCTCTGGCCGCGGGACAAGAACACGCACCGCCTCTAGTGGAAGCCCGGCCCGGTTTTTGGTGTAGCCGACGCCGAGGAACGTCTCTGGGATCGTAAGTGTCTGCTTCATGCTAACCCCTTTTGTGATCTGTCCCGGTCAGCACCAGGACGCGTCCATCCGACACCGCTGGCCTGGGGATGTCCGCAGCTTTCAGATTCTCATAACCGCTGAACCCCTCTGCTACAATCGCGCGCATTTCTTAAATCCTTTCATCCTCTTGCAGATAATCTTTTCTGAAGCCCGCCCTGAGAACCACGCTTTGTAGGTCTTCACGGCTGCTTCTCTGTTCTTGATCGAATTTGCTCACTCCCTTACATTCAGCCAATGCATTTTGAGAATGTACTGTATGCGTGACACGCATCTAAGAAATATTGACCTGAATCTGCTGCGGGCGATCCAGCCATTGTTAGAAGAGCGGCACATCAGCCGCGCGGCCAAACGTGCTTTCTTAAGCCAGCCCGCGATGAGCCGCGCATTGAACAGACTGCGGGCAACGTTTGGCGATCCTCTGCTTGTCCGTTCCGATGGCACCTATGAACGCACACCGCGAGGTGAACGGGTTCTGCGCGAGACCGAAGCGATCATGCGTCGCCTGAATGCTCTCGTGAACGATCAGGAATTTATCCCTGCGCAGAGTCGCGAACGCTTCCGAATAGCAATGACGGACCACGGCTCGACGATTCTGCTGCCCAATGTGCTCGAGCGACTACGTAGAGACGCGCCTGACTCTGAATTAGTCTTGAGCGCGGTTGGACCGCAAACATATGACGAGGTTGCCGCCGGTCGGATTGATCTGATTCTTTGCGCAGAAGAGGTTCCGCCTGAGCTGGAAAACGAGATCGTTTTCAATCTCGACTTTGTCTGTCTCGTCGGCGTGCGCCAACGAATAAAGAGCCGCCGAGTTACACTGAAACAATATCTACAACTGCCGCATGCGATGGTTCTGACCGGTGACGGTCATCAAGCAATGGTTGACCAGCCGCTGAAAGCACTCGGTCAAAAACGTCAGGTCGCACTCAGAATTCCGTTCTATATCCCGGCCATTCTCGCGATAGCACAGACGGACCTGGTGCTCACCGTCCCGCGCACCTTGGCGAATGTGACCAAGCAGATATCGACTTTGCGGACGATCGAACCTCCTCGCGAGCTAAAGGCGTTCCCCTACTTCATGAGCTGGCATCCTCGGCTAACGAATGAACCAGCGCATGTGTGGCTGCGTGACCAGGTTCGTATCGCGGCTCGCAGCATTCGCGACAAATCACGTTACGGCCAGAAGCAGTTGGCCTAACAATCTCACCATCCAGGATCGTGGACTGTAGCTCGAGATGGGTGAGAGCCTTTGAAATTGCTGGGAATTTTTTTCCAGAGGTGGCCAAAACTAAGGGACGGATCTTAACATTGGACATTTAGCCGCTTGGCCACAGCCTGAAGGCGCTTCTTGAGCAGCGCCTTGTGCGGTAGCTGGCGCTGGAATCGACCGACCTGCATAGCGACCGTAACTGCTGGCGCTTAGGACGGGGCCAAAAACTAAGGGACGCCGATCCCGAAAAATCGCCCGACGTTGATGGCCTCGATTGATACCGTGATACCAACCGCCCGGGATCTCTAATCGCGCAACCGCGCCAACGACTACTCTGATTCAGTTTCTTGTAAATGTCCAATGTTAAGACGCGTCCCCGATAGCTCGGTGAGGGACAGACTAAGGGACGGATCTTAACATTGGACATTTAGCCGCTTGGCCACAGCCTGAAGGCGCTTCTTGAGCAGCGCCTTCTGCGGTAGCTGGCGCTGGAATCGACCGACCTGCATAGCGACCGTAACTGCTGGCGCCTAGGTTAGCACGCACTTGTTCAAGAGTCATCCCGCCTCGGTGGCGAGCAAGCCAAATCGTCGTGGCTCGGGCTGCATTACCCCGACTCTGCCGCAGTTGAACCCAAGGCCGACGCCACTCTTGCTCGATTGCGCTAGTGATCTCTTCCCAGCTAATCAACCCAAAACGTCGAGTTTCATTCTTCCGATTCCCACCGGTTCGCTCTGCCAACAACCGCTTCCAAATTCCGACCCCCTCCTGACCGCCCATCAGTATTCCGGCCGCTAGCTCGCCTTGCCAGTCTAAACCTAGTAGGCCATCAGTGATGCACCTGTCCAGTTCTTGCCGGTATTTTCGTGCCGACAAACCGCTGCATTCCCGCACTGCTTCCACCGTAAGCCACGGCGGCCCGGAACGAATTCCGGCATAGTCACGATATGAGCTCCATTCATAATCCCGCAGCACTTCTCGACGCTTAGCTAAAAGAAGGCTTTTATCCATCCACTCAGGCTGCTTTTCTGCTTCCTTCAGTTTTCCGATCCGAACCGGATTCAAATGAATATAGTGATGGATCGCCAGCAAACACTCATCCGGATCAAACAAGATCGATTTGAATCGTCCCTGAAATAATGCCCCCGTTCGGCCGAAACGGCGATTAAACCAGATACCGTATCCGGTTATTGAGCCAATGCATCGCCGCCGATAGCCCCGGCTGTGTCCCAACCTCCATCTGCAAATGGTAATGGTTCGGCATTAGCACGTAGGTATGGATCTTTACCCCAAACCTCTGCGGCAATTGCCCCAGTCGCCTTAGGAAATCTTCATAGCAACGCCGATCCCGAAAAATCGCCCGACGTTGATGGCCTCGATTGATAACGTGATACCAACGCCCGGGATCTCTAATCGCGCAACCGCGCCAACGACTACTCTGATTCAGTTTCTTGTAAATGTCCAATGTTAAGACGCGTCCCCGATAGCTCGGTGGCCTGAGATTTTGCGGAAATTTTGCCGACGGCATCAAAAGAGGTGTGAAAGATGTGATGGATGCGGATGAAAGGCGAAACAAAATAAAATCCGTATCAACGGCGTGTTTGGCAGGGAAACGCCCATCTTTGCGCCACAGCGTCTAACAGTAAGTAAAAGGATTGGCCCTCCGCCGCGACGCCGGGCTTGTCAAAACACGGCGATCCGCAAACGCCCTGCACGAGCCCGAATCGGTCCACCTTGCCAGAAACGGCCTGCCTAAGTGATCGCGCGGGTTTTTCATATTCGCCGGGAAGCCATCCCGCAACGAGCCCACGATAAATCGCGTACGCCAACATTTGCGATAAATTCACTTCCACAAAGCTTCCGGGGTCATCGATAATATTGTGAAACAGCCAATCAGACCGCTTATATTCTAATAAACAGTCGACGAGCGCCCGCGCGATCTGTACTAGCTCTTGTTTTTGCGAAGACATCGTTTCGGGCAGCAGGTCAATTGTTTTTGCAAGCCCGGCGGCGGCCCAACCGTTTCCGACCCCCCAAAAGTCTTTTCGCACGAACGCCTGCTTTTCGTCGTCCCATTTATGACTGAACAGCCCTGTTTGCCGGTCAAACAACGCGGTCCGATAGCCATGGATTTGACGGAGCGCTTCTTTTGGATGGCCCGCCGCTGCGAGATACGGCGGCAGCATATATATGGAGTCAATCCAAAATTCCGGACGATTCGGAACGTGATAGACAATTCCATTATGATTTCGGGGCGCTGATTTGAGCGCCCAGTTCAACAGCGAGTCACACGCATCTCCCAGATCCTTATCGTCCGTTTCTCGAAACGAAAAAATCAATGCTTCTCCGACGCTGCACGGATCGGTTATTCCTTCGTCCGGACGGATCATTGCGGGGCGACCGTCGGGTATTCTGCGGTAAGCGGCCTCTTTTGCGAGCGCGATTACCACATCACGGTCGCCCTGCTCGAAAAAAGCATCCATCGCGACGCCTTGTTCCCATGAATTCCGCTGCATGGACAGCAGGGCAAGCTTTACCAGATCAAGCGTTTTCAAAAGAGGATCCTTTCAGCACTTCTCTAAGAGAGCATTCGTGCTCCAGCCGTTTCAGACTTTCAGGCGTGGGATGCTCCGCGACAGCCGAAAGCACAAGGATCTGAGCCGCATCGCCCTGATTCCGCCCGCGATAAAGGATAAACTCTTCGTCCTTTCGCGGCGCCTCGAGCACATATCTTGATAGCTCAATCACACGGGGTTCCGATGGCACAATTTACACAATTCTTCTTATGTTCAGCGAGCAAAACACAGTTTGGTGCTCCGACCGGCAAAAAAGCGGGGGGACTTTTGGAACGGACGAGATTTCGCCCGCGTCCGGTCCATCGAGAAATTGATCCCTCGTGCGCAGGATCTTGGAGTCTTTATCCGGATGCTCTCTCGGAGCGCGCTGGGCTCTCCTATGACCCAATTTGCGTCGCATTTTCACGGCCCGCGTCGGGGAGGAGAGTTGCACGTGGTGCTAGTGGACAACACGCGA
>DASTDH010000211.1:0-4100 GCA_035710445.1 Chthoniobacterales bacterium
GTAGCGGCGACCGTCCCCCGAAGCACCTGATGACGTTAAGCTGAGAGGCTGGAACGGAGCGACTCGTTCGCATTGGCCCCAGAACCCAGTCGCCTTCGTGCTGTTGGCCAGGACGGTATGCTACAAGGTGATGGCTGGCGATGGCGACTGCGCCCGTAGGTCAACCACACGAATCGCTTCGTTCCATCGTTTTGGTTGGCAAAGCCGAGAGCTCCCGAGGGGGACAGTCGCCGCTACCGAAGAATGCACGGACCCAACGTCTTGCGTATTCGCTAATTTGCTATCTGTTACCCGCTTCGCCGGGCCAACTTTCCGCGATCAATTCATAAGAGCGCATCCGCCGGGCGTGACCATAGATGGTCGTGATAATCATGAGGTCGTCCGCTCCGGCAGGACCCACGTGTTCCAGCAGTTTTTCTCGGAGAGTCGTGGGCCCGCCGGCAAAATAGTGTAGGCGCGCGTATTTCAACATTTCCTTTTCGCCCACCGAGTATTGGTATGCAGATGCTTCTTCCGGTGACGCTAGCGGGGCCGGTCGGCCGCTCCGCAACCGGATCCAGGCCAATTCAAATGTAGTCGCAAGGTGTTCGGCGGCTTCGTCGGTTTCGCCGCATATTGCTTGAGCGGTGAGAATCGTGCGCGGCCGATCAAGCCACCGCGATGCCCGAAAGCTTGATCGGTAAACATCCAGTGCGAGCTGCGCTCCCCCGGGATTGATATGATGCGCGAAGGCAAATCCGAGACCGAAGTCCGCGGCGATCGACGCACCGTCTTCAGTCGATCCGAGCACCCAGATCGGTGGCAACGTGACGTCGGCGGGAATAACCTGGATGCCGGCGAAGGGATGGCCATTCGGTAGTTGCCCACTACTGAGGCCAATGAGTTCAGAGAGCTGTGCCGGGAAATCCGCGGCTCCGAGCCTCTCCTTGCTCCGACGCAACGCTAGCGCAGTAAGCTGGTCGGTGCCCGGTGCCCGACCAATCCCGAGATCGATGCGGCCGGGATAGAGTGCTTCCAAAACATGAAACGTCTCCGCTACTCGGAGCGGAGCATGGTTCGGAAGCATAATACCGCCGGAGCCAACTCGAATCCGCGACGTCCGAGAGGCAATCTGCCCAATCATGATTTCCGGAGCCGTACTCGCGACGCTCGGAATGTTATGATGTTCGGCGACCCAATACCGATAGTAACCAAGTCTCTCGGCTAATTGCGCAAGCTCGACCGTATCGCGAACGGCTCGAGCCGCCCCTTGTCCCGCCGAGATCGGGGACAAATCCAACACCGAAAGCGGAATTTTCATAGTCTATCGCGGCGACGTTTCCAGGAAAACGGTTTCGGCCGCCAGCTCTTCGAACAAGAGATTCACGGTGCGGATCTCGGCGCGAGTCCGATGAACAGTATTGGCCGGGATCGTCACACTCTGTCCAGACTCGAGGCGGAGTTCGCGGTCGTCGGCCAGCTCGATAATCAAACGCCCTTCCATGACGAGAAACAGCTCATCCGAATGCGGGTGATAGTGCCAAGGATATTCGCCTTCAATCACGCCGAGTCGCAGACAACTATTATTCACCTGATTGAGCACGATATTCTTGTATTGCTGCTCGATGGCTGAGGCTTCTGAGTTCACATCTATCACCGTGAGAGCCGGATAACGGACCGGCTCGCCTTGGTATTCGGCGGCTGTGGGTAAAGGATCCTTGGACATTCTAGCGGACCGTAATCTCACAAATCGGGGGGCGCGAACCAATCGTCCTTTCTGGCGTCAAAAATCTTTTCACTTGCCCAATTACCCACCCAACGGAAATCTTCCCATTGTGCGTGGTCGAATCGCCATAGCGATTGCCTTTCTTGCCTTCTTCCTTCTCGCGGGTGGGCACTGGGCAATTCTCCAAACTGGCGCCTGGATGGGAATGATTGTCGCCTATTCAAAGGAAGGGGATGTCTCGGCGGCGATCTCTAAGACTTTTGATGGCAAACACCCGTGTGTCGTTTGCTCGGTTGTGCAGGATGGACGTAAGCAGGAACAGAAGAAAGCGCCGGCGTTGCAGTCGGAACTTAAGAAGGATTTTATCGTTCGAGATTTCATCTTCGAAGTGATACGTAATTTCACTTGGCGTGAATACGGGCAGTGCAATCGCGATCTGGTGAGCATCGCAGTGGAGCCGTTGATCCCGCCTCCCCGCATCGGGTAACCTCAGGACGGCGCGAGGAGTACCGCCGGTACCGCTGCCAGGGTCTTGTCCGACGACCTGTCCGACGAAGCCTCTCCGATGTCGTGAAAAACTGCGACTATATCGACTGGCGAAGTTGGAAGCCTCTCCGATGTTGTGAAAACTACATCCGTTAGTTGGCAAAGTCGGAGATCCATCGATTCGGACTAATCGGGCGGATTCCTGCCTGGCGCGAGCGATCGCCGAATCTTCGCTTGTCCGATGCGGGTGCTGGCATGCGTGCCCGGGAGGCTGAGCAAACCGCGTTACGATATTTCAACCCCCTTTCTTAATCATGAAGCGGCTACTAGTCGCTTCAACAATCCATTTTTAAAACTTGAACGTAAGACAACTTTTCTCGACTGCATTCTACATCTCTCTGGAGGTGTATGCGTTTGTCGCTATGCCGAATTGGGCCAATGCCCATGGGTTTGCTGGCGATCGCTTTTTTCCTGCCACGATTTCGACCGATGATCCTTTCGTTGCCAACGAATTGTCGCTGCCGACGTTTCAGGCAATTCGGCAACCCGGCGCTCCGCCTACCAAGACGTTTGATCTGTCCGCGGATATCGCTCTCAAGCTTACGCCTAACTTTGGCATTGAGGTGGCCGATGGATACATGTTGCAAAAGTCATCGGGTTCGCATCTTCAAACCGGTTTCGATAACGTCGAGGTCGGCGGCAAATATCAGTTCTTCACTAATGCCGAGCACGAAATGATCGTGTCGGTGGGGGGCAACGCTGAAATTGGAGGCACTGGAAGAGCGTCAATTGGTGCCGACCGATTCAGTACGATTACGCCGGGCCTTTTTTTTGGCAAAGGTCTCGGCGACCTGCCTGACTCGGTCTGGGCGCTCCGCCCGATCGCGTTAACCGGGCAGCTCGGTTTGTCGTTTCCCACCCGATCAAGTGTCGAAGGCGAACGAATACCCAACAGTTTTGAATGGGGGATCGCCGTCGAGTATAGTTTGATTTATTTGGAGGAGCACGTGAAAGACATCGGTTTGTGCGCTCCGCTCAAACGCCTTATTCCTCTCGTCGAGTTCGCGATGCAGACCCCAGTTAACCGTGTGTCCGGTCCAACCACCGGAACCGTTAATCCAGGAATCATTTGGTCTGGGCAATACTTTCAACTCGGCGTCGAAGCTATTGTCCCGGTCAATTCTCACACCGGCAACAACGTCGGAGTCGTCGGACAACTCCATTTTTATTTGGACGACATCCTACCGAAGATTTTCGGGCAGCCCTTTATCAATCCATAACGGATGAAAACGATATTAAGCGTAACGATAGTTTTACTCTTCATTTCGGTCGCTTGGGCCCATGCCTTTATCGACCACGCCGACCCGGCGGTAGGTAGCAGGCTCACGTCACCGCCTGGTATGGTAAGGATTTGGTTCACCGAACGGTTGGAACCGGCGCTAAGTAAAATTCAGGTTTTCGATAGCCGAGGGAGCCAGGTCGATAAACGAGATGCGAAAGTTGACCCGACTAACCAACAGCTCCTGGTTGTCTCGTTGCCCGCGATTAAGGCGGGAAAGTATCGAGTCAGCTGGCGAGCCGTTTCGGTGGATACCCACGTAACCAATGGTAACTTCGAATTTGAAGTCGCCGAGTAGCCCACCTCACAGCTTTCGGCTCGGTCACCCGCCAACCCGCGTTGCTCATCCGCTTCTGCGGATGAGCATTGGTTTCTGCGATGCGATATTTTCATATTTCGCATTTCACGCTCCGCAATTCGCATTGCAATTATGCTAGGTCTCTTATTGGCACGATGGGTAAACATCTACTCGTCGTCGCTTTTGTTAAGTCTGTTTGCTTTCCGGCGTTTGTACCTAATTCCGGTTTCAGATCGCGAGCATCGACATCGGCCGGACCAAAGATGGATCGT
>DASTDH010000212.1:0-3786 GCA_035710445.1 Chthoniobacterales bacterium
ATGCACAATGGCAGTGGGGCGCATGCTAACGCGGCAGCGCCTAACAGAGATGGCTCGATCTGGACCCCGAGCCTATTCACGTGAACGAATGCGTTCATAGCACCGTGCAATACAGCAACTGGCCACACCGACCTGCCGACGATTCGCAAGCAGGCGAACACGATTCCCAGCAGAAACGACCACACCAGCTGCGCCACCACGCGCGCTTCGGCATGGCCGGCAAAAATGTTTAGAGCATGCGGCATACTGAATAAGAGGGCAGAAATAAGGATTCCGCGCCAGACAATGTTGAGCCTCTGATTGTGCGAATTAGCGCCTAACAAAAGCGACAGAATAAGTCCGCGAAATACCAGCTCCTCGAGCGTACCAGCGGCGAAACCATTCAATGCGACGCCGCCAACCAGGTTTGGTTCGCTTAGGTTTAAGGCCAGGGTGCCAGTAAATAAAAGTGGGTATACAATTAGCGAGTAAACCGCGACAGGAAGAACGATGCCCCAGGCCCTAACCGACGGCGAACTCAGTACCTCAAAACCCCAACTGCGTTGGCGAATTATGACAACCACTATCAATCCGACTATGACGCGCGCAATTCCTGCAATGTACTCCCTCGCAGCGGGATCGGTGAACCTGGAAGCAGGGACACTGATCAACAGAATGGTGGAGGCGATGATCGCAACCGTTATCGCAACACTAAGCCAAACTCTCCGGAGAAAACTATCCTTAGCAAGCCTGGCTTTACTCTCGACTACCATCTCTCAATTCTCGTCAACTGTTGTCCACCTGCTCTAGGACATCCGCGAGTGCCTTAGGCCGGCTGACATGTGGGCAGTGTCCCCCCGGCAGTTCAATCGGCTCTACTCCTAGCAACTCTCGAGCGGCCTTGCGCTGCCACTCTGGCGTGATCGTCCGGTCATCGGCACACACGACGTACGTGGAAGGTATAGCGGGCCAGGCGCTCAATGGACATGGTTCCTCCAGGGCGCGCTTTGCGTAAAACAACAGCCGCGTCGACATTGCCCACTCGAGACGGTCGGGAGCACAGTCGTGGTACACGAAGTCCAAAGCGACTTTGTCCTCAAGCGGATTCTGTCCGACCCAGGCTGGATTGAAGATCGACGGATCATCCCGGTACTGCTCGACGACGCTCATCCCCGGCCGCGGAACCAACGCCGCTAGAAACACCATGCGGCGCGGAGACCAGCGCTCGGCAATCAGTGGCAGATACATACCGCTCGCTGAGTGCGCGACACACACGACATCAGGCGGGTGCATACCAGAGTGATTGAGAGCGTTCACGACGGTCTCTGCATGCCAGGCCAACCCCTCGTCAGTCCTGTTCACGTGAAACGCAGGGGTGAGAACGCTATGACCCCGCCGCTCCAGTTCGCTTGCCAGCAGCTTCCAGCCATCGGGTCCCTGACCGCTTCCGTGAATCAGACAGTATGTGGTCATGATTTCATTTATCGCCCGTGTATTACCATCTGCATCGACCTAACGACCCATAGGGACCGCGCACGTCGTCTGGATGCGGGTAGTTACGCCGTTCCCTCCTGAACCGGCACCCGAGGCTGAAAAGTCCCCACGGTCCACAGATTCCCTCCGGGATCTCGCACGTTGAATTGATGGCTGCCATCTGGGAATGCCGGCGTTCTGGCGTCGTGCACCGGCCTGACAATCTCAGCGCCCAATGTCACTCCCGCTGATAGAGGTGGTCTACCGCTTGAGCATTTTCCGCGGCAAGCGCAATAGAGGTCGGCCCTACCTTCGACCAAGGGTTGCTGCTGGGCGGCCGCCCGGAAACGAACACAAGGCCCGTTCTCCAGACGAGCTCCGCAAATGTAACATTCCCATCCGGGGTTTGGTAACACGTCGCGATCTTGAATCCCAAAACATCCGCCAGCCATCGAATTCCTTGGCGGGCATCGTCGTACACGAGTGACGCCGTCAGCGTCGGTGCGATAACTGGGTCTTGCATGACAGGTATTTACCTCCAGTTGAGCGAGTGATTAAGCGGCAAGTTTCGCCATGAGGTAAACGTCGGCGAATTGCCCATCTCGAAAAGCATATTGCCTTAACGTGCCTTCAACGACAAAACCGAACTTCTTATAGAGGGCAACCGCTGCCTCGTTGTCCGTGTAAACCTCGAGTTCAATTCGGCGAACGGCAAGCCACCGCTCGGCGAGATTGATGCCTGCAGTTAGCAAGGCCGAACCGACTCCCTGACGCCGCGCTGAGGTCTTGACCGCCATTCCAAGTGTGGCCGCATGGCGACGGCGCGGGTTCTTCCGCATTTCAATCCCGATCTGGCCAATTACTTCGTCAGCACGACAGGCGACCAAACTGAACGCTCCTTCAGGGAGAGACGTGAGCCGTTTCTGCCAGGTATTAAGCGAGGGAAATGGCAGTTGCAGAGTTGCCCAAACGTTTGACGGCTCAGCATAAATCTGCTGAATCTGATCGATATCCCGATCACAGCTGTGTCGCACTTCGATCTCGGTCATTGCGTGGCTTCCTTACCGTCTAACGAGACCAAGATGAGCTGCCGCGAGCGAGGACGCGCGTGGCAGCCGATTGCGGGTTTGAACTCATACAAAACTGGATAGTACGGCGGCTCGCGGTCGGCTCAATCGCATGGTTAGGCGCTTCGTTCATCACGGATTCCAAGAATATTGGCGTTCAGATAAAGCGAATGATAGCAACATACACCCACGAGAGCAGAACCGTAGGATAGATGATCCAAGCAGCGCCCTCCGCGCCGATGAGTCCGCCAAGCCTTGCACGCGGTCTCTCGCTGAACTGCCTACCCGTGAGTCGCAACTGTTCCTCCAAGAGCTTGCACCGCTCCTTCAAAGCCTTGCAAAGCTGAATGCCTCGAAGCTCGTAGAAAAAGAGACCGAGTGTAACCAGAAACCCGAAAACACCGATAGCGGGAAGGTGGACCAGATCAAGAGACTTCTGGTTTTTGCTGAGCAGCAGGAAAAGGCCAGCCCCAGAGGCAACCGGAAGCAAGGCAAGGAGCTTCGCGCGAAAATCTGTAATCGCGTGATGGCTCCTGCAGATTTCGAGATACTCTGTCATCGTGTGCTCAGGCAGTGTTTCTTGGGGTGTAGTCATAGAGCGCAGCTAGAGGCGCCTAGCGAGAAAAAGATAAGCACGGCAGGCTGTCGTGGCAAACACGCTGAATGGAGCCCGCGGGAAGCGGTGCGACATAGATGGGAGAGCCGAAGGCCGAATGAGCGGGAGTGAATGAGTCAACTCATTTCGAAATGGGGCCGTTAGTAACTGTCTTGGTTTCAAGCATAACGTAGATCGCGTTTGAGCGCACTGTTGAGCACGATCAGCAGTTTTCGCATCGTCGCAGTGAGGGCGAGTTTGGCCGGTTTGCCAGCCGCTCGCAATTGCAGATAAAAATTGCGCAGGATTGGGTTGTGACGCGCGGCGACTAATGCGGCCATGTAAAGTCCATGTCGAACGAAACGCCGTCCACCATAGATCGCGCGTTTGCCGCGCATCTTTCCGCTATCGCGATTAAACGGCGCTACTCCGACCAAAGCTGCAACTTCACGACGATTGAGTTGCCCCAACTCGGGCATTTGCGCCAGCAGTAAGGCCGCCGTGCGCAAACCAACTCCCTTGATTGAGATCAGTTTCTCTGCCTTAGCAGATAGAGGTGGCGACTGTTCAATGTGCTCTTTGATAAGCAGATCGAGTTTTTCAATCTGCTTTTTGATTTGGTTGATCAAACTGCGATTCAATCTCACCACCGAGGCATTGCTCACCCGCGCA
>DASTDH010000213.1:0-3675 GCA_035710445.1 Chthoniobacterales bacterium
CCTTCACTAGTTTCGCTGCTGCTGCCTAGCGTTGGGTTACCTGCCCGGCCGACCAGTGTCGGTCGGTTAGCCGCTAAAAGGGGAATATTCATTCCCTAATTGGATAAAAAAATCTGCGTTTATTTCAATAACGCATGAGCATAAGCGGAATAGTCAATCAAACCGGATCCCATAGTCGGCCGCGAGTTGGTGGACCCTCCGAATGGCAATTGAAGGGTCCTCTGCTTTAAGTTGCCGCTCGGTTGGAGCCACCGCATTATCCGGTGCCGGAACTGCCGTCTCCTTAAGAAAGTCCTCGAATCCGCAAGGCGAGAAGATGAGGAGATAATGATTCTCGGTGTTGCCAGAATTACGGAGCTGGTGGGGGATGTCGCGCGGAGCCATGAGAGTATCGCCTGCCTTAAGAATAAAGACCTCCTCTCCGACGATGACCTCCAGTTCTCCGGGAGAGAACATAGTACCCCTCGTCCTCGCGCGTATGCGTATGACGAGGCACACTTACACCAGACGCGAGACTCACCTCCAGGAGGCAGTATTCTCCTCCGGTCTCTGGGCCCGCTAAGCATATGGAGCCGATACCGACGTCAAAGTAACTACGTTTGGATCTCGGTTGATATTTGATTGCCGGCGCCCTGCGATCCGTGCCCGCAAGGCTCATCACTCGTTCATTCATCGTTCGTTCGTTCATAGTTATTGTTCGTGGTGCTACAGGCGTTTGCTCACTGCAGAAAAACCTTTCCCGATCATTTCTATCGATGTCGAGGAGGGCGTCTCGTTGTCTCGTCCTGGAACTTTCGATAATGAACCTGCGATCCAAGAACCGGTCGTATTTTGTCTGAACTGCCGTGGTTAACATCCGAACTGCGGTATCAACGTATTCGATTGAACCTGATAAAGGAAATATTTATTCCCTAATGTGCCTGAGATGTGCGGTTCGATCGCGGTCCAGGCGGTATTCCGCCACAGATTCCGATCTCGAGACCCTTGATATAGGGGATGAGTTCTCCCTATATTAATGCTTGGATGGCAACGTGGCATTTTTCATCTACCGGGGCCGCCCGCGCGAATTCGACATAGACGATGCACTGGACAAGTCTGTCCGTGTCTTTCGCGAGCGGGGCTACCATGCGACCTCGATCGCTGATCTGACGCAGGCGATGGAACTGGCTTCGGGCAGTGTCTACAAGGCATTCAAAGACAAGCGGGCGATTTTCCTGGCTGCCTTCGACCGCGAAGCAAAAACGCGTCGCGAAAAGCTTCAGCGACTTATGAGTACAGCGAAGTCCGGCCGGGATCGTATACGAGTTGTGCTGCGGTTCTTTGCGGAATCTTCGCATGGCGTGGAAGGCAAGCGAGGGTGCCTTATCGTGGGTACAGCTGCCGACCTGACCACCTTCGACGCCGAGGTTGCGCAGCGAGTGACAGCGGCGCTTCGTCAGAGCGAAACGCTAGTGGTGGACTTGATTCGTCAGGGCCAGGCAGATGGCTCCATCCTGGCCACTATTGACAGCACAGTAACCGCTCGCCTGATGCTCTGCGTGCTGCAAGGCATGCGCGTGATCGGAAAGACCGGTCGGAGGCGCAAGGATGTGATGGCAGTAGCTGATGCGGCGATGAGGCTACTTGGTTGAAAAGTGGTTTTCCTACATTAGGGAAGATCAATTCCCTTTATGTCCGGTTGAAGGCTTTCTACCAGAAGTCTGCCGCATGCGCAATTCGGTTACTGATTGCCCCGCCAGAACGAACGTTTCTTTTTCAAAATGTACCCAGCCCCGAATGCTTCGGGGCTGGGGTACTACGCTGAGTCCCTACGGGACGACGCATACAGTCTTACGCTTGCTAACGTTCCTGGCCCGGCGAAACCCGGGCGACTCGGTCTCCATCGCGCTTCTGTGTAGAGTTCTCCCCGTCTTCAACCAACCCGCCACGGGTCACGATCTGTGCGGCCAGCACCGTCCGAATGACATTCGCAATCGAATCGGTTGTCGATGAGGCTGCGTCACCTTTCTCGTTGCCGCTGTGTACTGTAACTAGTTTAGCCTGGGCCAAAGCTTGCGCGATGGCCGGAGCAATGTCCGGCAGCATTTCGATCTGGCGGTATCGCAAGTATTGCTCACCACCGTCGCGGATAGCTTCAGTAACTTTGCGAATACCTTCGGCTTGAGCTGTTGCCACCGTCGTGATGCGGACGGCTTCGGCTTTGGCCTGAGCTTCTGCAGCGATTTGAACCGCTTCGGAATCGGCTCGGGCCTGCGCAATCTGAGTCGCTCTCAATTCGCTGTCCTTTTGGCCGGCCAATGCGTCTTGTCGTTTCGCCTCCGCTTCAGCGATCAACACTGCGTTGCCCAAGCGGGTTTGCTCGAGTTCTCTCTGCTTATTGGAGATGGACCGCTCGGCCTCGAGCTGAGCTTCTCTGGCCCGCCGGTTTTGATTAGCCGCAACGATATCCGCGTTGGCCGTTGCCTCAGCGGCAGATTGACGCCGGCGCGCTTCTGCGACCTCGCTCTGTACGATTTTGATGTTCAGCGAATTAAAAACCAGACCGAGATCAGTCAGTTCCCGGGAACAAGCTTTGCGAATAATAATCGCCAGAGGATCATCGTCTTCTTCGGCGGCGACGGCGACCGGCAGCGAAGGATGGCTATCCCGATCCGCTAGCAGCGGAGTCTTTCCACTGCTTGATTTTGCGCTGAACAGTTGATCGTGGGTAAGGAGGTTTACTGCGCGACGGCCGGATGATGACAGGAGGTCGGTCAAGGTGGACATCTGCTCATCGTTTGACTTGGCGAAAAAACGGTTGGCGGCAGTCTTAATCAATTCATCGCTATCTCCCACCGATACAATGGCGCTGGCCAGGACTCGGACCTTAATCGGATTGGGAACACCGGCACTGTCAATATCAGCAGTCTGATCGGTGATATCCAGATCGACGTTAATCGCTTTGCTGGAAATCGTTGTGCCATTCGTTAGTAATGGCACTTCGTAGCTCTTGCCGGGTCCACGATAAATCTTCATACTGCCGCCCCACCAGGTGACCATTCGGATGCAACCGGCCGGTACATCTCTAAGGAAAGCAGTAATAAGTGTGGGAATCAGGATCGCGAAAAACGCGAGCAAGCAAACAACAAGGATGATCGGAATCATAGGCAATGGGGTTGAGGTTATTGAAGAAGAAGGATAGAAAACGGGCGGATGTCACGTTCTCTGCTGCCAGAGAAAGCGACGAGGGTTTAAGCCTGTCGGGATACTGCCGCAGTCGTCCGGCAGACCACACAACGTTGCCGGCCGGAATCGACCGACCGAATGAACAGGGACTCTCCCGAAACAACCCTCGGACCTGCTTGGTCTTCGGGGGCGAGTTGGCCGAGCAATTGGATGACCTGACCGTCAAGACGAAGGCGTACCATGCCAAATCCCTGACAGTCAAAGTTGGTCACGGCAGTTCCGGTTTCCAGGACAGCGTCGTCGAGAGTTTTGGCCGGTAGCGAAGCCCAATTCGTGACGGCAGTTATCAGGGGTTGGATGCAGAAGTGACGGAGCAGAAAAGCGCCGCCCAGCGCCAACGCAAATCGAGGCCAGCCCCCCAGCAGCGCTCCCAGCAGCGTACCGGTCAAACCAAAGCCGATGATAGTTCCGCAGAGATAAATTGGTGAGAGCCAAGCGAGCCACGATAGT
>DASTDH010000214.1:0-2918 GCA_035710445.1 Chthoniobacterales bacterium
ACGCGTGCATGATGCTAGAGGAGTCGTCAAGAAGGTATTCGTTTCTTAAAAGTCCGAAATCTCGCACGAGCCTCTGCTCGGTTCCATCCTATTCGTAACCTGTTTATGGATAGGCACAAGCAGCGAATCAGCAGGGGTTGGCACGGAACATGTTCAAGAGATCTTTGTCAGTAGCGTTTAGTCAGCAAATCACTCTAATGAACTCTTTTCCCAACCTTGGAGGTACCGCGGGAAACATCTCACTAGATGGACTTCGGGTTAGTGGCGAATCCGCTACCCGGCGGACAAAATTCGCGGCGCGGGGGCGCGCGAATCAGGAGCAACTCACCGGCAAGTTCAAAGCAACATTCACTCCGGAGGAATGCCAAATCCTTGGCCGAATATTAAATAGGTTTTGTAATTTCCTTGGAGTTAGTTCCCCGCTGGAGCGGCGATTAATTGAGAAACTTAGGCGGTTAATAGCAAAGCGAAGATCAGTGGAGCTCGAGGAAATAGAGGGACTGCCGTCGTTTGACGATCTCTAAAAGGCAATGCCGATGACAGCACTGATGGTTTCCTGGCTTGTAATGGTAGTCGTCACGGCGACTGCTCTGGTTCACGCTCTAAGGAGGGAATGAGAAAAGCTGTTTCCATCTCAGACGTTTTTACGCCCACCGGCCGCACAATGATGGGCGTGATCTGGGACTTGAGCGTCCGAAAGATCGACGACAAAACATGTCAGTTCACAAACGTGGTTCACAGGTTCCAGTGGCTTCGCCAACACTGATCTGGATCTACAGCTTAAAAAGCATGGCATTCACCAGCTCATCGTGATCGGACTCATCGCACACACCTGTGGAGGCCACTGTTCGTTATGCCGCCGAGCTTGGCTACCAGGTTACGATGGTAAAAGACGGGACCGCGGATTGCTCGGACCGACACCTGCACGCTGCTCTCGCTGTAAACATCCCAAACGATGCCAGTGCCATTGTGACCACAACCGAGATCGTGGACTCGATTTCTTCTCTCTAAACCAGAAAACCGAGTGACGTAATGCATCGCGACATGGTGCACGCCGAGGGATGCCCGCCGTCGGTCAGCCGCGGAGGCCCGCGAGGTCCATCAGGCGGGCGGTCTCCCTGTAGGCTTCCTCAACCCATTCGATGATGTGCGACGGGTCAGGCGAATATTCGAGCTCGATCGAGACGGTGCCGTTGATGTCCAGTTCCTTGATCGCCTGAAGATATGGCTGGAACTTGATGACACCGCGGCCCGGGGGCAGGTCGCCGTGGACTTTGCCGTCGCAATCGCTGATGTGGACATGGATAGCTTTGCCCTTGAGCTTGGCCAGTTCAATCGGGCTAGTGTCGGCCAGTACGAGATGGCTGATGTCGATATTGGCGAGCACGCGCGGGTGGGCGCACTCATCTACGAAACGCGCCATGGCGATCACACTGTTGAGCAGGCTGAGCCGGAAAGGTTCCAGCTCGAGGGCAATATCGATTTTCTTTTGGTCGGCGTAATCGCCGAGGATATGACAGGTCTCGATAGCCCAGCCCCATTGCTCGGCCGGCGGGATGACTTCTCGCTGCCAAATGTATTCGCCGAGTACGAGAAGAATGTTTTTCGCGCCCCACTCAGCGGCAAGGTCGATGAAGGCTTTGCAGCGCTGCACGTGGAAGGCGCGCACGGGTTCGTTGAAGTCGATAAGGCCGGCCGCGACGACGGGAAGCGAAACGATGGGCAGGTTGTTTTTCCGGCAGGTGTCCAGCACCAAGTGTTTTTCCTCCGGGGTAATGGTCATGGCTTCCGTGAAGATGTCCACGCAATCGAAGCCAATGCGGGCGATGTGCTGGAGGCCGATTGCAGTGTCCACGCCGGCCTGGCCGAACGCGCTGTTGATGATGCCAAGTTTCATAGGTTCTGGATGTCCGGAACGTTAAAAACCAAACTCTGCAAGCTGCACCGTCCGGGCCTCCTGCGTTGAGCGGTAAGCGGCTTCGACGAGTGCCATTGTCTTAAGATTATCCGACGCTGATAACATTGGCGTCGTCCCTGTCTTTAAAGCATACTGCAATTGCTCCATGACACCGGCAAAGGCATGCGGGAACCATCTGGTATCCCATGATGGTTGGACCCAATGACCATCGGTTGTCTTCCTGGAACAATAGCGAAGCGTTGAAGGCGATCCCTTTGGGTAGTCCGGCCATCCGATTGTGCCCTGCGCAACGCCATCCAAACCTTCCACTCTCCACTTGATATAGATATCGGAGTCGAATCCCTCTTGCCGCGGGCCTGACCAGACATCTTCCATGGTCATCGCCAACACTTCTGACGGAAATTTGAGGGTAGAAATAGCGATACCGTCTGTATGCTCAAATTCGGTGCGGGGATCTCGCCGCACGGTGGTGTAGATCTCGACAGGATCACCGAACAGAAATCGCAATACGTCGAGATGATGAATGCTCATGTTGAGCAACGTAAGCCGGTGATACAAAGCCAGAAAGGGTTGCCAATGCGGTATTGCCCGCATCTCGATCGTCCCCAGAACCGGCGTTCCCAGCTCGTTCTGCTCGAGCAACTGCTTGAGAACGCGCATCGATTGATCGAACCGCATGTTCTGGTTGACCGATAACACCTTGTCAGTCGCCGCCGCTTCTTCGACCAGCGTCTTTGCAAGCGAAAAATCCATGGCAAGCGGTTTTTGGGCAAGTATGCCGCGCACATGTTTTTGCTTCAGAGCATGCCGAATTAACTCCGGTTGCTGATCGGGCGGAAAAGCGATATCGACGATCTCGACGTTAGGATCTTCTATCAATTGATGCGGTGTTTGATGAACGGTAGGGATCTTCCAGCGGTTCGCGACCTCAGCCGCTTTTTCCGCCCGCCGCGAAGCGATCGCAACAACCGGGAAACGAGCCATGGCGTAAGCCGACAGC
>DASTDH010000215.1:0-7293 GCA_035710445.1 Chthoniobacterales bacterium
CTTCTCGATAATGGAGTGCTGAGTGAGCAGGTTCATTTCGCGTGCCTGTGCTCCGATAGTAGAGAGATAAACAACGCGCTTCGGACGCGCTGCGGCCAGCGCGGAGCGGAGGGTCTTTCCCATTTCTCGGGCCTCAGAAAATTCCGGCGAGGGATCGAAGTTTGGAGGGACGAGCATGAAGACCGCTTCTGCTCCCTGAAAGGAAGCTCTGAGAGAGGCCGCATCCTCAATTGCGGCAAGAGCCACCTCGCAACCTCGGTTCCTCCAGACTTGACCTTTGTCAGCATTCCGCACGACAGCGCGGACCGATTCGCCGCCAGCTAAAAGCGCGCGAGCGACTGCGCCGCCGACTTTACCAGTTATTCCTGTGATAGCGTACATGTTGAGTTTCCTATTACTGTCACGAGCTTCGTGTCACCGGCCTTCCGACAACCATTTCAGTGTTGCTAACCAAAGGTCGTGACCTCTGTGCATTCCTTCCAGCTTACTCATGAGGGTTCTCCTGTTTGATTCGCCTTTCAGCTGCGACTAGGTCGCGCTTTGCAATTCGACTGCAAGGTTCCGCGGTGTCAGCACGTCACCGAGGCCAATCCTACGAAGAAGCTCGGCGCGGACACGATCCGAAACCATATTGACCACTTCCGCCCCGTCCTGGGTTGGATCGTAGTGTACACGGAACGGCCGCTTTCCAAAAGGAGTGTTGACGACCTTTACGATGGCATCTGCGACCGCAGAGACATCTGCGTCGGGCGGCACAATAGAAGCAAATCCTTTGCGCAGCTGCTCTGCGAAACCGGCGTAAGGCCCCGCTTCGTATTCAGCAACTCGGGTCTTATCAGCGGGCGACCCGGCGTGCGCGAAGTGATTCGTGCCACCGGTGAAGGCACCAGGAACAATGATTGTGGTCTCGATACCCCAACGCGTCAGTTCACGCGCGTAAACGACGGCCAACGCATCCATCCCGGCCTTCGCCGCGAAGTACGGCGCCAGATATGGCGGAGTACCGCCTGCGGAGCTGCTGCTCGACACCCAAACTAGGAGGCCTCTTCGTTGCTTTCGCAACCGAGGCAACGCGGCCCGGTTCACGCGTTGGGTGCTCAGGACGTTGACGTCATACAACTCAGCGAGTTGTTCGGGCGTGAACGCTTCGGCCGGACCAAAGACCATGTGGCCGGCGTTGTGAATCACGACATCCAATCTTTTGTTGTCGGCGATAATCTTTTGGATAGCAGCATCAGCTGATGCCTGCGACGCAACGTCCAGTTCAATGGTGCGTAGATCCACATTGTTATCTTTGGCGAATTTTTTCGCCTCTTCGACCTGTGGCGCATTGCGGCCCCTGGTCTCGCGCATGCTTGCATAGACAGTGTGGCCTGCTTTTGCCAAAGCGCGCGCAGTTAAAGTGCCAAACCCACTCGATGCGCCAGTGATAACGATAATGTTCTTCATATGTTTGTTCATTTCTGGTTCGAATTTGGGATGCAACAAATCAAGATTTGGAAAAAAGGGTCAGGCGAAGCCGCCATTGGCACGCAGCACCTGGCTGTTGATCCAGCCGCCCTCAGGACCAGCAAGGAATGACACGACACCAGCGATGTCTTCCGCCTGGCCTAATCGTTCTAGCGGAGGAAGTTTCTTGAATTCTTCGATCTGCGCCTGAGTCTTTCCCTTTAGAAACAACTCAGTTGGGATCGGACCCGGAGCAACGGCGTTGACCGTTATGTTGCGGCCTCGTAATTCATTGGCAAGAACCCGCACCAGGCCTTCCACGCCCGCTTTGGAAGCGATGTAAGGACCGTAGGTCGGAAAAGACTTTGCAATGACGCTGCTTGAGAAAGCGATGATGCGCCCGCCTGCGGGAACGTGCTGTGCCGCTTGTCCCAACACCAGAAAAGTTCCGCGCAAATTGGTCGCGATTACTTTGTCGAAAGTTTCGACATCGCCTCCAGAGATTGGAACCAGGGGCATAATTCCCGCCGTGTGCACGACCACGTCGATCGTGCCAAAAGCTTCCAGCGTCTGCTTGAAGAGAGTCTGGACGTCGGCGGCCTTCGCCACATCCGCTTGCACGGCGATGGCTTTTCCACCTGCGCCTTTAATTTCGGTTACGACTGATTCAGCTTTAGCCGGATTGCTGGCATAATGCACTGCAACAGCGAAGCCGTCGCTCGCCAGTCTTTTCGCCACCACGCGTCCGATTCCGCCAGACGCACCAGTTACAATGGCACTTTTTGTTACTATTGTTTTCATTATCCAAAAAATGCATTGTGCTTATTATTCTAAAAATGCATTGTTTGAATACTTACTATGCGTGAAGTGCCTTTACGAAATGTTGACCTGAATCTTTTGCACGCGCTTTTGGAAGAACGGCACGTAAGCCACGCCGCGAAACGCTCCTTGGGCTTCAACGAAGAAAGTTTTTATAATAGAGGTGCGGAAAAAGTAACTACCTGTCCTTTTCCCGGCCGGTATTCTCCAAAGCATAGATCACCAAATCAGGATTGCCATTGGTGAACTCCGTTTTTATCGTAAAACCATTCTTCTCCAAAAGCTTTACTGACTTCACATTTCGCGGACTCAGTTCCGCTTCAATTGAATGGAGTCTCATCTCCTCCAGCGCAAACCGGATGACCTCCGGAATTACTTCCTGCATAATTCCTTTGCCGTGATTTTCCGGAAGTAGTTCATAACCGATTTCAGCCTTTTCTTCCTCTCTCGAAATTTTCCACAGGCAAATTGTTCCGAGAAACCTTGCTTCATCTTTTGGCGTCACCACCCAGAATATCGCTTCATTCTCTGCAATACCGTTAGTGATTTTGCTGATGAAGTTTCGCGCATCATCAAGCGTATTCGCTTTCGGGCGGTCAAGGTATTGATTGATGAAATCATCAGACCGTAGTGCAAAGATTTCATTCTCGTCATCTTTCGTCAGTTGGCGAAGCCGGAATCTTGCTGTTGCTAATTCAGGAAAAGGTGTGAACTGAATTTGAACCATAAGCGATTTTTCAAAGCGTGAATCAACATAAATTCTGATTGAGGATTCATTAAAATAATTCACCGGCTCCTGCCCCTCAATCCCCAAAGGGGGAAGAGCGCTTCTCACTCACGATGCGGAGGGGTTCTCCCATTTGGGAGTTAGAGGGCAGCGCGAGCGATTTCCACTCCTTCACAAATTTCTTCACCAATATTTCTTTTTCAGTTTGAATGACGGCGAAATAAACTCCTGCAGTCAATGAAGAAACATCGAGAGTGATTTCATTTCCATTCACCATTTCATGAGTGATGATTTCACCAAGGAGATTGGTGATTAAAAGATGATGTTTGTTGTTAACACCCAGTGGAACATAACGTTTCGTGATCTGTCCGACACCGGCATCGTGCTTATTATTCTAGAAATGCATTGTTTGAATACTTACTATGCGTGAAGTGCATTTACGAAATGTTGACCTGAATCTGTTACACGCACTTTATGCGCTGCTGGAGGAACGACACGTAAGCCACGCCGCGAAACGCTCCTTCCTAAGTCAACCCGCGATGAGCCGAGCATTGGACCGGCTACGCGAAGCATTCGGAGATCCTCTCCTCGTTCGCACAGGACGCGTTTATGAGAGGACGCCGCGCGGGGAACGTGTGTTGCGCGAACTGGAATCGATCATGGGCCGGCTCGCCGCGATGGTGCAAGGGGAGGAGTTCTATCCCGCACGAAGTCAGGAACGTTTTCGAGTGGCGATGACGGACCACGGGTCGACGATTCTACTGCCAGCTCTTCTCGAGCGCGTACGGAAGACGGCTCCTCATGCCAGACTGGAGATATCGGCGTGGCGCACTCAAGCGTACGAGGACGTTGTCGCAGGGCGAATCGATCTCGCTCTGAGCGCAGAAGCAGTGCCTCCAACTTTGGAGAGCGAAGTGATTTTTAATTTAGACTTTGTTTGTCTGGTCGGATCGACCCAGACCGTTCGGAAGCGTCGATTCACACTCAAGCAATATCTGCAGCTCCCGCACGCGCTGGTCGAAACTCTGGGTGGTCAGCAAACCATGGTGGATCGTCCTCTGGCGCAGCTTGGCGTAAAGCGGCGCGTCGCGCTTCGTCTTCCGTTCTTTCTGCCCGCGATCTTCGCCATTGCTAAAACCGATTTGATCCTCACGGTCCCTCGAAGGTTGGCAAAGATCACCGGATCGCTGGCCGGCCTACGCATCGTGGAACCACCGCGCGCGATCAAAGCTTTTCCGTACTTCATGGCGTGGCATTCGCGTCTCAGCACCGAGCCGGCGCACACATGGTTTCGAGATCAGTTGCGAATCGTTGCTCGAAGCATTCGAACAAAATAACGCGGCCGATTCAACTCCTGTCGCCTGTTTACGCACAGAACTTTATTGCTTCACCTTTAACGAGTCGTCCTCTCAAGGGAAATGCGCCGACTGTCGATCTCGTGCTTGGCTACAAAAAGTCGAACAAATCTCCTATCCTAAAGCTTTTGCTTTCGAGATTGGACGAGCTGGTCGCTCGTGTTTCGAAGAAGTTTCAATAAACCTTGGACGCGCCACCGCCCATCGCCATCGCCCGCGCCACAAAGCGTGACGTGACATCCGCTAAAGAAAAATTTGCGATGTCTTGCGGCAATCGACCGGCACTTCTTCGCGCATCACCAGTGCCAAAAGTGAGGACTGACCCCCATCTCCTCTCCCGGCGCCTACACCAACGACCAAAATCTTCATGATGTTGTTCTCGTCCTCTCCGCCGCAGTGCCTCGCATCGACTTCACAAGGTCCGCTGAAGATGCTCCCTCGAGGGATAGTCCGTAGCCGACTTCCCGCACAATACGCTCTTTCAAGGGTTGGATGAAGTGCACTCGTGTGTTGCGACGCGTCACTTCGGGAGCCTTCAGGTACAGCTCGGCTAATTCCTGCGCCCGAGCGAGTGCCTTGCCGTTCGGCACAACTTCGGCAACGACTCCCCATTCCTGTGCAATACGCGCCGGCAGCGGCTGCGGGTTGAGGAGGAAGGCCTCGGCTCGTCCTGCGCCGGCGCGATAACTCCATGTAGTAAAGATTCCATCACCGGGTGCAACGCCAGCGGCATAGTGGCCCACATCCTGGAAGGTCGCCCCCTCGGCAGCCACAATCACGTTGGCGAGCAGCGCATAATCGGAGTGAATATGCGCGCGTCCCTCAATCGCCGCGATGACCGGCACACGTATGTTGGCTATGTTTTCCAAAACCTGAACGCCTTCGTCGTGAATCTGGCTCCAGACGCCGGGATCGGCGACATTGCCGAAAGACGACCATTCGACGCTCGTGATGAAGTCGCCACCTGTACCTGTCAGGATTACGATCTTGTTCGCTCGATCCTGCGAAATCCTGTAGAAGGCCTCGACAAACTCCGTGTGAGTTTGTGCGGTCATAATGCACGGGCCACCGTTGGTGTGGAGTTGAACAATCAGAACACCGTTGGCGTCTCGTGTCAGCTTTACGTAGTGATACGCAGTGAAGTAGTCAGCTTGAAGTGGCTGCATGGGCGTCTCTTCTCTGTTTGATTAACGAGTTAACGATTAAATTCATACGAGTTCTACTCCTCTCTCGAGTTGGCTTTTTGACCCGACGTAATTTTGTTTTGGGACTTGAAAATTGAAATCAGCTGAGCGAGTCGACGCTCGTAGTCGTCGCAGGTAGGACAGTTGCCGTCGGCATCCATCCATTCCGGGTGCTGCGCAAGCAGGTCTTTGTGCAGCTGCCTCTGCAACTCGGGATAGGTTCGAACGGATAGTTTCGCTTCAGGACGCGATCCCGAGGTTTGTTCTCCGTGTGATCCGTTATTCGCTTTCATTTCTGATTTGTCTGGCAGTTGTATCGCTCCTTTCTTGCCATCGCGGAAATCGTTTGATTCGCTTGTAGTAATCGGATTCTGCGATAAGCGTAAAGTTATGGAGCTTCGCCATCTCCGTTACTTCGTTGGCGTCGCTCATCATTTGAACTACAGCGAAGCGTCCCGCCGCCTCCACGTTGCCCAGCCGGCGATCAGCCAAACCATTCTCGATCTGGAAGAGGAACTCGGCGTGAAACTACTGCTCCGCACGAAACGAACTGTGCAGCTGACCAGGGCAGGAAGCGCCTTCTTGCATGAGGCGGAACAAATACTAACTCATGCAAAGGAAGCTGGGCAGATCGCGCGGCGCGCCGCACGCGGGGAGACCGGCAGTTTGGGCATAGGATTTTTCGGCACTGCCTCCGGTCCGTTCTTGCCTTCCCTCGTACAGTCGTATCGGCAAAAATTTCCTGACGTCCAACTACACCTTTATGAAATGACTCCGGACCAGCAGCTCGCCGCCTTCGACGACGGCCGGATCGACCTGGGCTTCTCGAGAAAAGTTCCGCCGGACCGACGAGCAGAATTTGAAGAGGAAAACGTCTACACGGACGAACTCGGGGTTGCGCTATCCAGGATGCACCCACTCGCAGGGCAAAAAGTAGTGCGTTTAAGAAGCCTCGCTGGCGAGCCATTTGTCCAATTCCATCGCAAAGGCGCACGAACCTTGTTTGACGAAGTCATTGCTGTTTGCCGGCGAGCCGGTTTCTCGCCGCGGATCGTAAATGAGCCGGACTTCATGGCAACCGTCCTCACTCTGGTAGAGAGCGGGCTTTGCGTCTCAATCGTGCCTCGTTGTGTCGCCAGCCTGAAACGGCCGGTCGTTATTCGCGCCATCACGCCGAAGTCAGCGCGCATTCCTCTGTGCGTGACCTGGCGTAAATCCTCCAAAAACCCAGTTGTGTCTGGATTCCTCGAAGTGCTGCGACCCGCGATCCCTGCGATAAGAAAGCAAATGGAACAGTAACGCCGCCAGCGCGCGGGCCTTAATCGCCGGCATATCGGGAAGGGTCACGCCATGGTCCCCACAGAGGCCGGAGGTTACTTGCCTCCAACTATGGCTCTTTGGAATTAGCGATAATTTGTTTCAAGAGCTCATTCGCCGCGCGACTCAATGGACGTTGCTTTGGCCAGATCGCCACAATCTTTCGCTCAGGTTTGGGTGAAACGAGCGATCGATACTCTGGCAAGCCGGCGCGTTTTTTTCGCGCGGCCATCTCAGGAACGAGCGAGATGCCAACACCGGAATGAACAAGCGCTTGAATCGTCTCCAGTTGAGCGCTTCGAAACGAGATCGTCGGTTTCAAGTCGCGCCGTTCGCAAAAATTCAATACCTGATCGCCCAGGCAGTGTCCTTCCTTCATCACGATAAAAGGCTCTTTTTCAAGATCAGCCAGGCGCACAGTTCGTTTGCGCGTTAACGGATG
>DASTDH010000216.1:0-5189 GCA_035710445.1 Chthoniobacterales bacterium
GGCTATTCGCATCGAGTTCCAATTTTTTCCGATGTACCTCGATTTCTTTCCCTCGCAGTTTGATTTGATCGAAAGCCTCGATCTTGTTTTTCAGCGCTTGTTCAACTCGTTGCCTTTCCAGCGGTACGGAATTGAGTTCGATCTGGTGGGCTTTGATTTTTTGGTCTCGATCTTGAATAACCAGCAGCTGTTCGATCTCGGGCAGCATTGTGCTCTCAGTCTAGAACAGGAAATCGGAAACGGAAAAGAGAATCCAGAATCTTGAATTTGCAATCTGAATCCAAGAAACGCAACTCGAGATCCGCAGCCGATCACGCCCAGCCTTACGCCGAGAATGGCAGCCGGTCCGACATACCGTGAGCAGCCACTCGTCATGAGTCGCGGCATCCGCGAAGCCGCAACCCTTAACCCTCAGTACACCTCCACCGGCGACCGTTTCCCGTCGTCCGGACTTCGGTACTTGGCTAGCTCAGGTCCGAGCACGGCAACCCGAAGGTTCCAGACCTGATGATCCAATGATCGAAAAGCTTCCTCGGAGAAGGGGGTGGGCGGCGCAAGATGGCGCTTGATTTCGGCGATCGCCGACAGTGCTGGATCAAGCAGCTTGCTCGGAAGACGGCGGAGTGTGTCGTAGGCATCGCGCACCATCGCGATACGATGGCAAATCATCGCGAGATCATTTCCTGCGGTAATTGCTCGAGAGATGGCTTCCGCAAATCCAACTTCATTAATGATTGCACCCATGTCGAGGTCGTCCGTCATGACTAACCCCTTAAAACCAAGTTCCCCTCTCAGCAGATCGGTAATCACGCGCCGAGAGAGGCTGGCCGGGATCTTTTCCGGATCCAATGCTGGATACCAGGCATGCCCAGTCATCATGCTGGAAACTTGATCGAGAAATGCACGAAAAATCGTGAGTTCGCACTCCTCTAGTTCGGTTCGTGATCGACCAATGGTGGGCAGATTGTGGTGGGGATCCAAACCGGCCGCTGCATACCCAGGGAAATGCTTCCCACAAGTCAGAACGCCGGTAGAAAGCAGTCCATCGTGAAAAGCGCCGGCAAACTGGATCACCTGCGGCACAGAAGTGCCCCAGCAACGGCCGCGCAGCGAATTGTCCGCCTCGTCGTCAAACGAGATGTCCAAAACCGGGCAAAGATCGAGATTGAATCCAAACAGTCGAAGCAAACGGCCGGTAAGTTCTCCATGAGTTCGAATCAGATCCTCGTTGGCTTTTTGCCGAAGCTGCTGAGCGTTGGGCGGTTCATTACCAATTACCTTCAGCCGGGAAACGCGGCCACCTTCCTGGTCAATGGCAACAATCGGTTCGATGGTGCACAGATCGCGCAAATCGTCTACCAGCTTTCTGAGCTGACTCGGCCCGCGGATGTTTCGGCCAAATAGGACAAAGCCCCCTGGCTGAATTCGCCGAAATGCGTGCGCAGTCTCGGGGTCCAATTCAGGACCAGGGACTCCGACGAGCAAAAGTTGACCCAAATCACTTCGTTCCATAGGCTGGGTCTCATGATAAGGGAGAGTTGTGAGATGGCGATGATAACTTTTCGCTTTCAGGATTAGGCCGGCCGGAATTGGATGAAGATTGCAATTTACGGCGGCACATTTGATCCGATTCATCACGGACACTTGATTCTGGCTCGGCAGGCCTTAGAAGAGCTGAACCTGGACTTGGTAACCTTCGTTCCGGCGGCTGAGTCGCCCTTCAAAACCAATCATCAAAGCGCGCCCGCTGAGCACCGCCTGGAAATGGTAAGGTTGGCGACCGAAAATGAGCCGGGCTTCGTGGTAGATTCCCTGGAGATCGATCGGGGTGGAACTTCTTTTTCGATTGATACCGTCCTGACCATCCGAAAGAAATTTCCCGGCTCCGAGCTTTTCTTTCTCCTGGGAGAAGACAACGCCGATCACCTGGCGCAATGGCATCGATTCGGAGAACTGGAGAAGCTGGTTAGGTTCGTTGTACTAAGCCGGACCAACAAGCGTTTGCCGAAACATTATCCGGTTGTTCATCGACATTTCGAGATCTCGTCAACGGAGATCAGGAACAGGGTTGCGAATCATCGGCAGATCACGTATCTGGTTCCGGAAGTTGTCTTGCGTTACATTCAAGATCATAACCTATATCAAGGAGAGCACTTATCGCCTCGGAGGAGTTAGCACGGCGTTGCGCGGAACTTGCCGAGGACAAAAAGGCCGAAGATATCGTTGTCCTTGACTTGCGCGGCATCTCGTCTTTCACCGATTTTTTTGTGATTTGCTCGGCCACTTCCGAGCCGCATCTCAAAGCCGTCAGTTCGGGAATCCGTGAAGGGTTGCATCGCGAATTTGGACTCTCCCCGCTTTCTTCGGAAGGAGTCCCGGCCAGCCAATGGCTGGTGATCGATTACAACGATGTGCTTATTCACGTTTTCCAAGCAGAAAAACGGCGCTTTTACGCGCTGGAAAATCTGTGGAGCGATGCGCCGCGGATAAGCTATTCTCTTTGATCGAATCGTTATGTTGAAGCATCGGGATGCGATCGTTCGTCTGCTGACCGACGAGGATCCGGCGACTATCGATCTTACCAAGCGCCAGCTCGTATCCTTTGGGCCGACGATTATTTCTGACCTGCGCGAGTTGTTGGCTTGCGGTAACGATCTCGTCGGCGGTCACCTTCAGGACGTTATTGCCGAGATTGAAGTAGAAGAAGCCGAGAAAAGACTGGAAAGGCTTTGCACCGACATCGCCTCGACCGAAGTTCTGGAACAAGCTTGCTGGTTCCTTGCTCAATTCTTCCTGCCCGGCCTGGATGTCCCTGCATACGCCAAGCGCTTCGACCTCTGGGCGTCCGATTTGCGCGCAAGGACAATTGGTACGCAATCCGACCTCGTTCGCGTACAAATCTTCGGAGATTTTTTTGCGAAGGAACTGGGGTTCCGGGGCAATTCGGAAAACTACTACGATTTGAAGAATGCGCTTTTGCCGTTTGTAATCGACGCTCGCCGGGGGATTCCATCTTCCCTTTCGCTGGTTTACATCTTCGTCGCCGGACGCGCCGGATGGATCATCGATGGTGTGAATCTGCCGGGCCACTTTATTGTCCGACATGGAAGCGTTCTCTTCGATCCGTTCCATGGCGCGCAGATTCTTTCCATTCGCGATTGCCAGAATGTCTTTCGGCGCCAGAACCTGCCAATGGAACCCGACAGCTTGAATCCGGTCGCTCCTCGTCTTATTCTGATGCAAATTCTGGCTAACCTGGCCTATATCCTGGAAGGCGAAGAAGAGTTTGAGCAATCGACCAAGCTGACCTCCTGGATCCGTCTCCTTGATCACGCATGAGTGCTTCCTGGCCGGTAGAGGTTATTAACACGGGTACGGAATTGTTGTTCGGGAGCGTGGTGAACACCCACCTGGCTTACCTCGGGCAACAGCTCTTTTCGCTTGGGCTTCGCGTCGATCGCCAAACCACGGTACCGGACGGTTTGGCCATCGCCAGCGTGGTTCGTGAGGCGGCTTCGCGGTCCCGGGTCGTGATTATCACCGGCGGGTTAGGCCCTACTTCCGATGATGTGACTCGTGAAGTGGTGGCCGAGTTGACCGGTCGAACCCTTCGTTTCGACAAGACCGTCCTCTCCAAAATTGAAGCGCACGTAGTAAAACGAGGATTCCGTTTTTCCGACGCGATCAAGCGTCAGGCCTATGTCCTCGAGGGCGCAACGGTGCTACCCAATGACTTTGGTACCGCTCCTGGGCTTTACCTTCCCGCCACTCCAACGTTTCCGGATCTCTTCATGTTACCCGGACCTCCCCGGGAGTTGCATCCCATGTTTCAGGTCTACGCAGCTCCAATCATCCGACGGATTGTCGGCCACTCCGATCTGCGGGCGATGATATTTCGAACCAGCGGAATCGGAGAGTCGGCGGTCCAGGAGTTGGTGGGAGCAGATCTGGATACGATTCCCGCGGTGGAAGTCGGCTACTGCGCGCATGTGGGTGCGGTCGAGCTCAGACTGGTTGGCACCGAGCACGCGGTCGAACGGGGCGCGTCTATCGTTCGCGAGAAACTGGCATCGTACATCGTGAGCACCGACGGAAAAGCATTGGAGGAGATTGTGGTGAACCTGTTAACCGCGCGAAATGCAACGATCGCGGTCGCTGAATCATGTACCGGAGGTTACCTGGCGAGTTCGATCACTGATGTATCCGGTTCATCGGCGGTGTTTCTGGAAGGCAATGTGACCTATTCCAACGAAGCGAAGACTCGCACCTTGAATGTTCCGAGACCGCTGATTGAACGATTCGGAGCAGTCAGCGAACAAGTGGCCGCGGCAATGGCTGAAGGGGTCCGCGCCCGATCCGGAGCTACCTATGCCCTTTCCACCACCGGTGTTGCCGGACCCTCGGGTGGAACGGAAGCGAAGCCGGTCGGAACGGTGTTTATTGGCTTCGCCTCCGCCTTGGGTTCGCCTGAAGTACAGAAGCTTTTTTATCCAACGGATCGCCTGACGTTCAAGCAGGTCGTGACCCAACGAGCTCTGGATCTGTTGCGAAAAAAGTTGTTGTAGCTTCAGCTTCCAGCTTTCGTATGCGCGTCAACTTAAGCCGACGGTACGAGAGGGCGAATGGGCGACGCGGCGAAAGGGCGACACGACGAAGGGATCTGTCGGCATGCTCTGCCCCATCACGGTTCGTACCTGGAAGGTGCGGCTACTTTATGCCATCAAATGGAGCAACGCTTCCTGCGAAAACTGATCATGTGGCAGCTCGCCTGTGACGTAGCCTTCGCGTACCGTGATAATGCGTCGACTCAGGCTGAGCAATTCCGGCAATTCGGAAGAAATCATGAGTACCGCCACTCCTTGGCAAGCGATTTCATCGAGGAGCTCATAAATCTCCGCCTTCGCCCCGACATCAACACCGCGCGTCGGCTCGTCGACCATCAGCAGGTCGCAGCTCCGGGCCAGCCATTTTGCAATTGCCACCTTTTGTTGATTACCGCCGCTCAGACCGGCCGTCACCGAGTCCAGCGAAGGTGCCTTTACCCGCAGCCGGTCGGTTAGTTTCTGAACCTCCATGCGCTCCTTTCCGCGGTCGACAAATCCAAGGCGGCTAAAGAAATCCAGATGCGGTAAGGAGATGTTGTCCAAAATACTCATCATCAAGACCAGCCCCTCCTTTTTCCGATCCTC
>DASTDH010000217.1:0-3932 GCA_035710445.1 Chthoniobacterales bacterium
CCGACCCCGGACGGCAAACTGAGACTGATCGGCGCCGACTTTCTGGTGATGGCGGCTGCCTGGGATGCCAAGAACCAAGGGCCGCCCCAGCTTATGGGACAGCTGTTTCACTACTTCGAGAGTCCGAATCGCTTTGGCCTCCCGGCGTTCTACACACTGCACGTGTGGGCATGGAAAGCCAATCCCAACGGCGCATTCGTCAATTGGCACCCCAAGGTTTCGTGCCAGCTTTTCAATCCGCCGCTATGAACGGATTGCGGCCCCCGGTTCCATGGAGGGCCGGGGGCTGCAAGTCGCCCGAAAATCTTACATCAAAGGCGAGGAGAGACAAACGCCATGATTCACGTGAAATTAACTGACGATGTGTTCGCACCTGAACAAAAGAGAAAGGTTATCGCCGAGCTTACCCGGGTCATAGTTTCGGTCAAGGGGAATCAACCTATCACGCTGGTAGTCATCGAAGAAGAAGCCCGCGAGGCGGACGTCGTTTTCTGCTGACGGTTAGGCTCTTCGAATCCTATGCTAGGCGGACTCTGTTATCGGGACTTTCTCCTCGATCGGGTCTTATCTTTTGCCGCCTTGGACGCCGCCCGATCACAAAGTTGGTACGCTTCCTGAAGCCAATCTGTGACGGGGGCTTCTACCTGATCCCGGTGCGCGATGTGAATGACGTGTACCACTCTGGACTTAGATACCCGGTCAACGCGTCGGACCTGAGATGCCTTGACGGTACGGCCGAGAAATATGCAGAGTTCAAGAAAGCTTCTCTTCGGGCGCACGAAGAAGTAACAGGACTTGCGCGAGAACATGATCGACTTGTGCGAGGCATATATGCGTTGATCACCGAAGGAAACGGCGGTGTCCCGCAACCGCTCCCAGGCATCCCGCAGATCCTCCGAAAGATCCTGGGTCAAGGCTGCTTCAGTGGTGGTCCAGCAGTTGTGCTCTTGCCCGTCCTCGATCCACTGCTTGCAGTGGTAGCACTCTCGATCGGCCATCCAGCGATTGTAATATCCAGTTTTCGCGTAGGGACAGCCGCCTCGGCTGTCCGCCGGGCGGAGCCGGCTTTTCTCAGGACTCGTATTTCCTATTTGTGAGTTCGAAAGGATGGGAGCATCATTTCCCTTTGTCATTCATAGCAAAGGGAGCACAAAAATGATGCTTGGTAGAACTTTTGCGCGAATTCGTGATGGAGTCACTCTATTGCTGTTCATGACTGCGGCATATTCCTTTTGTGACGCCGTGGAAGCCCCGAAATTGGTCGAGAAGGACGGGCGATGGGCGCTGATGGTCGACGGTCAGCCTTACTTGATGCTCGGCGGCCAGGTGCACAATTCGAGTGCATGGCCTTCGGAACTGCCGCGAATCTGGAAGGCGCTCGCCGAATTGCATGCCAATACCGTTGAGGCCCCAGTGTACTGGGAGCAGGTTGAAGCGCAACCCGGCAAATTTGATTGGGACAACGTCGATCTGCTGGTCAAGGGCGCGCGCGAGCACAACTTCCACGTTGTGTTGCTTTGGTTCGGGACATGGAAGAACGGCAATATGCATTATGTCCCCGAGTGGGTGAAGACCGATACAAAACGCTTTCCTCGCGTCATCCGCGCAGACGGGGAACCAATCGATGTGCTGTCGGCCAGCTCGCGTTCCAACCTCGAAGCCGATAAGGCAGCCTTCGTCGCCCTCATGCGTCACCTCAAGTCCCTTGACGGAGATCAGCACACGATCGTCATGGTTCAGGTCGAAAACGAGTCGGGGATCATCGGAAGCCCGCGCGACTTCTCGCCGGAATCGAATAAGGAGTTTGCCGGACCAGTGCCCGCTGACATGCTGGCTGCCGCGCACAAACAGCCTGGTACATGGAGAGAAGTATTCGAAGGCGACGCCGATGAACTGTTCCAGCTTTACCATCAGGCGCACTACCTCAATGAAATTGCCGCGGCGGGCAAAGCCGAGTTTGATATTCCCCTCTATATGAACGTGTGGCTTAGCTATCCCCCGGCAGAATTGCCGGAACGTCGACTGCCGATTCCCGGAATTCAGTATCCGAGTGGAGGAGCCGTACAGCGCTGGGTAGGCCTGTGGCGTGCGCTCGCGCCGTCGATCAATGCGATTGCTCCGGATATATATGGTGATGATGCCGGCTTCGTTCAGGATGTGCTGGCCGCTTACCACCGTGCGGACAATCCTCTGCTCGTTCCTGAGATCGGGAAGCCTGACTCTTTTGCACGCTACGATTTCCTGGCGCTAGGCGAAGGCGCAATCGGGATAGCCCCTTTCGGCATAGATCCGCGCGGATGGAATATCGTCGGCGATGTGCCGGCCGGTGGGCACGCCAGGAATTTTGCGCTGATGGCGCCCATGGTCCGAGAGATTGCGAAGTTGAACTTTGACGGCAAGTTGAAAACCTCTACGGAGGAGACGGGGAAGGCTCAGCAAGAGTTGGATTTTGGCCCATGGCAGGCGACCATCGCCTACGGATTTCCTCAACACGACGGCCGGCGCCCTCCGGGGACAAACGATGCGCATGGTGTGGCGCTGGTCGCACAACTCGGGCCGGACGAATTCCTGGTCACTGGAGTGGACGCAAGCGTCAGTTTTCATCTGCCTGGACGGCTGCCCGGTATGCGCATGCAGATCCTGGCCGCAGAAGAAGGCACCTATCAGGACGGCGTCTGGAAGCCCGTTCGCTTGTGGAACGGCGATGAGACCGACCGCGGCTTACAGTTTCATGCTGACGATCCCGCGGTGGTGAGGGTCAAGCTGGGAAAATTCTGAGCGCGCGCAAGACTCGCAGATCAAGATTGGACCAGCGGATTGTGTTCCGGATGACGCAGTGTCTAACTCCGTACACACCTCTCCAGCATCCGTGACCTTCGACAAAGCCTGTGACCATCGCACGACCGATGTGGTCCGTGCCTTGCTTCTCAATATTCAGGACAGAATTAAGCATTTATAGTTCACTGTCCTGGCTGTGAGGAGCTATGGAGCGGGCGTCGGTCGTATGGATGCGTGCGGCGATTGCCTCCGTCGTAAGCGCCGCGATTCTGATTGGAGTAGCGGTGATTTGGCGAAGTTCGCTGGCGCTCCGAACCGCTGCTGAGCAGGTTCGATCCGAAAACGAATTTGCATTTGCGGTTCATCCGTATGTTCCCGCGCCGAATGTCGGATTTGAGGTTGTCAGTTCCCCGGAGATCTTTCTACAGGCTGCACGCTTTCAGGATCATCTTTTCATCGCCGGGCCGGCTGGCCTCTACGAATACGACCCTGGCGGAGTTCGGTTGCGACAGTATTCCGTCGGCAGCGAACTGCCAAGTTCTCCCCTCATTGCCCTTGCCCCATCAGTTCTGGCTGACTCGCACGAGCCAGAGTTACTCATGGCGACGGCCGATGACGGCATTCTCGCCTTCAACGGGCGTGGGTTCCGCCAGATATTGCCGGCGGGTGCCGAGGCTCGCGGGATCAATGCCATCCTCCCTGTTGCCTCCGGACATCTTCTGATCGGAACCAATAAGCGCGGCGTCCTCGTCTACGACGGGAAGCAGATGAGCGTTCTGCATCCTTCGCTGGATAAAGTGCACGCGACCGCGCTCGCAGGAGATGAAGCAAACCTGTGGGTCGGAACCCTGGATCGCGGTGTCATTCATTTCCACGGTGGCCAAGCAGAGACCTTCAATCAAGAACAAGGACTGCCGGATGCTGATGTGCAGTCGCTAGCCATTGCCGGTCAGAAAGTTTATGTCGGAACAATTTCCGGCGTGGCTGTATTCGAGGACGGTGGCTTTTCGCGAATACTCGCTCCCGGCATTTTTGCCACAGCTCTTTTTGCGACCTCGACTGATCTATATGTCGGCTCCGAAGATCAAGGCGTGGTCGTGATTCCACTGGAAGGCCGGCGTCCGAATCCGAATTTGAGGCCGGAAAGTGAACTG
>DASTDH010000218.1:0-7124 GCA_035710445.1 Chthoniobacterales bacterium
TCATTACCCGGATCATTGAAGAACAATCCTTCAACATCGATGTTGTAGAATCGGTTGTAGCGAAACGTGCTGTTGGTAACTGTTCCGCAGTAGACGATGTTCGGATGAAACTCTGCTGCGTTGAGCGCCCCGGCATCGTGAAAACTGGAGTATTCAACCAGTAAATTGGTCACTCCTTTAGGAGCTGCCAGATACATACAAGCATCGCCCCCGCTCGCCTCGCAATGCTGAATCACAAGAGAGGACAAACTACCTCCCGATTCCGGTGTCAGGTCAAGCGCACGGGTATCCCCGGTTTCTGATATTTTTCCCGGACCGACGACGTTAATATAACGGAGTGTCACGTTCGAGACTGGAAATCCAGATATCCCGATGCCGGTACTATTATTGGCATAGGTGATCACCCAACCACTCGTAACCCGTCCATCCAGAGTTACAAAACTGCCGACCGGCGTTTGAAAGTTCTGAAACAAAATGCCGGTTGAACCGGTCGCGACGCTCTGCACCACCGTGGTGTCAAACCCTGCATTCCAACCGGCGGCGCTGGTGGCCGCAGCGTCGGTGGAACGTACGCGCTGGATTGTAATCACGCCGCCAGATGTACCCGACGCTCCGATCAGAAGCCTGCCGCTATAAGCGCCACCGGCCACGTACACGGTGTCTCCCGCGTGGATGCTAGCCCACCGAATGCTCGACCAACCACTCCAGGCATTCGTCCAATCTGATCCATCGTTTCTACCGGAAGCGCTGGGGCGAACGAAAAAGTTGGTCGCAAAACAGGGGGAAGTGAAACTTACCAACAAAAGGCTCAGAAATATCTTTCTCATCGGGTCAGACGCCTATTTGAGTCGCATTTTTGCATCGTTGCATATGCGGCCTAAGAAGCAAGCGTCATCAAACAAATCTGCCGTAGCAAATCCTTCTGTATATTGGACTAACGCGCGTGCCAGCTTTAACGAACGGGCTGACTCGACAGCAAGTCCGAACCCGCTTCGACAACGGGTTTGGTTTTTGACTGTCCCAGTTTAGAAAACAGAGTCAGGACCTTGCGCTTGACCGCCGGCATCGTTGTTTCGAGCTGCTCCCGCGCCCGGGCCCGCGAAACGTAAGCATCGTTCAACTGAACAATGACCTCGGCCTCGTCTTTTTGCGACAAGTCTGCCACCACCGACTCCATCTCAATCGAGCGCATCACCCCGAGGAATTTCTTACTATAGGCCAGCGCCACTGAGGGAACACACTGCGAAATTGCCGCAATACAGGCGTGCATCCGTGAGCCCATAAAAAAGTCGCATTGGCCGATAATGTATTTGATCTGATGGTGATCAAACTGCCCTTCCAGACAATGGACCCGGCTCTTCAGGTCAGCCGGGAGGCCGCCCCAAAACTGCTCGGCCGCGCTAGTGTCGCTCTCTTGGCTGTCGCCGAAAACATGTGGGATCAAGAGAATGTTACAGTCCGAATGTGCGGCGAAATGCTCGACAACCAGCAACAGCAGTTTCCGATAATCTGCTTTCAGCCCGAACATGTTGTGGCCGGTATATCCCCCCACATAGAGCAGACCGCTCGCATTCAGCCCCAACAACGATCCGCCATGTTTGAGTTGAGAAAGAAGCGCGACGGTAGCCGGTGGCGGGGCGTGCGGTTCAAGGGCAAAACCCATATCATAGGCGAATTCCGCAGGTGGGCCAGAGTCTCCGATCAGTTTGCGGACTTCTTCTGCTCCCGGTATGTCTCGGGAGTAGACTCGATGTGCTCTTTTCAGAACAAATCGAGCGATTGCCTTCGCCAACCGGCCCTTGAACGGCCCATAAGTCTGAGGCAGTAAAACCAAGGGCCGGCCCAAACTGAGCACCAGCAGCTGCGGGAGCGTCACATAGAGAAGACGGCGTAAACCGTAAATATCGCTGAAACTATCCCCACCGCTGATGCCCGCAACGATGTCGGCCGAATTGATCACGTTGAGCCATCGATTTCTACCGATGAAGGCTTGCCGGGCCGCCGACGGGAGCAATCTAAGACAGAGAGCTGTTACCAGCAGTCGAACAATATGGTTAGGCAGAAACAATTGTTTGGAAAAACGCAGATTGATCAACTCCGCTCGCAAAGGCCGGTCCCGGTCCCAAAGGTCATACACTTTTGACTCTCGGGCGCCGTCCAGCAGATAGATCTTCGCATCGGGAAAGGAGTCCAATGCCGACGCGATCGTTCCCGAAGCGAGGGCTGCGACGCCCATATTTCCCGTTTCAAAGCCGGCTCCGAGCAGGACTAATTTGGGCACTGACCGTACCTCTTGATTCATAGATTACTGCGCAACAGAAACCGGTTCAGCCATCCGTCGCCGGACCGGCAAACGCGCACGGGCTCCCTGAGGCCGGAAGGCAACACAGCCGACCACTACTGCTGTCCAAAACACGAATTTCAACTGTGCGCTAAAAATGTAGACGTTCGACATCGCAAAAAGATAGATCACGCAGACGGCGATCAACGCGGCCAAAACCCCTCTCATCTCTCCTTTGGCGGCCTGCCATCTTTTGAGCAGGCCGAGAACGATCGACGCGTACAGAAATATCTCGAGACCTAAGCCAACCCACCCGTATTCGATCAGATCAGCCGCGTAGTTATTGTCCCAACTGGTAAAGCCAATTTTCACTGCGGTACCGCCTTCTTCATGGCCGAAATACTTGCTCAAATCCATCCCCTGAGTGGATTGACCACCATAGCCGAAAAGCATTCGCTCAGGAGACTTACCTATTTCGCCGAACGATACGTTCCACAGCTTCCACCGATACGAGTACGACCTTTCTTTATAGGAACCGGTATCAAATGTTTCTACGTAGCGATCCACGATAGTGTCCCTGACCCCAGGCTTGAGTACCAGGGTCGCGAGGGCGAACGCGATTACCCAGAGACACCGTTTGCGGGTCTGCCCGGTCCCGAACAGAAAACTAATCGCACCTCCGATTACCATCCCGATCCATCCCCCTCGACTGTCAGCAAGAAAACAAGCGACCGCCGTTAAGACTACGACCGCCCACATTAATAACTTTTGTCTCTTGGTTGGCGCCAGGTCGAGTAGGCTCAGCGCAATCGGCATACCCATTGCCATGGCGTAACCAAGGAGAATTCGATGGGGATAAGTCGATTGGATACCGTCCAGAAGGTATCTGAAGTGTGAGAACAAAATGACCGGCAGAATAATCCGGAAATACCGTTCAATCACCGCGACCACAGCAACGGCAGCCAAACCGTAAACCAATGCCCGCAGGGCGGCCAACCCCGCCTTTGGAGTTGTGAGAGTGGATCCAACCAGCTTGTAAAATAGCAAAATCTCTACGGCAAAGGCGATACAGTCTTTCAGGCTCGACCCCTTCGGCTGTTCGACTATGAGCTCTGAAGGAGTCATCGAGATCATCGCGGACACTATATGAGAGCCCAGGATTACGATCAGGATGCTGACAAACGGCATCCGGCCCCGAACCGCACTCCCTTGCGGGCTTTGCAGCCAAAATAGAAGAAGAACGGCCAGAATGACTCGATGCACCGTTAAGACGGTGCCGATGTCCAGATCGGGCGACAGGGAAACAAGCAGCGCGATTGCAACGCAAACACCCTTGCTGAAACTTCTTTGCGCGACTACAAAAACCGCAATCGCAGCAACTACTATCAGAACGATATCAAGCATAGGTTTCTTTTCGAAGCGTTGACAATCATGACAGAGCGTCCCAATGCTGCAATATCAAGTAGACCAATTGAATCCAATCCTTCCTGGATTACGACGATAGCGGGCTTCGACTCCAGGTCCGACCGTTGCCAAAACGTGTCGTCCATTTCAGAAGTTTACCCCGTTGCTCTTTTCTGAGGAAAGCCACCTTCTCAGCCTCAAGCAGCGGTTTTCGCCCGCTAAGCTTCCACCAAAGATACCCGCCGAACCGGACGACACCTGCCAGGGGGTTGCTCATCCCGCGACGGCCGCACTTGAAGAATTCGAAAACGAAATCGGAACCGAAGGAAGCGTCCATCATCCCTTCACGGAAAGTACCCCGCCAGATTCCGCTGGCGCTCGATGTCGGCCGGTAATGGAAGGTACGCAGATCGGAACGCGTCTTCGTCTCCCATCCCGCCATTTTGGCGTCGAGCTGCACCAGCCAATCTGCGCCGCCATAACATAGTTCCGCGTAGCCGCCAATCTCATCAAAGCAAGCTCGGCAGAAGAGTATGCCTGAGCCTGCCAGCGAATCCTGAGAGTTGCCTGGCCGAACTTCCCACACGCCGCGTCGTCGCTCATAAATATAGCCACCGGCAATACCTAATCGAGGATTTCGATCAAACTCTGCAATCAGAGATTCGTAATAATCATTTCGTTCGAGCGTCGTGTCAGCGTCAAGCACGCTGACAAAACCGAATTCCAGTGACTCCGCCAGACGGTAAGCCGCCATAATTGCCTTGTCTTTGGAGCCGAAGTTCCGCCCTCCCCTGGAGCTCGTTGATTGCAGACGGATAAACGGATGCTCGGCCGCCATCCGCTCAACGATTGCTGCCGTTCTGTCGGACGACCCGTCATCGATGATAACCCAAGCCGTTGGCAACACCGACTGTTGCAGCACAGAAGTGATCACGTCTCCGATAAAGGATTCCTCGTCCTTGGCGGCGGTAAGTAAAACGTATTGGGTATTCATACTCAGGCTCACGACCTTTCTGGCCAAGTGATCAATTGCTCAACGGTATCTTCTGCATCCGGAACGACGAGGAGATCAACCATCGCAAACAACTGACGTTTCTTTTCAATTTGTACTGATAGAGCTGTCGTGCCGACCTCTTGAATATGAGCGCGATGGAGTAGCCAGCCGCTCGCAGCGACACATGAAGGCATGAGATCACAAAAAAACAACCCACCGCCAAACGTGAGTGATGTTTCCTCCAGTATTGCAGATCCGCCCTCTGTCTCTCGATGTAGAAGCGAACCGGAGAATTGGAAGAACTAGCGCCGCCATAGTGGATGGCTTCGGCCGAAGGAACAAAAATTACCGGCCACCGGTGCGCCCAGAAGCGCTTACACCAGTCCATGTCTTCGGCGTACATGAAAAAAGTCTCATCGAGCAACCCTACCTGGTTCAGAGCTTCTTTTCGGACCAGCCAAAAGCAACCGCTTAGAATATCCACCGGTCGCAGACTATCTTGAGGCCAATACGACAGGGAATAGCCAGTAAACATCTTAATGCGAGGAAACATACTGTCCAAAGCCAACGCTCGACAAAACATGTTCCAGAGGCCGGGGAAGCCGTGGCACGAACGCTGCAATTTGCCGTCGCCGCCCAGGATGCGCGGGCCAACCATGCCGACCTCGGTGTGTTCCTCGCAGTACTCGACCAGACGGCTGATGCAGTCTGGCAACACCTTCACGTCTGAGTTTACGAAACCGAGATAGCGCCCGGTGCTCGCGGCGACCCCAATGTTATTCGCCTTGGCAAATCCGACGTTCTCAGTGTTGCGGATGAGGCGCACCTCAGGGTAGGAATCGGCCACCGCGTCGGCTGAACCATCCGAGGAGGCATTGTCCACCACGAGGATTTCCATCGGATAGCGGCAGGCTTGACCCGTCAGCGAAGCCAGACATTGCAGCAGATACTTGCGCGCGTTCCAGCTGACGATAATCACCGACACCGCAAAATTGGACGATTGGTCATTCATTGGGCACTGGCTTCCACTTGAGGCTGGGCAGCGTGCGAGCGACCGCGGCGCAAAGTGGTCGACCGCTTGATTTGCCGGTAAGCATATTGGGCCGGACCCAGCCAATCATATGCGCCCTCCAGCTTGGCCTCGAACAGCCTCCGATCATCGCAGGAGTTGACTGGCAATCGCTTCAGGAACAACGGGTCGTCGCCTGCCTGAGAGCGTCCGACCACCGTGGTAACACAACTTCGGTAACCTTGCTCTCGTAACAGCCCGGCAATCGTTCGCCGGAAAGCACTATCTTCCTGGGGAAACGCGTACGGGTAGGCGAAACTGGTTACCTCTTCCTGCAACTCCTGTTGAATGCGCTCCTTGGAAATTCTCGCCTCACTTTCGATCTGGCTCCATGACAGTTCGTAGAGTTTCGGATGGTTGACGGTGTGCGATCCAAAACGAACCCCGTATCGTCGCAGTTCCCGAACTTCATCCCAGGTCAGGCATTGCCTGCCCCGAAACGACTTGCGTTCCCGCGAAACGAAACCGGTGGGTAGATAAACAGTCGCAGTGAAACCGTAACGCCGAAGGACCGGCCAGGCGGCGACATGGAAATCGCGAAACCCGTCATCAGAGGTGATGACTACCGGATGTCGCCCGTTCAGCCTCCCTTGGGCCAACGTTGGCAACGCGTCTTCCAGCGCCAGCCCAACGTATCCCAGCTCAGCCAGCCACTGCATCTGTTCCGCAAACCGCTGCGGACTGGTGACCAGACGATAGTACGGGCCCACTCCTTTCTCCGAATCCGACGATATGCTGTGATACATCAAAATCGGTAGCCACGTTCCGGGTCTTCCCCAACCCGCGCGGCGTAGCGGTCTCGATAAGTAAAGGCTTACCAGGCGATCAAGGCGCGTCGAGAACATGAATCACTTCCGGGTACAAAGGGAATCAACCAGTTGGAGGTACTCCAGTTTATGATTCTCCCAGCTGTTTAAAGAGACATATTTCAAGCCTCGTTCCACCATGCCGCTGCGCATTTGTGGATGGTGAAGAACTTCGTACATCGCGTCAGCCAACGCCTCCGCGTTTCCCGACTCAAAAAAACGCACCACCGAGTCGTCGAAGTAATAGCGATCGATCTTTGTGCTCGACACCACCGTCGGCACACCCACGGACATGAACTCCATGATTTTGGTGCTATAAGCTTCGTTCCCAAAAGAATCCGCCCGCTTAGGCACCACCCCGAGGTCGGCTGTGGCCATTACGTCGGCAATTTCGTGCAGCCGCAACGGTTTGAAGAATTGAACGCTGCGGCCTAGCCCGAGGTCCCTCGCCAACTCTTCCAGTTTCGGTTTCATGATGCCGTCGCCGTAGATGTGAAATTCCACACCGGGAGCCCGAGAGCGAAGCTTTTGCAACGCCCGAATGGCAATGTCCAACCCTTGATGCCACTC
>DASTDH010000219.1:0-37699 GCA_035710445.1 Chthoniobacterales bacterium
AGCGTCTCACCCGTCCGCTCCCAACTCCCAAACGGTCTTCCCCGCCACGATGGTGCGGACTGCGCGGCCCTTAAACTGTTTGCCGTCGAACGGCGTATTTCTGGATCGGGAGAGCGATTTCTCCTTCCAATAAACCCATTCGAGGTTGGGATCGATCAAGGTAATATCGGCGTCAGCTCCCGGGCGCAACGTTCCTTTGGGCAAGCGAAGCAGATGAGCAGGGTTAACAGTATACATGGCGATTACCTGATCGAGCGAGATCGCTTTTTCGCGATGGAGGAGAATGGTGAGGAAGATGGCGAGTTCAGTCTCTAACCCAAGAATGCCAAAAGGCGCTTGATCGAATTCGACCTCTTTTTCGAAAGTCGCGTGCGGCGCATGATCGCTGGCCAATATGGTAATGGTGCCCTCGGCCACCCCTTCAATCAATGCGTCGATATCTTCTTGGGCGCGTAGAGGAGGGTTCATCTTATAGTTGGTATCGAACGAGCTGATCGCCTTATCGGTTAACGCGATGTGATGAGGACAAAGTTCGCCGGTAATGGCTACGCCGCGTCCGCGCGCGTTGCGAAGAAGGCGGACGCTTCCGGCTGAACTCAAATGTTGGCAGTGAATGCGAGTGCCGCAGAGCTCGGCCAACAGGATATTACGCATCACCATGAGTTCTTCGCCGGCTCGTGGCCACCCCGGTAATCCAAGGATAGTGCTCCAGTAGCCTTCATGCATTACACCGTCGCCGACGAGATAGTAGTCTTGGCAGTGATCGAGGACGGCCAGATCAAACATGCGAGCATATTCGACTGCACGCCGCATGAGTTCATGATTCTGTACGCAATGGCCGTCATCGGTAATCGCAACAATACCGGCCTGGACCATCGATCCGATCGGCGCCATCTCTTCGCCGGCAAGGCTTCGGGTTATCGCGCCTGTAGTATAGATATTGATGCCGGCAGTCTGCCGCGCTCGATCGAGAATCCAGGCTACTCCGCTCGGGTCGTCGGTGGGTGGACTGGTATTGGGCATGCAAACGACCGAACTAAATCCACCCGCGGCAGCCGCCCGGCTTCCGGTGGCAATGGTCTCTTTGTGCGTCTGGCCCGGTTCGCGAAAATGAACATGCATGTCGATTAATCCGGGAGCCACGACCAGACCGTCGGCTGGAATGATTGGTGCGCCGTCTGGAGGTGGTGCAGACGATATTTTGCCGTCCACAACGTACAAGTCTGCAACCTCATTGCGGCCGGTTGCCGGATCGATTATTTTCCCGCCTTGAATGATTAGTGTAGCGTCTTGCATATACCAGTGGTGTCACTTGCCGTTGGAAATGCGTCGCCGGCCGACGGTCCGAACCGCGTTGGCGTTGACAAGAGGTGTCCGCCCTTTTGGAAATGACTGAAACCGCAGACGCACTTTGGTACTAAGCCTTGGGATGGAACACCGAACGCGCCTTTCCAGGGACTCGTCCCGCAGGGACCCTATGAAAGTAGCCCAGCAATTTATTGCTGGGTAAGGGTAATACACACCGATCCGTCCCGGAGGGACGATAGAAACGATTTCAGGTAACCGCTCGCGACACCTCATGACCTGCGAAAAACTCCATCGTCCCTGTCGGGACGCGTCGCCTCTAGATGTCCAAACCCAGCACTGGAGTGCTGGGCTACTTTCGCTAAGTCCTCCCGGGACGCGCCTATTGCTCGCAGAACGCTTCACAACTAGAGCTCTAGGTTGGCGCACATCCGCGGTCTCGGCGGCGACGTCATCGTTATTCGGAAGCGGCACACTGGTTTGCTCATCGAATTTTCCTTCCCGCCGTCGAGCAGAGATAAAGAACCGCCATCCGGACGGCCAATCCGTTAGTGACCTGATCCAGAATGACGCTGTGCGCGCCGTCGGCCAGATCGCTGTCGAGTTCCACCCCGCGATTGATCGGTCCAGGATGCATGATCAGGCAGCCGGGCTTCAGCTTCTCGGCCCGATCTTTGGTAAGCCCAAAGAAACGAATGTATTCGTTCAGGCTGGGGAAATATTCTTTACGCTGACGCTCAATCTGAATGCGCAGCAGATTGATCACATCGGCGGTTTCCAACACGTCATCCAGTCGGCGAACAACGTTAACCCCGATCGCCTCAAAGCTGCGAGGAACCAATGTGCTCGGTCCAACCAATGTCACGTGTGCTCCCAGTTTTTTTAGTGCCCAGATGTTAGAGCGCGCTACTCGGCTGAATAGAATATCGCCGACAATCGCAATATGGAGTCCGGAAACACGCCCCATTCGCTCACGGATTGTAAATACATCAAGCAAGGCTTGGGTCGGATGTTCATGCGCGCCGTCACCGGCATTGATGACACTTGCTTCTAGTCGCTCCGAGAGAAATTTAGCCGCCCCGGCCGAGCTATGCCGTAACACAATAATGTCTGCGTGCAGCGCCTGCAGATTCAGTGCGGTGTCCTTCAGTGTCTCACCCTTCTGTAAGCTCGAAGTGCTGGCCGCGATGTTGACTACGTCGGCGCTCAGTCGAAAAGCGGCGAGTTCAAAGGAGGTACGAGTGCGCGTGCTCGGTTCAACGAAAAAATTAACCAGCGTCTTCCCACGCAACGCTGGAACCTTTTTGATATCGCGAGAGCCGACCGTCTTAAACGCAGCCGCCGAATCGAGAATATGTTCGAGCTCCCAGATTTCCAGTTCCCGGATGCTGATCAGGTCTTTGCGTGACCAGTTACGAGTTTGGTTCTTTTCAATCGCGGAGGAAGAACTTTTCATGGTTTTTCGACATTGACCGAGTCAGTTTGGCCGTCGGTTTCTACCAGTCGCACTCTGACTAGCTCGGAGCGGCCGGTGGGCAGATTTTTGCCGACATAATCGGGTCGAATCGGGAGTTCGCGATGTCCTCGATCGACCAACACCGCTAGCTGAATACGAGCAGGTCGACCGAAAGAGGTGATCGCGTCCATTGCAGCTCGGCAGGTTCGGCCGGTGAAAAGCACATCATCGACGAGTACAACAGTCAGGCTTTCGAGGTGCAGAGGGAGACGGGTCTCGTAGACGTCCGGAAGGCGGGCACGCAGGCCAAGATCGTCTCGATGCATCGAGATATCGATGACGCCGGTCTCCGGGCGGACCCCTTCGATTTGCCCGAGCTGATCGGCTAACCGTTCAGCCAGCGCCACTCCGCGGAGGGGGATGCCCGCGAGCACGAGCTTTCCCGACGCGGGATTATGTTCAAGAATCTCATGCGCGATCCGCCGCAACGCGCGCGCAATCGCTTCTTCATCCAGGATTAGGACAGAGCTCGCCATAAGTCACCTTAGCAACCTCTCAGGATTGCTTTAAAGGCCACAGCAGCCTGTCGGACTTAAAGGCCCAGCTGAAAGTAGCTCGATGGCCCGATATAAAATATCTCGCCCCTCTCAACGGGTTGCTCGAACTTCGCTTCGCGCAGAAAGAGCATTTTAGTTCTCTTTCGCGAAGCGAGAACTCTAGCCGCCCGTCTATACGGCCGCTGGTCTCTCACCAAATTTACTATTTAACAACGCACTCGATTGCAAGCCCTAAGGGTTGAACTATCCGCCCTTGGCCGCGCGCTGACGCTTTTCGCGCCAAGCCGAGCGATGCTTCACGATCCAGTCGAGCAATGCTCGTTCAAACCCGATATCGTACCCGACCTTTTCGCTCTCAATCCACTTGTGACGAAGGATTTCTTCTCTCTCCGCCAGAAATTCCTTGTACAGGGCAGAGTTCTTTACCAGATCCGTGGGGTCATCCTTCGGGGGTTCCATTTTCTGACAATTGAGTGTGTCGATAAGTGAATTCCGGAGTCAATGCGAAAAGCAGCCTGTCGGACTTTGCTGCACAGCAATGCGGTAGCTTGTGTATCCCATATGAAGAGATGTGGACCGGCCGATAGGTCGCTGAAACTCCGCTCCGCGGAGCGATGGCTCGTTTTCTCTCGTGAGGCGAACCCGTAGCAGCCCGTCGAGAGGGCTCGCTCGTCTCCCGGCTGATCTACTAATAACCATGCCGCTCATTCTCAACCCCGTGGGATGTCGTTTCGACTTGCTGCCGCAGGAGATCGACCATGGCGAGGAACACGCTTGCAACCGGACCGTTTGGCTTTTCGAGAACGACCGGCATACCACGATCTCCGGCTTCGCGAGTTTGTAAGTCGATGGGAATTTGGCCGAGGAGGGGTACCCGCAAGCGACTGGCTTCGCGAACACCGCCGCCCGAACCAAAGATATCAAAACGCTGGCCATCAGTGGGTGAGACGAAATAGCTCATGTTTTCGACGAGGCCCAGCACCGGAACATTCACTTTGGCAAACATCGCGCTCGCTTTTCTTGCATCGATCAAGGCTACCTCTTGCGGTGTGGTGACAATCACGGCTCCAGAGAGAGCCACGGTTTGAACGATCGTAAGTTGAATATCACCGGTCCCGGGCGGCAAATCGAGCACCAGATAGTCGAGTCCGGACCAATCGACTTGGCGCAGGAACTGTTGGGTAGCCCGGGTGACCATGGGGCCTCGCAAGATTGCTGGTGATGTGTCATCTAAGAGGGATCCCATCGACATCAGTTTGATCCCGTAGCGCTCGATTGGAATAATGATGTTTTCGGAGGTAGCCATAGGCTGCTCATGCACAGCACCGAACATAAGAGAAATACTCGGCCCGTAGATATCGCAGTCACAAAGTCCGGCCCGTTCTCCGGCCAAACTCAGTGCGGCGGCGAGATTCGCGGCTACCGTGGATTTGCCGACTCCGCCTTTGCCACTGGCGACGGCGATGACGTACTTTACTCCCGCAATCGCGGTAGTGCCGGTTTGGCCGGGGGGCGCGACATCGGGCGGATTAGTAATATCGATCACTACCTTGGTCGAACTGATGCCCGGCGTCTCCCGCAGAATGCTTTCGGCGTTCCGCTTTAAAGTCTCGGGGATGCTTGGGTTGGTGGTAGCCACCTCCAACCGCACAAACACATCGGTCCCGGATACCTTTAGCTCTTTGACCAGCCCGAAACTTACGATGTCGCGGCTGTAGCCCGGAAATTTCACTGCCTTGAGACGTTCCAGAATTAGATTTTCAGTCGGAGCAGACATGCAGAAAGTCCTCGACGTTCGCAAACCCCCGCACGGTGTTTCCGCAAGGGCGGGTGCGGTAGGGCTCAGCCGGGCACTCAACGAACCGTAGAATGAGCGAAAGTCAAGCGAACTGGGGAATCTAGACGCCAGAATCCAGGAGTTGGGTGGGGCGAATCGCTATACGGTAATCAGTAATCAGTAATCGGTAAGCAATGAGGGTGATTGTGTGGCGAAGCGTAGCGAGGTTGGGTGTGTGCGGCAGCAGACGGCCGAATTTGGTAGGGCGGCCTGTCTCGGGCCCGCCGTATCCAAGGTCGAACCGCCATACCTCGGCCGCCGAGCGACCGCCTAGCTCGCGGCTTCCCTGGCCGGCAATCGACAATTACCGATGCTGATTTATCTTGCTTGCCGTGCCGAAAAACTGAATCGAGAGGACTCGATCGCAGTGTATTTCTGTTCGGTTAAAAAGACCCTGGCAATGGGAGTCCACTAGCCATGCTGATCTTCGGTTCTCGAGCCGATCTGAGCCTGATCCTGTTGCCGATCATGTTTTAGCATCCGTTCCAGCTTTTCGTGAACGGATTGTTGGCGAACCATTGGGCGAAGGTGGGACGGCATCCCAGGGTTGAAACCCTGGGCTGAGCCCTGTAACCGCTTCGCGGTAAATCCGACACATACCTAGACTATCCTGAAACCTGCCTCCGGCGCTCCTGCTCGCAGAGTTGTGGCCGCTGAGACTGTGTTTAGCAGATTGCCAATTAGTGCTTGCCGATCTAACAAAAATCATGCGAATCGGCGTGCTCTAAAGCGAATGCAGGGAGCCGTTCGATGGTTTTTGCTCGGACGTGAATCACATCAGAATGGATCTGAAGAATTCCTTCAATCAAGAGAAAGGATTCCTGGGTAATCACGAGCCGATATTTTTCGAATAATGGTGGGGTAACAATGGCGTTGCTGATACCGGTCTCGTCTTCCAAGCTGATGAAAACAAATCCTTTGGCGGTGCCGGGTCGTTGCCGGCAAATCACCTGACCGCCTATCCGGATCCGGCTGCCATTGGGCGCTTGCGGCAGGTCGATACTCCTCCAAATGTCCTGGGGCAACATTGATCGCAAATAAGCGACCGGATGAGGGCCAACGGTTAATCGCGTCGTTTCAAAATCGGAGGTCAATCTTTCAATCGGTTCCATCGGCAACAGAGGCGCACTCGTTTCTGGATCTGGATTGAACAATTCACCTTGATAAAACTCTGCTTCGACCGACCAAAGCGCCTGACGACGATGTGTAGTCAGCGGATTTAACGCTCCGGCCTTGGCTAGAGTCCGAAGTTCATCGCGAGCAAATTGAGTGCGTGCGCGAAAGTCGACCAGATCTGTAAAAGGGCGGCGGCTACGTTCTTCGATCATTTTTGTCACGGCGGTCTGCTGAATACCTTGAGTGAGGCGAAACCCGAGACGGATGGTCTGATCTGATTCCACGCTGCTGAGCCAGTCGGAGTGCACCACGGAAACTGGCAATACCCGGAGATGGCGGCGCTGCGCGTCTTTAATCAGGGTAGCGGAAGAATAAAATCCCATCGGCTGATTGTTGAGTAAACCGACGTAAAATTCCGCGGGCCGATGCACCTTCAACCAGGAACTGGCATAGGCAATCAAGGCAAAGCTGATCGCATGTGATTCCGGAAATCCATAAAGTGCAAAAGAAGAAATGGCGGTTACGATCTCCTCTGCCACTTTGGGGTTAATCTGGTTGGCGGCTAGTGCTGTCCGCAAATTTTTTTCTACGCGTTGCATGCGTTCCTGGGAACGATGAAAGCTCATAGCGCGTCTGAGCTCTTCGGCTTCAGCTCCGGAAAAATTGGCCATGACCATCGCGATTTTGAGCATTTGTTCCTGAAAGAGTGGAACACCCAATGTGCGTTCGAGAACCGGTTTTAACCGATCATCTAAATAACTGATCGGTTCCGTGCCTTCGCGCCGAGCCAGATAGGGATGCATCAGATGTCCTTGAATGGGTCCCGGACGGATAATTGCTACCTCGATCACCAGATCGTAAAACTCACGCGGTTTCATGCGAGGCAAGGTGGCCATTTGCGCCCGACTTTCGACCTGAAACACGCCCACCGTATCAGCCGCACAGAGCATGTCATAGGTCTCTGGGTCGTCCTTAGGTAGCTGAGCCAGATCGACGGGTCGACCACGTTGGGCACAAATTTCAATGGCGTCTTGCAAGGCCGCCATCATTCCCAGACCGAGTAAATCGACTTTGACGATACCCAGATCTTCGCAATCCTCTTTATCCCACTGGATGACTGTACGTCCGGGCATGGTTGCGTTTTCCAGTGGAACAACCGAATCGAGTTGTCCCTCGCAGATCACCATGCCGCCGGAGTGTTGGCCCAAGTGTCGTGGTAATCCCTGCATGGCATGAAAAATCTCCAGGAAAGCGCTCAATCGAGGATGGTCGATTGGGAGCCCCGCTTGGCGCAATTGATCACGAGCAGAGAGCGTATGCGGAAAATCGCCATTGGCCTGTAACCGAGAAAACCGATCCATGACGTCTTCGGGTAAATTGAGCGCCTTGCCGGTCTCTCGCATCGCACTACGACCCCGAAAGGAAATAACATTGGCGGTCATGGCCGCACCCAAACGGCCGTAACGTCGATAAATTTCCTGGATCACTCTTTCTCGACGATCGCCACTGGGGAGATCGAGATCGATATCGGGCCATCCTTTTCGGCCTTCACTGAGAAAGCGCTCAAATAAAAGCTTCCCGCCCACCGGATCTACCGCGGTAATCCCTAAGCTATAACAGACAGCGCTATTGGCGGCACTGCCACGCCCTTGCACCATGATATTTGAGCGTCGACAAAAATTAATAATATCCCAAACAATCAGGAAATAACCGGGAAAACCGAGCTTGTGAATAAGAGCTAATTCCCGCTCAATTTGATCACGTACCGATGCAGTCATTGTGCCGTAACGGTTACGGGCTCCATCCCAGGTGACGGTCTCCAGATGGCTATCCATCGTTTCTCCCGGTGGAACGGGAAAACTCGGGAATTGGTATCCCAAATTTTCGAGAGTAAAATCGATGCCAGCCGCAATTGCTGCACTGTTTGCTACTGCCTGGGGCAGATCAGCGAAAAGTTGATACATGGTTTTTGCGTCCTTTAGTTGGCGTTCTGAATTTGGTTCAAGAACGCGACCGGCATGATCGAGATCGGTGTGATGGCGAGCACAGGTGAAAACATCCAATATTGGGCGACGGTCAGAAGTGGCGTACAGAACGCCATTGGTAGCGACCAATTTGAGCCGATGTTTTTCAGCCAGAAGAATCAGTTGCTGCTCAAACCAAGGTTCTTCTCGAAGATGATGCCGCTGAAGCTCAACAAACACGCCGTCTGCGCCGAAACACCGTTTTAAGTCGGCTAACCGTTCGTCGGCTTTGGTCAGATTACCCTCTCGCAATGCTCGCTGGAGAGGTCCCTCTTCGTCTCCGGTCAAACCGAGCAGACCTTCGCGAAACTCAACCAGCTCATTCCAGCCGATGGAGCTCTCATTTTTTGGTGCGCGTAATTTTGCTCGAGAAAGCAAACGGCAAAGATTCTGGTATCCATTCCGTGACTGTACGATGACTGGGAGAACCGAGCCGTCTTCCATCGTTAATTCGCAGCCGATGAGCGATCGAATTTTCGATTCCTGGGCTGCGGTATGAAAGCGGGGTGCGCCAAAAACACCATCCCGATCACATAGAGCAACGGCGGGCAGTGCCAGATCGGCTGCCTGATAGGCCAGGTGTTCTGGTGCAGAACTTCCGCGCAAAAAGCTGAAGGCACTACGGGCATGAAGTTCGATGTAGGGTTTCATAGGGGCTAGGAGCCAGAAGCTAGGAGTCGGGAGCCGGAAGCCAGAAGTCAGGAGCCAGGGAGTTGGTTCTGCCCAAAGGGTCACAGGGATTGTCCCGGAGAGAAGTAACGAAAGTAGCCCAGGAATTTATTCCTGGGGAAATGGTGCAAAGACACATCCGTCCCGGAGGGGACGATAGAAACATTCAGCTCTTCACTTCCAATGCGACTTCAATTAACGTGATAATCGATCGTCCCTATCGGGACGGATAAGTCTTTTTGTACCTTTTCCCAGCACTAAAGTGCAGAGCTACTTTCGTTGCGTCCCTTCGGGACGAATGTAGCCAAACTCGCAACCTGTAACCTGTAACTCCTCTCAATCGTAGACGCCGACGATCACCCACCTTCCTGCGTTTAATGCCAACCGATAAAGAGCGCCATCTTCCAGCTCTATGTCCCATTCCTGCGTATCCCAGCGATCTGCGTTCCACCAGTTTCCTGAGGTACGCCAGGGACCTCGAGCTACCCGGACTTGGCCAGTCACTGTCTGACTGCAGATCCAAATCGGTTTCTCTTTATTTAATTGTACTTCGGCCGGAAGTGCCGGCCGGTAACGGCGAAGAGGCACACCGATTCTCAAATGTTTGCGCTCGGCTTGATCGGTCCCCGACCAATCGAAGGTTGGCATACGTAATCGCACGCTATCCGGTTTATGAGTATTCAGTTTTTCTGGAATACCGACTTGGTCGTTTCCAAGCAGAGCGGCCAATCGCGCTAAAGTTTGAAAAAAACGATTAGGATCCTTGAGACCACTCTGAAAAAGATCGAATTGGTTTTGCCCTGGGTTGCTGGGAATGGCTTCGAGCTCAAATCCCACTATGGGTGCACTGGTCTGAACGGTATCAAGATATTGCGAAGCGATCCGAAATAGGGCTTCGACATCACGAGTCGGTGCGGGGATTTGTAAATTTCGGACAATTTTCTCTCCGTCTTCCAGGGTAAGAGCGAGCCGAATTTCGGCAATAAACCGATAGACGGCGGTGATTCGCAGAGAAAGCCGTTCGAGAAATCGCCGAAGTAGAAACAACAACGGTTCTAAAGTTTCTAAACGATGCTCAAGATCGACCGTCTCAATAAAAGTTTCGGGTGGTTGGGTTTGTTTGAGGACGTTTTTGGATTTACCGGCCGCTCGGTCCCATAACGATAATCCTTCTAATCCTAGACGTTGTCCGATCTCTTCTCGAGGTAATCGGGTAAGCGCGCCTAAAGTTCGAATCCCCCAATTTCGTAAAATATCGAAAAGATAAGGAGAAGGATGCAACGATTCTAAAGGAAGCGATTGGAGTAAACTGCTTTCTGCCGTCACCTGCAGAAATGGATTAGCAATTTTGGCGGCTTGCCAGGCTACTTCCGGATTGGGACCAACCCCAACCTGGGCGATAAAACCCAAGGAGCGCCATTGGGCCAAGAGTTCGCGTGTCCACCATTCTTGATTGGTCTCTTTCCTGCCTTTTAAATCGAGTGTACAGACACCGGCCGCCGTATTCTCCAGATAAGGAGAATAACGATAACAAAGCTGCAGGAGGGCTGATTGCTGCTGACGTTCCAGTTCAGGGGCGGGTGCAAAGAGTTGTAGCTCGGACGTTCGCGCCAAAGCCAAACTGGTAGTAACCCCGATCTCTACGCCGGTGGTGGCCGCAGCCGGATTGATCTCAATAATTCGGGTGCCTTCCGCATCAATGAGAGCCGCCGGCTTTTCTTCCTCGATTTTGACGCTCAACGAGCCCGGACAGTCGAGCATGGGCTTTTCGATCGAGAGCTCTAACTGATTGCTGGCAGTGACCGCTTCGGGCAAAGCTTGCAATCGCTTTTGGCGAGCACATTGCAGGCGATAATAGGGGGTATAGATGACGGCAAATAAACGAGTTTTATGCGCTGGCATACTCGGTCTCCACGAAAGTTTTGCGGTATAAAAACTCGATTGGCAGGGAATCGGAAATGACGGAAGAAATCTGCGAAAGGTCTGTCATTTGCAGATGCTGGTTGATCTGCAGCGCGACATATGAGCTACCTGAAATATAGTAACGAGTCAGGAGCAGCAGAGTGGCGCGAGTTTCTTCAACAACTCGCTGCAAGCGGTACCAGGTGGTTGCGGGAATTTTTCTGAGTTCCCGGGGGCTATTTTGTTTCAAATCGAGAATGGTGAGAGCAAAATTACCGTCTCGGATAAGGAGATCAGCGGCTTTGGTTGCTTGAGTGGCGTTTTGGCAGCGTAACCAAAGCAAGAAAGGGGTCTCGGTGAGCGGCTCGAAACTGTTTTTTCCGTCGATCAATGCAACGAACCGGTGTTGCATGGTTTGGATGATATCGTGCAGTAAAAGAGCGCTGCCTCCACTTGGATGGGGGACAACGACTTGGGCAACGGAGCCTATCCGTAATCCGCCACTGAGCGAATGATCCAAACCGGTCACTCCCGTGGATAAAAATGTGGAAGTAGGGAGAGTTCCTTGTGGGAAACGTTCGGTCAAAATTTTCCGGAGTTGGATGATTTTATCGGCAGTCGGCATTGTGTTCGTATGAACACTTATAAAAGTTGAAGCAATTTTCAACGAAAAAGAATTCAGAAGCTGGACTTTGTTGATGGTGAACGATCGGCTCTATCACAGCTTCGCCGCTAAAAACCCAGCGCATTTTCGCTCAGCAAAATCCGACAAACCCTAGCGGGACGGATCCCTCCGCCGTCCGGTGCCCGCCCTCTTTTAGCGATTGACTATCGGCTATTGCGAAGGCCCACCGGCTGCCCGAGATCAACGATATAGGGGCTTGGTTTTCCCCCGTATTTTGGGTATACGAATTTAGCCGCTGGGCCGGTGGCCCGAGTCACACCATAAATCACAGTGCAACCGGCTTTGGCCGCCAGCAGCAAAGATTCCTTCAGGAGCAAAGACCCGAAACCGCGGTTCCGATATTCACTGCTAATGCAGGGGCCAGAACAAAGATGATTTTCCGCTTCGACCTCAACGTTTACCAAGGAAGCCGCGATCACCCGGTTACCATTGGTGATCACCAAACAGTCAATGTCTCGATGATGAGCAAACTTCTCTTCGAACTCGTGACGAAGTGGCGGGATTAAGGCAACGACAACGTCGTTCCAGCAGGCATCTTGAGCAAAACAGCTTTTTATGACGGCCCAGACCTGCGATTTTTCCGAGCGTGCAGCTCGCCGAATTAAGTATGGTTGCTCTATGATATAGCTGGTTTCCGGCAGCAGCCTTGCTTCCCAGATGAACCGAAGCCAGCCAACGGATCTCATTTCGCCGTTATTCTGTCGAAATCCTGGAGTGGAAGCAAGCTTGGAAGGTTGTTGTCAGTCGAGCGAGTTCCTGAAATTCAGCCAAATCTTCCCTATCCTAAGGTTTCGCTTGAGGCGATCAAGGAAACCAGAGAACGAATTTTCGTTAAGGATATGCCGTTTTGCTTCTCTTTACTAGAAGCGCGCGATCGCTTCATACCCATTTTTTAGAAAGTTTTAGAGCCCCTGAAGGATCGACTAAATCGACCTCAATGCGTCCGGTCTGGATCATCCTTAATACAAACCCACCAGACGCAAGCAAGAAGAGCTGAGCCAAGAAAGAGGAACATTCCCAAGGTGAGCATACGCTCATGGTGATGCCGGAATTAATTGCTTGAGTCAAAGGGAATTTACCAAACTTGCGAAAATTTCAGAGTGATACGTGAAAAAAATCCGACATCATTTGACGGTAAACTTCGCGCTTGAAACCGGGAATCTGGGAAATTTCGAGCTCATGCGGCCAGATCCAGCGAATCGCACGAAACTCAGGATCGGGCGTATGAGGCGAGGGTTCGGAGTGGCCAGGAAGCAAATCAATTAAAAAATAGATTTGCTCCTGGCCGTCGAATCCTTGTTTCTTGCGGCCCGGCATAAAAAGATAGCGATAGGGCCCGCGCCGCGCGGTGACGCGATAGGAATCGGGCGGCAGGCTGATCTCTTCCTGGAGTTCTCTTTGCAAAGCTTGTTCGGGCGTTTCTGAATTGTTGATTCCGCCCTGCGGGAATTGCCAGCAACCGGGCCAATCGGATCGTTCGCCGACGAGAATGCGTCCGTCGGGCCGTCGGACGATCGCCGCGACATTCGGTCGAAGTTTTGGGTTCTGCATAGCGGCAAAGGTGCGTAGTCGGACGCTTCCGCTCGATTTCCCCAAATCCAAAACTTCGGTGGAAGCGTCCGGCTACGCATCCTTGCCGCTAATGCTTGAGTAAATCAAGAAAGCTCTTAAGCGCATCTTTGGCTTGATCTTTGAGCTCTTTGCCCACGCTCTCCTGGAGCGCACTCGAGATCCGCTTGGAGAGATCTTCCTTTGGATTTTGCGGAGTGCCGGTCAGCTGCACTGGCGCCCAATAAAGGCCGTCTCGTTCCTCGGTAAAGACCTTTTGTTGCACGCCCGGTAGCCATTTCAAAATCGCAGCGGAAAGACCCAGCGAAAATGTGGCGTTGATTTGGCCGGAATCGATGGTCCCATTCCCTTCGATCTTTGCCTGATCTTGAAATTTCGCGACCAGATGAGAAAACTCGATGTGCTGGTCGCGATAGATTACTTGCGTATCCACGGAGTCGAGCGACCAATCGTCCATTCCAGAAATCTTGATGAACGACCCGACTTTCCCCAAGAACACCGACCAGTCCATCCGCAGTTTATCGATGTGTAGTGACCCGGTAATCGCTCCGGCGTCCTCTCGCTGAATGGTGCCGGCGTAATCAGCGTTCCCAGAGGCAATCCCGTTCAGGTGCAAAGTTTCCGGGTAAAGATCATTGATCGATACGCCACTGAACTCCGTATGAATTCGCGAGATTTGGTTCTCGTCGAGTGCAACGAAGCCGTTGAGTGAGATTGTGCCGCCGCCTTCTCCAAACAGCCTGGCCTGAGTGATGGTAATGCCTTTTGATCCAGTTGATGCCGAGAGCGAATCGAGTGTTACCGGAGGCAATCCGGCGTGATGACCTTTCCCCCCCGATGCGGAGACGTCCCACGAATCTTCTCCCCGGCGAGTGGCAACGATCTTGGTTCCCAGCAACTCGCCAGCCTGTTTTTGGCCGGCCGACCAATGCAAGTTGCCTTGATTCACCGTGATATGATCGATTTGGAAATCGAAGGCGAAGAAATGAGGGAGGTTGATCCCTGAGCTACTGCTCGCGTGCTTTTGCTCTCCTTGACTGGCGATGGGTTTTCCCACGTAAACGTTGGCTCTATCGACGCTGACCTGGTCAAGATCCCAGGTTCGGGCAAGTAGGCTTGGCCAATTCAAATGAGCAGAAATGCCGTTCGCATCCAATGAGTTGATCCGACTCTTCGCCTGGCCCGGCCCGGAATAGCCCGACGAAGAAAACGTCATGCCACTCCAGATGATCGGCTCCAGCTTGCCGTCTACGCGTAAGGAATGATTTAATCGACGGGTTAGCCATTGGCGGCAGGCGTCGCCGTGCACAAAACTGTAAAGTGCGATTCCTCCGCCAAAGAGAAGGCTGACCACCACTACGACAAAAATCAGAAGAGGTAGGCGTAAACGTTGCACAGAGTTTAAGACGTAGAATTCCGCATTTCGTTCAGATACAGACTCCAAACCGGAGGACGCAAAGACACACTTTGAACAGGAGATCGCAGAGATCACAAAGGGGAGGACCGATCTCAAAGACCTTCGTATCTGTGGGCTCCAATTGTTACGATGACATGGCGTTGCTTAAGCTAAGTTGCGTTCAATTTCGAGATCGGTTCCCGAGGACGCGGAACCTCGCGCACTGAAAAACTCAAAACGACGGTTGCCAATTCAAGAACGATCCGCTCAATCGCGACCATTGAGCCCTAGTCGCTCAGAAGCAGTCCTTCCCTTGCGCTACTCTCCTCGCAAATCTTGTTTTCCTGCGAGGATTTCCTTCTCACTCTCCAGGAATAAGGCTGGCAGGAAAGGTCTTTTCAGGTAACGGGCCGGATTTCGGCGACTGTCCAACCGAAGCACCTCGTGTCATTGAACTTACTAACCCGAACGGGGTGACTCGTAGACCCCGGCCTGAAAACGCAGTCGCCTCGGCGTCGTTCGCCCGAACAGTACTGCACAGGGTGATGGCGAGCGAGGGCGACTGCGCCTTTAGGTCCGCCGCCCCAATCGCTTCGTTCCACCACTTTAGCCGGGAACACGAGGCTCCTTAAAAGGATCCGACGTCGTCCCCGGCGAACCTACCGACAACCTGACAAACCTGACTATGTCGGACAGGCCAGTCGCCGCTACCCCTTGCGCCAAGCGCCGAACCTGATTCCTGTTCTCTCCAACCAGCACCGCTGTTGATTTACTAATCACCAATCACTTCTCACGGCGTAATTTTTGGTTGCGGCTATGCAACTCCGTGGTCTCTGCGATCTCCTGCTTTAAAATCTGTCTTTGCGGTCTTCTGTTTGCGCTCTGCTCGAATGTGTCGATTCAAAGTGAAGCCGCCGATTGCCAGCAATGGCAGCAGAAACCACTGCCAATAGGCGGTCGCTGGGGGCAAGGGCGGATCGACATTCAGGATTCCTTGGACGGTTGCGTGATCCATTCCGCGGCGAACGCTGACCTGGAGCTGCCAGCGCCCGTCGTACGGTATCTGAATCATGGTCGAGTAAAACAAGCGATTTGTTCCCTGAGAGATCTGCAGCGGTACGTTTTGGAGATTGGGCGCTGCTGTGCTCGCACAAGCGGGAGGGAGCCAGGCAGCGCTGGGACTCGTCTTTGCTGGATCCACCGCTGAGAGGGAAGCCACAACCTGGGCATCGAGAACCGGGCCTTTCTCTTCTTGAACTAACACGCTGAGATCTACTTGGCCCGCCCGGCACTGCGGTGGATCGGTGAACACGGTTATGACAAAGGGTGGAGCGGTTGCCTGAAGTTGCACCGCTCCTCCATCTGCCAATCCAATTCCGCAGCTCGAGAACATCAAAATGGCGGTACAGATCAATCGCATGAGGTCCGTCGATCCCGAAGGGATTCCGTGAAAGTAGCCCAGCATTTCAGTGCTGGGGCGTCGTTAAAAAGTGATGTCTGTCCCGTCAGGGACGATGGAAAAGATCGATCGTCCCTGACGGGACGTATCGCGTTAAAAAATCTTGACCCAGCACTGAAGTGCCGGGCTACTTTCGTTAGGTCCCTCCGGGACAAGTTCTCTGCCCGGTCATACTGTCTTAGATTGAAGTATGTCAACGATTGCTGCACGACCATCGCCGCCTGTCGAGAGGTCTCTTCCAGCAAGTGATTATCCAGCAAGGCCGTTTCCATGAATGATCTAGGACATGAAAGTCCCACGCATCTCCATCGGTTGAAAAATGATCCAGATCGCCACTGCAAATAGCGCCACTGCCAAGAGCCCCCACGGCAAGAATATCGGGAATACACGCGGCGAAGATTTACCGATATCGCCGGCAACCCGCCACATCGAGTAGAGCGTCACCAGGAAACCAAGGTCGATCGCGAGAAATTCCCAATCGAGCATTTCGGGAAATGCCCAGGATCGAATATTCCAGATCGGTGGGCCCAAAAAGGGAAGATGAATGTCGGTCAAGAGGCGTTGGAAAACCGGAATAAATGTGTGCGATCCGACGAAAAGGTGAAAGCCAAGGTGAGCCAGCCAGACACTTGCGCCAAGCGGCGCCAGCGTCATCACAAAACGGTTTGCGATCCCCAACTGAGAGCTGCTGAGGGAACCGAGTCGCCGGCTGATCCAGGCACACGCAGCGATCAAGAGTGCTGGAATGACGCAAATCGTGAGACCGAAAAAGATTGCCAGTTCGAAAGCCCTTCCCGGAAGACCCAGATCGAGCCGTTCGAAGTTGAGAAAATTTTCAACTGGTAAGGCCATCCCGGCGGCGTTGGCAAACGCGCCAAAGACGAGTATTCCGGTAAGAACCGCCAGGTCAAGGCGGCGACCGAAACGGCCGATCGAAGAGCGCGCCCGATCGATCCATAACGACTTGGCCGGCGCGGTAGCGATGATTCCAACATTGTCGTGGGGACAAGCTCGCACGCAATCCAAACAAAAGGTGCAATCCAGATTGCTTTCTTTCTTTGGCTGAAAGAGTCGCAATTCGCACCCGCGGTGCTCGGCATTTCCACGGATACAGTCGAATGTCTTGCAGGAACGACAAACCTCCTGGTCTCGCACTTTTACTTCGAGAGGTGACACCAGCGACTGAACGAAGTGAAATTGCCCGATCGGACAGACATATTTGCAAAAACTGGCGCCGCGAAAAAAACCGTCGATGACCAGCGCAGCAACGAAATAGCCGATCATAATCCAGGCCGTCAGCCACGGGCTATTCCATAGGCTGAAAGCTTCGTAGCTCCAGAGATAAACCAGGACCAACCCGCCGGCCAACCACTTGGACCGGAGCTGCCGAGGCCAATTCCAACGAGCGGGAAAAATTCTGCGGCCGATATCGCGAACGAAGGTAAACGGACAAGCAAAACAGAAGAAGTTACCGGCGACGAGCAAAGCCAGTACCGTAAAGCCGCGCCAGTGGGTCCAAGGCAAAACGCCCGCGGCATTCATCGGCGTCAGTTGTGGTCCGAACAGTCCATCGATAACGATCAAGATGGCAGTCACAAACATAACGAGTTGAATGCTGCGCCGGAACCATCGTGAAGCGAGCAATCGCCTGACTTGAGCATTAGCCAGCAAATCGAATCTCCAACGCATGCTTGGTCGATGAGATCTGCCGATTCCGGATCGAGCCAAGCGGGCTGAAATGTTCTTCCCGGGCATTCCGGCTCGTTGCGGTGAAAGATAGTGAACAGCGATTACCGCGGCCGGGAGCAAGTAAGCGATGGAGCCAGGGACCCACATGATCGCGCCGGCGATATTCTGATCACTCAGCGCGGTCATCCCAGCGAAATGAGGGACCTTCTCGTACGTCGGATAGAGGACCCGGTCACTGAAAGAGAGAAAAGCAGAAAGAACAGTATTCTGGATGTCGGCGAGCAGCAGATATGGAATCATGGTCCAGCGTGGCCATTGTGGGCGGCTGGGCCAAGGCTGTATCACCGGCCACCAGAACAGCAACGCAGACAACAGAAAACAAATATGTTCGGCCTTATGCCAGGCATTGGAATGCAAGGTCAATTCATACGGAGCGGGTAGATGCCAGCCGAGTGTGAGGACGACATAGATGATCCAAGCAGTGCGGGGATGGGTAAGCCAGAGGCCGAGCTGTCTCATCGGTTGCCAAACCAGGAACGGGCCGATTGCTTCACGGGTGATTGGACGCGGTAAGCCGGTCAGTAGCGGCAAAAATGGGTTGCCGAGCAAGAGCAACGGGGGAGCAACCATCATGAGCAACAGGTGCTGAACCATGTGTACCTGCAAAAGGAGACTGCCGAAACTATCGAGCGGAGATGAAATGGCGACGAACAGAGTGACCAACCCCCCAAGGAAACAGGTAAGGCGCCAACCTTCGAATCGCTGGGGCGCGAGACGGCGCAACTTGAACCAGCCTCTGAGGTAAACAAGAGCGGTCAATATCAGCGCCAAAGTTGGTCCGAAAAGGATCGACCAGGAACCGAAGACGGCGTTGGAAACATCTGGCATGGTTTAAGCAAGAACAGTGAAAGAGCGCGGCATCACTTTAGCCTGCATCGCTCGCAAATCCTTAGAGATTTGCGAGCGATGCAACCTGTGTGACTTTTGGTGGGTAAGGGAGGCAACATGCAACTTGGAACTCGATTTGAGCAAGCGTTGAAAAGGTTTGACGATGAGAACGGACAAGATCCGAACTTCCTACTGGTTGCTGGTGCCGCCCGGCCGCGCGAACTGATCTACGCACAATGGCTTACTGATTGGGTTTTGCGCCTTTGCCCGGCTGCGTCCGAAACCTTGCAGCTGGCAGCGCGTTGCCAGCACATTTGCCGTTGGATGATTCCGCGAAACTCGTATCCGATGACGCGCGCCGGTTATTTACGCTGGCGCGAGGAGTTGAAGCGTTTTCATGCCCGGAAATCCACGGAGATCCTGCGCGAATTGGGGTATTCGGAAGATGTGATCGCGCGCGTCCGCGACTTGAATCTCAAAAAAAATCTGGGTGAAGATGCCGAGTGCCAAGTATTGGAGGACGGGCTTTGCCTGGTGACATTGCAATATCAACTCGGTGAGTTGGTCGATAAGACCGAGCCGGATAAGATGGTTACGATTCTGCAAAAGACCTGGAAGAAAATGTCATCGGCTGCCCGAGAAAAAGCGCTTGGTTTGTCGTTTTCCGACCGTGAGAAAGCACTGCTATCCAAGGCGGGAATTGTTCAATCCTGAACGTCTGCTCGTCGGTTAGACCTAATGGCTTTGGATTTTAGCTCTCAGCGCTGGTCGGTTGTAGCCAGATCCTTGCCGGATTTCGACCCGGTAGAATCAGCTTGAGGTGCCTTATTCGTTGGCTCCTTCTGTGGTTTCAGCGGTCCGATCGCTTCCTGGGCCGGGGCGCTGTTAGGCGGACGCAAGGACACAAGATAGGCAACCAGAGCACGGGTTTCTTCTGGGGATAGGTTCTTTCCGTAAGCGGGCATGTTGCCACCGCCCTGAATCACTTGCCGCACCAGCTCCGGTGCGGTCAGCCGCGCGCCGACCGCGCTCAGATCAGGTCCGCGCTGACCGCCCAGCCCACCAATTGCATGGCAATTGCGGCACTGCTTGTCCTGGAGAACGAGAGCGCCTTGCAATTCCAACGGAGTTCGAGCCTTGATAAATTCGGGCTTGGAAGCGTAGCTCGTCCAAGCCTCCATGCGCGGAGACCACGGTCCGGTCAGTCCAGCATAGGTTAGCATGGTTACCGTCAGAAAAACCAGGATCACGGTCATTACCGCGATTGGCCGACGTCGCCAGCTCTTTTCCCCTTCATTCGAGATAAACGGTAAGGCAAAGAGGATAGTGGTAGCGATCAGAGGAAATACCATGAACAGCATGACCTCCGACCCATTTGGCAGGAGCGCCGCAGCCGAAAGAAGCCAGAGGAACGGATAGTCTGGCTTAGCTTCGCTAATTGTCTGCGTAGGATCGCCCGGTGTGTGTGGGCCATTGGGTCCGAGGAAGATGGCAAGCAATACCATCACGATTAGTAGAAGCCCGTTGGCTACCAAGTCCTTATTGATGGCGCCCGGCACGAATGGAACACCATCTTTTTGGACCATTTCCTCATATTCTGCATCGTAGGTTTTGCGGCGAACTTGCACTCCCGGTTTCGGATACTCGTTAATGCCCTTCGAAAGCACTAGGCGGAGGTGAATACTCAGGAGGGCGAGAATACCTCCGGGTAGAACAAATACGTGGAGAGCGAAAAATCGCGATAATGTATCACTTCCAATGATCGGACCTCCCAGCAGCACATCTACGAGCTGCGCACCGATGAACGGCACCCGGCCCAAAATCGCTGCTCCAATCCCGATTCCCCAGTAAGAATCGGCATCAAATCGAAGCACCTGACCAGAAAAGGCCAAGCCGAGCGTGAGAAATAAGAGCACCACACCGGAAATCCAGGTCAGTTCTCTAGGGTATTTATACGCTCCCCAAAGAAAAACCTGGGCCATGTGGAGAACCATGATCACCACCATGCAATTGGCGCCCCAGTAGTGCAGAGCCCGCATAAACCAGCCGAGTGGCTGCTGATAATTCAAATATTCAAGACTTCGATACGCTTCAGCCGCGGAAGGTATGTAAATGAGAGCTAATACTATTCCGGTGACGATTTGGATCACGAAACAGAGGAGGGTCATGCTCCCGAAGGTGTAGAACCAGCTGCCGCTGCTTTTTGGGACGTGGTGACCGGCAGTCGTTTCCCAAAGTTTCGTTAAATGGAGGCGACGGTCGAGCCACAGCGCGACATTTGTTAGTTTGTCGGTGAATTTGCCGTTCATAAGTCTAGCCAGGGTTGGCCAGGGTTGGCAGAACTCCGCCCTTTATCATCAATTCACCCTTCTCGACCTTATAGTCATACTCGTACAAAGCTCTCGGCGGTGGACCAGCAGCGTGCTCCCCGTCGGCGTAGAAAGCCCCCCCGTGACAAGGGCACAAGAAAAGCTGTGACTCCTCGAACCAACGAACAGGGCATCCCAAATGGGTACAGTTTGCCGCGAATATCCTGAATTTGTCGTCTGCGATACGCCGTACCCAACAGTTGATAATCCCAGTTGGACCGTCTACAACGCGGCGATACGGAGTCTCATAAGACTTCAGGCGAGTTACCCCCTCAGGGTATTGCGAAACTGGACCAAGAGAAACCCAAACTCGCGGAGTATGCTTGATCAGGGTGGAAAAGATGAACCCGACAATCGGCAGGCCAATCATGCAAGCCGCGATTGTATTCAACACAACGCCAAGCTTGAGCAAAAAATCGCGACGGGAAGTGTATTTGTTGGCTTCCGGGCTGAGCGGAGGCTGCGGAGATTCGTGCGGGTTCATTCCTGGTTCGGCTTTGAGGGTTGCGCGGGGGCGGCGGGATCCGTGGTCGCGCCTAACTGGACTGGCGCAGGGTTCTGACGATGCGAGACCAACCACGCAACGATGTCAGAAATCTCTTCCGAAGACATCGGTTTGCCTGGTTCGTCCTCCTGGTAGTTAGGCATACCGAGTTCCGGTCGCCCAACAATGATGACAGTTCGCAAATACTGGTCTGTCACCAGACGCAGATAGTCAGAATCGACTACTGAACCCGCTTTGTTGCCTTTGCCTTCAGCACCGTGGCATTTCGCGCAGTAGGTATTATACGCGGTCGCTCCGCGATTCACGTCCCCGACCGGAGCTGAATAGGGCGGGAGGCCGCCGGTCGTCACCGGTTTTGCTTCGGCCCATTTGTAAAGTCCCTGCACCAAAACGTCGATTTGCGCATCGGTCAGCCCGACCCCGTTGCTCTCAGCAAGCGCCGGCATCGCCGTTCCCGGTATCCCATCGGCGACGACCTTACGGAGCACGTCACGCGGCAAAATCGCTAAGTAAAGCGGGTCATTCATCGACACTGAGGCACCAATGGTTTTGCCGTTGCTGTGGCAGGCAATACAATTTGCCTCATAAAGCGCAGCAAAGTTTTTTTCCTCTTGGGGTGGACGCCAACGATCAGACTCTTTCGGCTTGCCCGGCATCCAATCACAACTTGAAGAGAGTGCGATAACCGAACCAAGCAAGACCCAAAGCGCGTTTTGTCGCAGCGTGTGAGTTTCCATTATTCTTTCTTCTCTGCATCCATCGCCTCAACGCCCATCCTCTGGGCCAGCGACCAGGTCTGCATTGTTTCGACTTTCTGAGATTTGAAGACCACAAATCCGCCGACGACACCGAAGGCGATCTGACAAATCACGAACCAAACCCAATCGACGCGAGCCGCCAACGCCGGATTGACCAATGCAAACGTCGGAAAAAGGAGGGCCGTCCAAATCAGCGGCACCATAATTCCGCCCCAGAACCATTCAAACCGTGCTGGCAGCATTGGTAGAATGACCGTGTAGAGCAAACCAACAAGAATCGAAACTGCACCGTGACTGATCACCGCTACGATAAATCCGCCTGCATTAAACTGCGTCAGAGTTTCGAGGTTTGCGCTTGCCAAGGAGGGAACCCCGGCCGCAGCCAACAGGTTAATCGGATACCAGATGCTGTGTTGCGCAAACCACCCGTAAAGCATCGCCAGGATCCCCATCGCTGCGCCGCCGGCGAGACCGCCGAAAATGCCTGAGGAATATCGATGAACCCGCATCGGATAGTTGGCCCGGTGGCCGCCTTCGCCGAGTGCCAGATGACTAATCCGGCGTCGAGATGTCTTCACCGCTGCGATCCTCAACTGGGGCGCAACTAAGGGAACAAGTTCATGCTTTGGTACGGGAAACACATCGCGAAACCAGCCGATTCCTCCCGCTAGGGTGACAAGCAAGCCGACGACGCTCACGAACAGACTCGTGACCAGACCAAAAGCCATTAATGTAATTCCGAGCGCAGTAGTGATTGGCCAAGCAGTCGGAATCGGCAGGTCTACTCCATCCTCTCCCTCATGATGCGGTTCGTCTGTCCTCATAGTCTAAGATCTTGCGCTGATGATGTAAACGACCGTGACCACAACTGCCCAGACACAATCCACAAAGTGCCAATACCAAGAAATGATTTCGATATGTTCGTGGTGGCGATCCTGAATACGCCCCCGTAAACTCGCGATCAAAATCGCCGAGAGAAGAATCGCTCCGACTATCACGTGGCTGGCGTGGAGTCCCACCAGCGAATAAAAGGTCGATCCGAACAAATTGGTGCTGATCGTGAGACCGTCGCGATGAATTAGCTTAAGCCATTCAGTGACAGTCCAGATGGTGAATCCGATGCCGCAAGCGAGGGTAATAGACCACCAAAGATGAAACTTGCCGATCAAGCCCTTTTTCAAATTATGCTCGGCAACCATGATTGTCCCGCTACTGCCAAACAGTAGGATGGAGCCAAGCCACGGAAATTCCAACACCTGATGCGGATAAGGTGGAGTGAGGCTTTTGCCGATATAGAAAAGATAGGCGATTACGAAAATGATGAACAGGGCAGACTCGGTCATGATCACAAGGATCATTCCTACCTTCCGCGGCGAAGGCAGCTTCCATTCATATTCCTGGGCAGTAAACGTTTCTGAACTCACGACAAGATGACTTAGAGTTTATTCGTATTTCCAATCCGGATCATCGGGATGCTTCAGATCCCACAGCGGGCGACGGCTCAAGACTTCAGGAAGTTTCTCAAAGTTGTATTCAGGCGGTGGTGACGACGTCACCCATTCCAGCGTCCAGGCGTCCCAGGGGTCCTCGCCTGCTTGCTTCCCTTTCCAGTATGACCAGAACATATTGAATACGAAAATCACCGCGGCAGCACCCTGGAAGATCGCCCCAACTGTCGAGATCAAATTCCAAATTTCCCAGCCACGTCCCGGTTGATAGGTGTAGATTCGCCGCGGCATTCCCAGAATGCCCGAAATGTGCTGAGGGTCAAAAGTCAGATGAAAGCCGATAGTGAATAACCAGAAATGCCAGAGACCTAACTTTTTACTTAACATCCGGCCGAAGGCCTTCGGATACCAATAGTAAGTACCGGCAAAGACTGCGAAGACGATCCCCCCTACAATCACGTAATGAAAATGGGCAATCACGAAATAAGAGTCGTTCAATTGCCAGTCGAATGGTGCGACACCTAACATGACCCCGGTTAGTCCAGCGATTAGAAACTGGAACAGGAATGCGATACAGAACAGCATCGGCAATTCGAAACGAATCTTGCCACCATACATTGTTGCTAGCCAGTTGAAGATCTTGATCCCGGTTGGTATGGCAATCAGTAGCGTCGAGAAGGCGAAGAACGTCGTGCTGAAGGGGCTCATCCCCACCGTGAACATGTGGTGTGCCCAAACACTAGCGCTGATGAAGCCGATCACCACACTTGCAGCCACCATCGCCGGGTAACCGAAAATCGGTTTGCGCGAAAAGACCGGCACCACCTCCGATACAATACCGAAAGCCGGTAGCACGAGGATGTAGACTTCAGGGTGACCAAAAATCCAGAAGAAGTGTTGCCACAGAATGGCCGAGCCGCCGGCTTGCGTATCGAAAAACGTCGCTCCGAGCAATCGTTGCAGCATCAACATTATCTGGGCCGCGGTCAGCGGCGGAATAAACATGATGACGAGGAACATCGTAACCACAATCATCCAGACAAACAGCGGCATCCGATAAAGCGTCATGCCTTTGCAGCGATAGCAAAAAATGGTGACCATGACATTGACCCCGCCCGTTATGCTTCCGATACCGGTCACCAGCAAACTGAGGGACCAATAATCGACGCTGGGGCCGCGAGAAAAAGCGCTGGAGTTCAGCGGCGCCAAAGCGAACCAACCCACTTGCGGCGGCCCTCCGGCGTCGTATAATCCGGGCGCGCAAACGTAACTCATAAACAACAGGCATCCGCCGAAGAAAGTTACCCAAAACGAAAACGCGTTGAGCCGCGGAAATGCCATATCTCGAGCCCCGATCTGAAGGGGGACAACGTAGTTGGCGAACCCAAACGCGAACGGCATCGCTACGAAAAAGATCATCACTGTGCCGTGCATGGTGATTAGGCCATTGAATTCCTGCGGGGTCACTACATGATTGCTCGGCACCGCCAGTTGTAGCCGGATGAAGGTGGCCATGCTACCCGCCAGCACGAAAAACAGCCAACCCATACCAATATACATCAAGCCCAACTTTTTGTGGTCGACAGTAAAGACTAGGTCCTGGAGCCACCCGGTAAGTGTGCCTCTTTCCTCTCCGGGCCTGGCGGGAGCCTGTGCCGTGCCGATATCAATTGTCCTGGTGCCGTTAGCCATGAGATCGCTATTTAAGGGTTCTTAGATAGGCCAAAATTTCATCAACCTGTTTGTCCTCCAACTTCATGTTGGGCATCAAGCAGCCCGGCTTCAAGACTTGCGGGTCCTTTAACCAGGCTCGAAGATGGTCCTCATCATTCGGGGCGACGCCGGCACCGAGTGTCGAGCGGCTCATGAAATGCGTAAGATCAGGCCCGAAGACGCCGTTGGCCGCAGTGGCCTCAATGCTATGGCAGGTTCCACAGGAATTCGCCACGAACTCTTTTCGACCCTGTGCAACGTTTGGATCCGCGACCGGCGGCTTTTGTTGGTTTTCCAGCCACTGATTGTAATCCTCTCGATTCTGCACAACCACGCGAATAAGCATGTTAGCGTGCTGATCGCCACAAATTACCGTGCAGTTACCGAGATAAATTCCAGCCTCATAGGGCTTGATCCATAAGGTGTTTCGATAGTTCGGGACGACCCAGCTCTTCCCGTTCAGTTGCGGCACCCAGAAACCGTGAACCACGTCGGCTGACTCCAGAGTCAGCTCGGTAATATTCGGTTCAGACCGGCTGTTGAGCGGAACATGGATCTCATTGGCGGTCACGATGTGATACTTCGGATAACGAACTTCCCACCAAAAACGGTGGCCGATGATTCGTAGCTCTTCGTTGTTGCCAGTCGGGCGAGGTCCGCTGATTTCGCCGATCGTTCGAGCGGTAACCAGAGCCAGAACGACGACGATCAAGATCGGAATTACGGTCCAAGCCAACTCGATAGCTGTGCTTCCGTAGACTTGCGGAGGCTCTTCTGCATCATCGTGCGACCCGCGCCGACGGTATCGGACAATGGCGTAGGTCAATAAACCGCCGACGACGAGAAAAATTCCAGTACATATTGCCAAAACCAGGATAGAGATCCAATAGAGCGTCTCTGCAGGCCCGGACTTGGGATCGAAAATATTCTGAATCGAGTGGATCGGAAGATCTTCGGCTCGTGCAATTCCAGATAGCGCGGTGAGCAGAGCCAAAGGCGACAACACAAATAGGCGGCTCTTTGCACACCGGCGAGACAGGCCCGGCATTTGCCTTTGCTTTCCGCAGCGTGAAGCCCATGTCCAATTCATTTCCATGATTCAGTCATCGCCGGCTGCAGTCCACTATGAACAATTGCCGACTCCAAAACCAACTAATTCTTGGCGACATGTTCAAATTGATCTCGCCTTTCTGGAGGAGCAGCTGGAGCACCTACCAGAATTTCCGCTCTTTCCAAATACGCCTCCTGCAATTTTTGCTCCTCTGGCCTGGGACGGACCTTCGGCTAGGACTTCTACTTATCTGATCAGCAAACGGACGGCTATCACTCTTTTGGATTGATTTGCGCTAGTCCGGCAAACGGTTTTTGGCTGATTGCACAGAAAAGGCAAGAAGGCTTCGTTTCGTTCTTCCAAAAAACTCCCCCACCGCGGTTGGATCGGAACTGTGCGATCGCTGATCGCACCCTGTTTTGTTGGGGCCTGTCGGCTATTGCATGCGAGAACCTCACCTCGCTGTCCACGGCGGCCGCATCATTAACATTACCTCGGTGCATGAGGATTGGCCGATGCCCGGCAACACGGCCTACTGACGTTCATTGAATTCTAGATTCCGTTCCGCGTCGACTTGCTCTTGGGCCCACGCTGGTTTAGTCCTTCCGATCTGATAATGAACGCCGATTTCCGATTTACGGAAGATGGGTTGATTCCGGCTATTGTGCGCGAAGCCGATCCCCCGGGCCGTGTTTTGATGATGGCCTGGATGAACCGTGACTCAATCGAACGTACGCTTGCGACCGGGCTGATGCATTATTGGAGCCGTACGCGACAAAAGCTCTGGTTGAAAGGTGAAACGAGCGGTCATACGCAGAAACTCATCCGTTGGTATACCGACTGTGATCGGGATACGCTGCTCTTTGAAGTGGAGCAGATCGCCGGAGCGTGTCATACCGGTCATTTCAGTTGTTTTTTCCAGGAACTGGACCGGGAGGCGAACACGAAGCCGGTCGTTGCAAAGAGAGTTTTCGATCCACTTGAGGCCTACCCAAAATGACTGAAATTCCGCTCACTCCGTCTCGTCCCGAATTTCTCGCCCTCGCCAAGAAAGGTAATCTGATCCCGGTTTATACCGAGTTTGTGGCGGACTATGAGACACCGGTTTCCGTCTTTGAAAAGATCGATGCCGGGCATCGTTCTTTTCTTTTGGAATCAGCTGAGAGCCATGATCACGTTGGCCGCTATTCGTTTCTTGGAAGTTCGCCGCGCGTCTATTTTGAAAGTCGTGGCCGAAACATCAGAGTTGAAGAGAACGGCGAAACCCGAGATTTCGAGACTGCGACCGACCCGTTGGCGGAACTGCGCAAACTATTGGGTCGTTACACTTTTGTCGATTTTGCCGGGCTTCCGCCATTTGTTGGAGGCGCGGTTGGTTATATTGGGTATGACGTCGTTCGTTTCTTCGAGCCGACGGTGACGCCCTCGCCCCCGGATCAACTCGATATTCCAGATTCGGTGTTCATGATCACTGACACATTTCTGGTCTTTGATCATCGGCTTCGCCGCTTAAAGATCTTCGCGACCGCATTTGTGGACGAATCCGGGCCGGAAGCGGCTTATGACGAAGCCCACGAGAAAATCTCGGCGATTCTTCGACGCTTGGAGACTCCGACCGAAGCACGGCTAATGAATGCAGCCGCCCCGGAGCCTTCGTTGCAGGCCAAAGCGAATACGGAACAAGTGGATTTCTGTGAGATGGTAAGGCGTTGTCAGGAACACATTCAGGCCGGCGATGTTTATCAGGTCGTGCCGTCGCTGCGGTTTGAGGCCCGTTATTCCGGTGCTGCGCTTCCGCTTTATCGTGCGTTACGGTTCATCAATCCATCTCCCTATATGTTCTGTCTGCAACTGGGCGAGGGCTTCGCGTTGGTAGGGAGCTCGCCAGAGGTACACGTCCGGTTGCGCGATCGCAAAGTAGAGATCCGTCCATTGGCCGGTACCAGGAGGCGAGGCATTACTCCCGATGAAGACCAGGAGCTGGCTGCCGAGCTTTTGAAAGACCCGAAAGAGCGAGCAGAACATCTGATGTTGGTTGATCTCGCTCGCAACGACGTCGGCCGGATATGTCGCTTCGGGTCGGTCAAGGTGAGTGATTTCATGACGATCGAGCGATACAGCCACGTCATGCACATTGTTTCCAATGTTGAGGGAGAGCTGGGCGAGGGTAAGGATGCCGACGATGTGATGCGAGCGACTTTTCCCGCGGGAACCGTATCCGGGGCTCCTAAGGTGCGTGCGATGCAAATAATCAACGGCTTTGAAAAAGGGAAAAGGGGAGCGTATTCAGGCGCGATTGCCTACTTCGGTTTTGATGGCAACCTCGATTCCTGTATCATTTTGCGAACGATTGTGTTGAAAGACGGAGTCGCTTACGCCCAGGCCGGTTGTGGCGTAGTGGCCGATTCAGTCCCGGAGACCGAGTATCAGGAGTGTATCAACAAGGCGACCGCGCTTTTTCGTGCGATCGAGCGCGCGCAACGGATCCTATGATTTTGGTAATCGATAACTACGACTCATTCACCTATAACCTCGTTCAATACTTTGGTGAATTAGGCGCAGACCTGGTGGTTCGGCGCAACGATCAGGTAACTCTGGAGGAGGTGGAGAATATGCGGCCGGACCGAATCTGCATCTCACCCGGTCCTGGCACTCCCCTTGATGCCGGGATTAGCACTGAAGTAATCCTGCGCTTCGGGCCGAGCGTACCGATTCTCGGAGTATGTCTGGGTCATCAATGCATTGGTCAGGCGTTTGGGGGAGAGGTCGTTCGAGCCGATCGTCTGATGCACGGCAAAACGTCGCCGATTCTGCATGAGGGCGATGGGGTTTTCAACGGTCTGCCAAACCCATTCGAAGCGACGCGATACCACTCCTTGATTGTTCGGCGCGAGTCTCTACCGCCGGAATTGGAGATCACCGCCGAGACTGCGGCACATGAGATCATGGGATTGCGACATCGTCGCCATCCGATTGAAGGCGTCCAATTTCACCCGGAGTCGATCATGACCGAGTCGGGAAAACGCTTGCTCGCGAATTTTTTAAGGAAGCCGTCGACGAAGCCCAAGTCCTAAGGCGGTCGTGTCCCGCCCGGACGGATGAAAGGAGCCCCGCACTTTAGTGTGGGGTTAGCGTTCCGTGACGGACGATAGAAAATGGGGACGTTGGGGTCTGAAATCTCACCTGGTCAGCGAACATCAGCGATTGATCGTCCCCGCCCGGACACGCCGACCTTTTGGGGGCCTACCCCACAATAAAGTGCGGGGCTACTCTCTTTTGGTCCCTGACGGGACACTTGAGCATTACCGAATCGAAAACTCCGACGCGCCCCTGCGAGACAATGACCGATTGCCCACTAATAGAAGGTCCTTATCCCCAAAAGCGGCCGCTCGGGCGAGAGGGAGTTGTCGAAGTCGGGCGAAAGCGGTTAGTTTTCCGTTTCGATGGTTACCGCCAGCCTCCAGGAAGCTCGCAAATCGCATTTTGCTCAGCGAAGAGAAATCTTTCGGATCTTGTTCGGCCACTCGTTGTACTGGGCTTGCCAACTCGCATGCTGGCTCGGTCTGTGGGCTCTTTTCTTTCTCGTTTTTATTTCCGGATCAACGCGGCAGCTCTCCACCCCCCTCCTGATCGAACAAACGCTCTATTGCTCGTTTGGGTTGATCGGCACGCATCTGCTGCGGATTCTATTTTATTGGTTTGATTGGAATCGGCTTCCGCTTTTTGCCCTGATTCCGCGTGTGTTGGTGGCGACGATCCTGCTCGGTATCGTCGAGGTCTGGGGTATTCACGCAGTCTTCGCCGCCGTGATCCCGGCCCGGCCAGTTTATCACGGTTTCTACCGCATACCTCATGTTCCAATGCGCATGCCCCAGGGCGAGCAACGCTTTCATTCGTTACCTCGCTTTATCTGGTACGAATTTGGAAAGTGCGCACTTACGCTATTTGCCTGGTCGGCGGTATACTTTGGTTACCAATATCAAAAGCAGCTGAAGGCGGTTCAGCTGGAAAGCCTTCGATTGGACGCCGCGGTCAAAGAGGCGGAATTGAAAGCACTACGGAGCCAGGTCAATCCGCACTTCCTTTTTAATAGTTTGAATACGATTCGAGCCCTGATCGATGAAAGTCCTCCGAAGGCTCGCGAAGGTGTAACCCGCCTGGCGGAGTTGTTCCGCGGAGCCCTCCGGATGTCGGAGTTGAATACCATTCCGCTCCGGATCGAACTTCAGACGGTGGATGCCTATCTGGCCCTCGAACAACTGCGTTTCGAGGACAAACTGAAAGTGCGAATGGATATTGATCAGACAACGTTAGCTTTTCCCGTTCCTCCCTTCCTGGTGCAATCCCTGATTGAGAACGCGTTTAAGCACGGCGTCTACGGTCGGCAGCGCGGTGGCGAAATTTCCTGCGCGATCAGGCGCCAATCCGATGGGTTATCCATATCCATCAGTAACCCGGGCCGGCTCCCACCGGAAGGGGCCCGCAAGGAAAGTGGCTTGGCCAATGCTCGGGCCAGATTAGAATTGATCTACGGCTCGCATGCCAGCCTCCGACTGCGTCAAGATGCGTCTGACCATATCGTTACCAGCGTGTTCTTGCCCAATAGCCAATCGAAGTAACCTTGAGATATGAAAGCGTTGATCATCGATGATGAAAGGTTAGCGCGTAACGAAGTTCGCCGTCTACTTTCAGAGTTTTCCTGGGTCTCGGTGATTGGTGAAGCGGAAAACGCCGACGAGGCTCTGGCTAAGATCAATGAGCTGCGACCGGACCTCCTTTTTCTAGACGTTCAAATGCCGGGAAAAACCGGGTTCGATCTCCTGGAGAGTATTCGAGGAGAACCCCCGCATGTGATTTTTACTACCGCGTATGACGAGTTTGCGTTGCGTGCCTTCGAGATAAATGCGCTGGATTATCTCGTAAAACCGATTACGCCGGAACGCTTGGCTCTCGCTTTGAGCCGCGTCCGCGATGCCGCGCCGCCGCCGGTCAGTGACGCTCCGCTTCGTGTTTCCGATCACGTCTTGGTCCGAGATGGCTCTCGTTGTTGGTTCATACCACTTCAGCGGGTTAGATTGCTGGAATCAGACGGAAACTACACCCGGGTTTATTTTGACTCGGCCAAGCCGCTTATCTACCGATCACTGAGCACACTCGAGCAACGACTACCAACGGACGCCTTCTTTCGAATCAATCGGCAGCAAATCGTTAATCTCGATTACATTGAAAACATCGAATCATGGTTCAGCGGCGGTCTGAAGATTTGGTTGCGAGGCGGGGAAGAGTGCGAAGTATCCCGCCGTGCCGCTCGAGCCTTTCGACAGAAGCTGAGCTTGTAGCTGCTTGTCCGGCGGGGCGGAAGAGTTGCGCGATGCCGGCTTTAGCTTTTCCGGCTAGACGGATACTCCGTGTTCTTTTACCTTCAATCCTTCGGTTGAACCATTCATCATAATCGGGCTGCCAAATTCAAAAAAGGAGAAACGATTGATTCCATGAAGAAATTGAATGCTTGGTTGGCGATACTTTTTCTCTGTTGCGCACCTTTTGCGGTTGCTTCCGCGCAGTGGCACGGCTGTGGCGAAGGCGGCTTTCTGGGCGGTTTTGGTCGGGAAACTCTGGAAGATCTGGATCTTTCTGAAACTCAGCGCCAGCAGGTTCATCAGCTCCTCCAGTCAAATCACGATGCATTCCGTAGCGCCTTTAAGTCGGTGTTAGAAGCGCATCGCGACCTGAATTCGGCTATGCAAGCCAGTGCACCGGATGAAGCCACTATCCGGGCTCGGACCACTCAGCTAGGGAACGCATTGGCTAATTTGGCTGTTCTCAAAACGCAAATTCGGACCAAGATCGTGGCACTCCTCGACGCTTCTCAGCAGCAAAAATTGGCTCAATCCGAGCAGGATCAGGCAAAGCGGACACAAAGGATGATCGATCGGATGAGCCAACCGGGCGAAAGCGATAACCAGTAATCGAATAGAATTCGCAATTTAGAAGCTAGAACCGGGACTGGTAAAACCGGAAGATCGGTAGTCCGTATCCATGTGCCGGCTCCCGCTAGATCCTTAGCTTTGAGGGCGAATCGTTAGTTGAATCTCCTGTCCTAGGCATACGTTTGGTACGCCGATACCCCAGAGGTTGAGGTAATTGTTCATAACCCAATCTCTGGTTGCCAACTTGAACTCGATCGGGTGGCCCACTACTTCAAGGCCGCGTGGGTCCGGAAGAGGCTCGGCCACGAGCTCCACCCGAAAAATGCCGATGTCTTCCTGTTTGATGTCTCGGACACGAGCGGTAATCTGTTTCTCTGACATCTCCTGGTTCGGCACTCTACCACACGAATCCCCTCAACGATGTGTTACATTCTCATGGCTGAGGTAGCAAACGTCGGTGAACGTCCCGGAGGAATGGGGTGAAAGTAGCCCAGCAATTTATTCTGTCGTTGGTTGTCGCTCGCTGCAAAAGCCGTTCGCCAATGCGTAGATCCTTTCATAATGCTGATTGACCGCAGGTCCCGAAGTGTAACCTCTCCGGCAGAACGAGCCGTCAATAATCGCGTATGAAATTGAAACTTCTAATGGTTGCCGCTGTGAGTGTGCTGGGCATTTGTTCCCTGCAGGCGCAGTCGGCAGATGCCAGTCCTTCTGCGACAACCGAAGGGCAGCACCAATGGCATGCACATCATCATAATTTTTGGAAGGCGTTGAATTTAACTGACGCTCAGCGGCAACAGCTTAAGCAAATGCTGCAGAACGATAGGTCCGCCAACAAAAGTCTGATGGTAAATCTGGTGAACGCGCAGAAAGCGTTGCACGAAGCAATCACAAAGAACCCGAATGATGAAACAACCATTCGTTCACTCTCGGCGACTGTCGGTAATGCCAGAACCGAGTTAACCGTTGCCCGTGCAAAAATCCGTTCTCAGCTCGTGGCTATCCTGACGCCTGAGCAGAAAGAAAAGCTGACTCAATTGGATCAAAAACGGGAGGACCGTTTCCAAAAGCGGCTTGATCGTCTGAACGGAACAAACAGTTAACCCGAAATACGATAAGGGCGGTCCGTCGCGGACCGGATCCGATCGTAAGCTGTAAGAGCAGCCGCGCGGCACTGACGCGCGGCTGTTTTAGTTACTAAGAAACGCGCCGGGACGGCCGGCAACGGAATATCAGTCTGCAACTGAGCGACCGCCGAGTTCCTAGGGTTCAGACCCTGGATTGAATGAAACGAGCCGGCGTCTTCGTCTAAACAGGTTGAGGCGGCAAGTATGCGTCTCGAAATACCACTGCAATATGAAGAAACACGCTGCATTATTCGCTATGGTGCTCTCGTTGGCCGCGTTTGCCCGAGCCGACGAAATTCAATTCACCGCGCTTCCGCAGGTCGTACAAGGCACTGTCATCCGGGAGACCCATATTCCGGGGCCGACTGCGGTGACCCATGTGGTCCGCCAGAACGGGGGAGTTTATGCTGTCACGGTTCGGCAGAGCGACGCGAGTCGAGTGCTTTATGTCAACGACGCGGGAGTGATCGTGACCGCACCGACAACGGTAACAACAACCACCGCCGAACCGGTTGAGCAGGAGGTCATCACCTATGAGCAGGTGCAACAGGACTTGCCGCGCTACCAGTTGATTAAAAAAGAGCACGATAAAGAGATCTATCTGGATCGTCAGACGGGTAAAAAGGTAAAGATTGAACGAAAGGACTAGCGGAAAAGAAAATCTTCTGCCCGAATTGAGAGAAGAGCGCCGCCAAAAGGTGGCGCTTTTTTTTGTTTGGTCAGAGGCTCTCCTGCCGAGAAACCCACAGCTATACCAGAATTCGTACCTGCTTGCGCATGATCCGACGAACTAGGGTCGGCTTTGCCGCCACTTGGAATCCGGCGCGCGCAAATGATCGCTCCGTACCGGTATAAAGAGACAGAGGACTTAACGGTTTATCAGGCGAGACCCGTGGGTAAGCCTCTATCACCGATGCACCGAAACCCCCGGCAAAAACGCAAGCCGCTTCGATCAATTGCCCGGTGAGTCCTTGCCGGCGATTATTTTTCGCGATGTAAAGGCAGGTAATCGACCAGACCGATGTTCGGTCAATCGGCCGGAGGATTCGCGAGGAAGCTAGCCGCCGATATGTTTCGCGCGGGGCGATGGCACACCAGCCTACGACGGTCTCCTTTCGATAGGCGAGGATACCAGGCGGAGTTTGTTCCTGGACGCAGGCTTGGAATCGTTCTCGATTGATCAACCCGGCGCCCTCCCGGAACTCCCGAGACGTGAGACGCCACCACATGCACCAACAGCCGGCACAAGCGCCGCTGGGACCCACCAACGCTTCGAAGTCTCCCCAGCGATCGGCTGTAAGCGGATAGAACGTAAGGTCAAGCTCGCGCCCAACTGTTTCCTTAGCGTGCCGCTCACCCCTCAGAAGGCGACGCCGGCTCTTGTCATTCATTGTCTCAATCTCTTTTTGCGGTGATAATATCGCTTTGCCTTTGCATGGCTGCCGCAGTCGTTCATCGCGCACCAACGCCGGCTATGGTTTTTGGTGGTGTCGACAAACAGCCATCCGCACTCCTCGTCCGCACATCGGCGGACGTGATGCACCTGCGCGGAAGCGAGGAGATCGGCCGCGGACCAAGCGATCGGCGCGAGCAGGCGGTCGCTATCGACTTGCGCGCTCCTACGTTCGCACCGGAAATCTCGTCCCTGGGCGCAGACCTCCAGTCGAATTGGGAGCGCGTGAAGCGTTTTATTCAGAGTAGCTATGTCTGTTGCAGCCGGGGTCTCTTTTCGACCTAACGCATCGAAGATGCGGAAGAGCGCTTCGCGCAGTTCTCTGGCCTCTTCAAGGTTCTTCGTCGCGTTGCTCGAGTTAGCTTCTGAATAGGCCAGGAGCTTGATTGCTTCGTCCTCTGGAATGAGCTCAGCCTCTTTGTTCCAGCGAACCAGGTCAGCAAACGAGCGCAACTTATCTCGCGGCTGCTCGCAGACGCGCGCACCTACCGTATTCACAAAGTCCAGGCAAAGCGCTCCCGCGATAAAGCTGAACGGACTAAAATTTTCGTTCGTTTCCTTAATACCATCAAAATAACACTTGAACGGTAAGACTCAAGTTGCTATGAAGTATTACCGTCAAAAGTCGCATTTGGAGGTAATTCATGAACCCTTTTAGCCACATCGACCTTCGGGTCCGAGACCTGAGTGTAGCCACCGAATTTTATCGAGCATTCCTGCCGGCCATCGGCTTCACGCGATGGTGGGGCGGCGAAGGAGAATGGAGAGGCAATTCCGCCCTCGGAGCCTTTCCCTCAAAACCGTTCTTCGGCTTTACTGAAGATCCGAGCCATCAACCAAACGGTACTCGGATCGCCTTCTGGGTGAGCTCGCCGGCTGAGGTCGATCGTGTGGCCGGCGTGATTCAGAGTGCGGGAGCCAGAAACATCGAGGGTCCCTTCTCTAATCCCGAGTACGATGAAACCTACTACGCCGTGTTCTTTGAGGACCCGAGCGGAAACCGTCTTGAGGTCGTTCATCGAGAAAAATGAACAAATGTTATGAAAAATGAGTTGAAGAAATCGGCAATTACCCTCGGTCAACCAATCTGGATGGTCGCCGGGGGGCAAGTCTCTTCGGTTCGTAGTCCAGCCCTCCCAAGCAGAAGAAAATTTCCTGAGACGCGTCGGCTGCGTTTGGCCAATCGAACGGAGAACGATCTAGCCAGTGGCATAGCCTATTTCGTGCTGGCAGGTAGCCTTTTTGCCTCGCTGCTCGAGTTCTTCGCTTCGTTGCCCGCGTAGCAAACCACCTTCACAAGCGCAGTTGTAATTCGGTATTTGGAAAAGATGAGATGTCAAAATAACGTCGCATTCACAGGTAACGAAGCCGCTCATCTGGCCGGGGATTTGTCGCTCGAGTGAGCGGTGGAAGGTGAAGTGACACTCCTGCGTCGCCGAGCGTCGCGACCATCACAGTCAGGCGGCAGCGGCGAAGGTGGTTGTGTAGGTGGTAATACTACCGTTATCGAAGTGTTCACTCGAACACAAAAACCAAGTCGGAAGTGTGCAAAATGCAATAACACTTTTATATGTGGGCTTTTGAAAATTGTGCACCCGTGATTTCAGGAGGGAGCTGTCGTTTTTTAGACAGCTCAAAAACAGTCCGTGTCGCGGAAACCCCACTTCCGCCTTTGGTGGCGAATCCGGTAGTAAAAGTCCGGGAATCTCCGGGGCGACAGGCGTGACGCGGTCGCGTATTCTCTCGGCTCACCAAAAAAAACAACGACGAAAGAAACCACATAGAACCACATGACAGGCAAAAGCCGGTCGTGTAAGAATGCGCTCAATGGACGCAACCCGCTCAATAGCGAGATGGTCTGCGTGGTCCTGATCGGACGTTAATCGACGTCCGAGACGGTCCCACGCTGAGACCGTCGAACAATTTGCGGAAGCTAGGAACCGGCGGAGTGGTCGAGTTCCGCTTGAGGCGCATTGCGTTTAACAACCAGGGGCGAGAGATCGGTGCAGTGGACACAAGACTCATAACAGAAAGGCATGAAATACATGAACGAAGATCTAATAGGAACGACCGAGGCAGCAAAAATCCTCGGCGTCACAACGTTAAAAACGGGAACCTGCCGTCAGTCGGTCGGTTCGGAAACTCAATCGTCCTTAGTCGAGCAGCCGTCGAAGCGTTCAAGGCGCGGAGGGAGGCGGCACGGCGATGAGTGCCACCTATCGCGGTCGGACAATCCGAGTCACAGAGCTTCAGAGTGGAGCCTTGGGGATCGAGATCGACGGCCGACGCATCATGAGCATCACAGCTATTTTCGAGCGTCAGGCAATCGAAATGGCTCGGGAGTGGATCGATGCGGAGGTGGGTCAATGAGCACCGAAATAGAAAGGCCGATAGCCGTTGGAGCGGCTATCGACCGCGAAAAGGAAGCAACCTTAGCGGGAAGTCAACCTCCCAGCACCATACTAGTGCCGCTCACGCAAGGCAAGTTTGCGATTGTGGACGAGTGTGATGCGTGGGTGTTGGAGTGGAAGTGGTGTGCGCAGAAGTACAACAGAAGCTCGAACTGGTACGCAGCCCGATCCGATTACAGTAGCGGCAATAAGGGCATAGTGCGACTTCACCGCATCATTCTCGCGTCCGGCACCGGAGGTGATCAGCCAGGGATGTTAGCTGATCATGTGAACGGAGACACTCTAGATAATCGACGATCAAATCTAAGATGGGCGGATCGCTCTGAGAGTGGCCGAAATAAAGGAAAACGATCAAACAACAAGTCCGGCGTCGTCGGTGTTC
>DASTDH010000220.1:0-3146 GCA_035710445.1 Chthoniobacterales bacterium
AAATTGGAGTTGAGTAATCGAGCGGACGAATAGCGGTTTTTTTCCGATCTCTTGTTCGTCCACGAAAACTCGGACAACGTAGTCACCCGGGGGTCTGAAAATTTACGGGCGGCATCGGGAACGGAAGTTCGAACTGTGCGCTGGCTTCGATAACGCTGTCGAGTTTAAGCTGGCCGCTTGCAAAAGCCAGTTGGACGCCCTCGGCGCTTTGCAGACTCACACGCGCGACCACTTGTTCACCTACGGGAAGATGCTCGATGAAAACGCTGATGTAAAAGGGCGGACTCAGGAACGGAAAAGCTGGCGCGTTAAAGATTTGGAAGCATCCGATCAAGCTTACTTTGCCGGTTCCCTGTTCTCGAATGACCCCATCCGAAAACATAATCCCGGTGCTCAATCTCGGACTCACGTTCCCAGTAGACGCTGAAACAGGCTCTTAGGTTCAACCCAATTTGCAAAGCGAAAATGTGGGTTCTTGTGTATTCTTGCCAGTCAAATACCTCCTTTTGGTCGTTACTTCCGGTATCGGTATCGGCTAGAACGTCGCAGATTCGCTCAAGCACACTCAATTCAAGTGCGGTACAGCCATTTAGCCGAAATGATGACTTTCGTTATGACTCCGCTGGTTTTTATTACCTCTTCGGCGTAAGCTCCTCGTAATTAGTAACTTATAGCTAGGGGCGGAATCGAACCGCCGACACGAAAACAACACTCCCGAGAACGAAAGCAGGGCTATCAAGGCTGGCGTGTAAAAGGCGACTAATTGCGCCCTAGGAGTTTTGAGCGCTCCGCAGTGAGGCGTTTCTTTAATTCCCTTAGCCGCCGGCTGGCATCTTCTGGGCTGATCTCTTTTGCCAGCACGCTGTCCACGAGATCGCAGCACCAGGCATAAAGATCGACCGCCGCTGGTCCTTCCCGATTCGGTTCAATCATAATGCTAAGCGCCCGCCAACGGAGCGTGCCTTTTCACCCGCGGTCGCGTTGCTAACGAGGCCAACCTCTCGATTGGCGTGTCTTGCCGCTAAAGGTGACTCTAGTATCCATCCGCGACAACCGTCCCGGTCAGTAAAACTGGCTGCTCCATAATCGGCAGGATTGGCCTCCACCACTACCGAACTGGACCAAGATGAGAATTGGAAGTTCCGGTACTTCACTCGTTGGTTCCAGGTAGCATTCATGGCGGTTCCGAGAGCTTTCAGCTGCAACTCAGGCGATCCCGGATTTTCCGGTTCGGGGATGGCGTGGTCAGGAATTTCGACCATCACGACAAATCGTGGCAAGCCTTGCGAGGATCCGGACCTGTCGCGGGCGGGAACCTCTACGCGGTAAATCTGACTCATAAGTCTGTACTCTCTTTTGCCACCGACCATTTAATCGGCCGCGCTTTGCAAAGATTTAATAGAAATTATAGAAAATATGGATACTCTTCCAAAGCGAATGGCAAGGGCTTCAGTTTTTCGACTCTTGAAAGCCGAGCCACAGACCTAGTGGAATTTTCGTCCCACTAGGCGGGCGACCGCACTACAGAAATTCTCGAAGGTATTGTCCCTCTCATCGACGGTAATGGAAAGCGCTCTTCCGTCCGAGCCCGGAAAACAATTATTGCCGCTAGAGACGAGCGATCGATCCGAGTAAACGATTTTAGCGGACCAACCAGTCCCGTCGCAGACAGCAGGATCCGAGTATTTAGCTTGCCAGCACCAGACGTTGAGCCGGTTGAGTGCCCTCCGGAAAGTCTGCCACTGCTTGGCCGAAGGCTGTATCTCCTCGCATTGCGGGTTCCTGAGAGTAGGACTCCCGCGGAGGCCAACAGGTGTAGGTGAGGCGGCCTTTTTTTAAGGTTACCTCGTATGATGGGCCGAAGTGTCCTCCGATACTGATGCAAAGCCTCTTTGGAAGAGCTCTCACGGTGAACCAGCCTGGCCTTTCTTCTTAGAGTGTCTCGCCATCGCGGCCTTTCTAGCGCGATCTTTGGCCGCCGGCGTTCCTTTGATTCCCGGCCGCGGTCGGCTAGCTTTCTCACTCATGGCCTGGTGTATTCTGCGCTTGGCGACGAGCGAACCGCACAGTGGGCGGATTTCTATGCTCATAAAGCTGCCCCGCCCCAACAAATGAGATATATGCTTAGCACGTTAAGCAATCAAGAGGAAAAGTAACGGCGATGTCACAGTTGGGCATACTAGCGCTCGCCAAAACCGTCCAAGAAGTGTCCAAGCAGAATATTTTTGCTTTTCACTTTCTTTGCGTAAGTGCCTCAGTATGAGGCGTGCACCGTGTAGGAATCGAACCTACAACCCAGTGATTAAGAGTCACTTGCTCTGCCAATTGAGCTAACGGTGCGCAAAAACCGGGAGCCAAAGTACCGGGCAAGCGATACGAAGCAAGTGAAAAACGACCAGCTTGGGTCCCCATAACCTCTTCGCCGTAAATCCGACGGGCTCCTAAGCGTATCCCTAAGGACATCATCACAAAGAGCACGTGCTGAAGTGCGTCTCAGCCGAGTGTTTGCTCGGATCGCCGGACCGAAACAACGACGCGTTTGTCACGCACCTTCAGCCCCAGATCACTTTTCTTCGCGTTCCCGGGCCTGCGCCCCAAGCTATCCTGAATCGAGCGTTCCGCGCTTGAACCATATCGGGGAAGGCGTCCTGGTCAGACAGGCTGAAAGCTTCGTCGTGACCCAACCAAAATAGGACTGATAGGACCAACGGGACTTACGGGACGTATTCGGTGCTTTGGACTTACGCTTGCGAGTCGCCTCGGTATTGTTGTCTGGCGCGAGTCATGCGTTCGCGAAGTCCGCCTTCTTTGACGAAGTCACGCTCCAGACGCCGGATCTGTTGATCCAGTAGATAGTTTGTCTGGTGAATGAGGCAGAGAGCGATGTTGGCGACGAGTTCAATTGAACGGTCTCACGGAATTCGCGATAAGCGTCATAGGTTGGGTCTGGGTTGCTGCCGATCCGGCGAACAAACCGGGCTTCACGGCTCTCTTTGTCCCACGTGACAAAGTTTCGTACGCGGAGTATATCGCGAAAGTCATTTAACAATTTGTCCAAGCTGGCCCGAGCGAAGCCCATCAGCTTGATTTCGGTTTCTTTGGACGTTCCGGAGACTTTGCTACCTTCGATGATATTCTGTTTCCCT
>DASTDH010000221.1:0-3516 GCA_035710445.1 Chthoniobacterales bacterium
ATCTGGAGCAGAGTCACAAAGAACAGCTACAGCGGTACTTCGTGAAGCGGTTACAGCGTCTCGGACTACGAGTCAGTCTCGAGCCAGTCAGCACAGCGGCCTGAGAGGGATTTTCGAAGGAGGTTGCGACAGCGGCCTCGCTTGGCTTCACTCGCGCTTGCCTACGACTGTCCGACAATGGACAGTGCAATCTCCCAGCGAACATTCTGAACTCCCGGGAAAAGCACCTGACCCTGTTATCACCTTTTATTTCAGGCACTTGACTCCTACCAGCGTTGGCCATGAAGTTGCCACTTCCCGGTGTGATGGATATCGCCCGCCCAGAGTTTAAGGAACGTAAACGCAAACGCCAGATTGCCACCGCGGCAATAGTCGCCGTCGTAGTCGTGATTTTAACGGTGCTCGTATATCGCTTGCGTCCGGCCGCACCCACCGTCGAGCGCGGCACGGTCTGGACCGACTCCGTGAAGCGCGGTTCCATGTTGCGGCAGGTACGCGGCATAGGATCACTCGTGCCTTCGCAGGAATCGGTTCTTCAGATTCCCGCGGAGACCGACGCAACGATCATCCGAATCCGCTTGCTGCCCGGATCACTGGTTAAGCCCGACTCGATTTTGGTCGAGATGAGTGACCCTACCGTGGAGCAAGCGGCCGTCGACGCACATCTTCAATGGAAGGCCGCCGAGGCTGAGTATCAAAGCCAGCGTATGAAGCTCGAAAGCGACCTGATGAACCAGAAGGCCGGTGCAGCGACCGTCAATGCGGACTATAACCAAACACAGCTTCAGTCACAGACGGATAAAGCCCTTTACGACCTCGGCGTGATCTCCGGATTGGCGTACAAAGCCTCAAAGAGCAAGGCAGACGAACTCACAATCCGCAACGGGTTGGAAGACCAGCGGCTTGAAAGCACGCGGAAAGCGATCGATGCCCAACTCTCTCAACTGCAAGCGAAGGTCGACCAAATGCGGGTCCTGGCAGAATTGAAACAGAAACAACTCGACGCGCTGAAGGTCCGCGCCAAAATCGATGGAGTTCTCGTTGAACTTCCGCTGCACGTTGGGCAGCATGTCACACCCGGAACCATGTTGGCCAAGATAGTACAGCCCAACCACCTCATGGCTGAACTCAAGATCGCCGAGACCCAGGCACGGGATGTGCAGATCGGCGAACCGGCCTCGGTCGACACCCACAATGGGGTAATCGCCGGCAGTGTGATGCGTGTCGATCCAGGCGTACAAAACGGAACAGTGACTGTCGACGTCAAACTAGTGGGCGAGATCCCAAAAGGAGCACGACCCGACCTGAGTGTCGACGGCACTATCGATCTCGAACGTCTGGACAATGTTTTGTATGTTGGACGTCCGGCATTCGGGCAGGAAAACAGCACGATCAGTTTGTTCAGGCTCGATTCCGATGGCCGCGATGCCACTCGTGTTCCCGTGAAAGTCGGACGGGCCTCGGTGAATTCAATCCAGGTGATGGAAGGCTTGCACGAAGGCGACACCGTCGTGCTTTCCGACATGTCGCGTTGGGACAATACCGACCGCATCCGGCTTCAGGACTAAATATCAAAATCGAGGCGAATCATTCATGACCGAAAATGGCCAACCACTCATTCAGATTTCGGACCTGACCAAAGTCTTCTACACCGACGAAATCGAAACACACGCACTCTCGGGAGTGCACCTCACCGTCAACAAGGGCGAATACGTCGCCATGTCGGGCCCTTCGGGATGCGGCAAGTCAACGCTGCTTTCCATCATTGGATTGCTCGATACTCCAACGGGTGGCCGTTACCTATTGAATACCAAGCCTGTGGAGAACCTCGATTTCGCCGAGCGCGCACGCATCCGCAATCAGGAAATTGGTTTCATCTTTCAGAGTTTTAACCTCATCGGCGACCTCACCGTGTATGAGAACGTCGAGTTACCCCTGACATACCGGCAGCGTATGCCGAGCGCCGAGCGCAAAGGACGCGTCATGGAAGCGCTCGAGCGCGTTGGCATGGCGCATCGCGTTCGGCACTATCCATCGCAACTTTCAGGCGGTCAGCAGCAGCGTGTCGCGGTTGCGCGCGCTCTCGGAGGAAAACCTTCCATCCTGCTCGCAGACGAGCCTACCGGAAACTTGGACTCGCGTAATGGCGAGGCCGTGATGGAACTGCTCGCCGATCTTCATAAAGATGGCGCGACCATCTGCATGGTGACCCACGATCCGCGTTTCGCCAAGCACGCACAACGCGAAGTCCACTTGTTTGACGGCAAAGTGGTCGCGGAAGAAGAACTCAAGAAGCTCATGGCAGATGTAGGGGCTTGAATTGCCTCATCGCAGATCCGCGAACCAGCAACGACGGAAATCTAGAAAAGCGCGATAGATGCGCGCGGGGATGCTTCCAATGACTAATTTCCTCCAGGATCTGCGCTACGCATTGCGAAGCTTTCGGACTCGCCCTACCTTCGCGGCGGTCGCGATTCTGACCATGACAGTCGGAATCGGTGCCAACACGACGATCTTTAGTTGGCTGCGCTCGCTGGTGCTGAATCCGTTCCCTGGCGCCACCGAACCGGAGCGAATCGTGGCGATAGAGAACACCGCTCCCGACGGAGAGCCGATCACGACGTCTTATCTCGACTTCCGCGATTTCCGTGACAACCTCCGCCTGGTCAGTTCGGTCACCGCGTATCGCGGATATTTGTTCTCTGTCGGTGAGTCGCCAAATGTGGAACGATCCTGGGGAGAGATAGCCTCAGCTGGCATATTCGACATGTTCGGTCTCAAACCGTCCGCCGGACGTTTTTTCTCCCTTGACGAACGCAATGACGCGCAGAACTCGCATGCAGTGGTCGTGATCAGCTACGGATATTGGCAGTCGCACTATTCCCTGGATCCTTCGGTTGTCGGAAGGACGCTGCGAGTGAATCAAACGCCGCTAACGATTGTCGGCGTGGCTCCCGAAGGCTTTCACGGTAGTTATGCAGGCCTCGACTTTGATTTCTGGGTGCCCATCACGATGTACGGGCAGATGACCCACACCGGCACATGGATGCTCAACGATCGCAACACGCGAAATTTCTCGTTACTGGCCAGGCTGGCACCGGGCGCCAACATCGGCCAGGCGCGATCCGAGGTGCAAGCGTTCGCAAGACGACTCGCGGAGCAAGACGCGGACTCGAATCTAGGTATCGGCGCCACGGTACTTCCTGTTTCGGAATCGCACTTCGGGACACAGACGATGCTGCTGACACCGATAACCATCCTCATGGGCAGCGGAGGCGTCGTGCTGTTAATCGTATGCGCGAATTTAGCCAATCTGCTTTTGGCTCGCGCGACAGGCCGTCAGCAGGAATTTAGCATCCGTTTGGCGCTCGGAGCCAGGCCCGGTCGCCTGATGATTCAACTCCTCACCGAAACATTTTTGATGGCGCTGATCGCGTCAACCTTCGGTCTGGCCCTCGCGAAATGGCTGGGAGCGGCTCTCCAGTGGCTTCTTCCCGCGGTTGCTTTTCCGGTCAT
>DASTDH010000222.1:0-10394 GCA_035710445.1 Chthoniobacterales bacterium
CTTCCATGGCATCCTTTCCGGTAGTCCTCTCACGGGCTTATTTGGTGAGGCCCTTTATCATACCCGGCCTCTGCAACGCGTCATCGCCCGACAGGTCGACCAGTCGATGCTGGCGGACGTTGCCGCGGCTTATCGGCAAGGACGACGGCTCTTTGTCGTAACAACTAATCTCGACGCGCAACGGGCTATGCTTTGGAACATGGGGGCGATCGCCGCGAGTGGGCAGCCAAGTGCGCTCGACTTGTTCCGTAAGGTCATCCTGGCTTCGGCGAGCGTTCCTGGGTTATTCGATCCGGTTTTCCTGGACTCAGAGGCCAACGGACGCCGGTTCCAGGAGATGCATGTTGACGGAGGCACGGCGTTCCCGTTGTTTGCGATCCCGCTCAAGCTTTTGGCAGCAAGCCAACTTGCCGCAGCCCGCCGTGGTTCGGGCCAACTTTATATCATCATCAACAACAACCTCGACCCGGCGTTCGCTATGACGAAGCCGAAAACCCTTTCGATTACCGCCCGAGCGTTTAATACGCTGGTCAAGAGTGACTTTTATGACACCATTCTGGGATCCTATTTATTCACCAAGAAGCAAGGGTTTAGGTTCAATCTCGCCTACATTCCAAACACTTTTAAGGTAAAAAGTGTGGAGTTGATCGATCCGAACTACATGGCGGCCCTCTTCGAATTTGGCCGTGTCCGCGGCCACCTCGGCGGCGGCTGGCAACACGTTCCGCCGAACCTATATCGTTGAAGCAGCGCGGAGTCGTCTGTCGTACTAGGTCATTTTGGTTCTTCGCTTGGCGCCGCGATTAAAGTGCATCGTTTTAAGTGCCGGGATTGGTTAGCGCTTCCCCCTTACCATTGAACCAAGATCTCTGTACTACTCCTCTCGCAAAGCTTGTTTTCTTGCGAGGATTCCTCTCTCTCCAGGAAGCACCAGATCACCAGACCGCGCCACAAACTCGTCGCGTCCTCCACAGGCGGCTTCCGACGCCAATATCACTCCGGCGTCTACGGAGCATCGTCGTCCCGGAGGGACCTTATGAAAGTAGCCCAGCACTTTGGTGCTGAGGGTGCGGTTTCAAAACGGATCCGTCCCGGAGGGACGATAGAAATGGTCGAACTTTGGCCTCGAATGCGAGGTAAGGCATCAACTGGTAAATCGTTGAACGATCGAGCGTACCCGATCGCTCCCAAAATCATAACCTATCGTCCCTCCGGGACGGACGCGTAAAACAACGCTGGCCCCACCACTAAAGTGGTGGGCTACTTTCACAAGGTCCCTCCGGGACCGATCTATCGGCGAGCAGCAAACGCGGTTTCCTCTACCCACCAACCAGCGCCGCTATTTTGAGGTACTAATCACTTCTCACGGCGCGATTTTACTTGCGGCTATGCTGCATGTGATCTTTGAGACCTTCTGTTCCAAACCTCTTTGTTCTTCGTTTCCGTCAGACTTGAAGATCGTCGCGGAACTGACTTACTCCCGGCTACTACCGCACGAAACGACGAGAAGCCGTCATCTTTGACTGCAATCGCTGCGAATGACTCACCAAGTCCGTGCCGGAAAAATCACGGGCGCCGGGTCGATAATACTCGTAAAACTCTCGTGGCCGGCGCAGGATGACCATTAGCGAGACGATGACAGACGATATCGTAACCAATTCAGTGAGAACCGACAACGGCCGTATTATACGGGCGTTTGGGCAGGAAGCCCATGTTTGGTTAGTTCCGAGCAAACCGGAGACGCCTTCTGTATGTTACGGTTTTCCGCTCCGGCCGGCAATATAACGCCGCCGCACCTCCATCGTTCGACCGACGAAACATTTTTAATTGAATCCGGTGAAGTCGAGATAACTCTCGGCGGAGAGCTGCACCGTGGGCGAAAAGGTGACGTTATCTATCTTCCCAAAGGGATTCCCCATGGGCCAAGAGTGATGGGGAACGACAACCTCACGGTCGTTGTAGTGTGCGTGCCCGGTGGCTTTGATCGTTTCTTTGCGGCTTGCGAAGAAGAATTTAAAAACGGGGAGCCCGAATTTCCGGTTATCGCCAAACTGGCGGCTGAATACGGAATTGAGTTCCAGATCGGTCCGCCAACCTGAGCCGATTGTCAGATGCCGGTCGGCTGTCAGCGTGTCGGCTGGACCGCATCGATCCAGGCACTCATCGCCGGGTAAACGGCCTGCCTCTAGATGCGGCATATGGCATAGCTTGGGCGATGGGCAGCCCACAGGGACTGAGCCTTGAACTTCCCGGCCACACCTCGCTCGCAGGTTTCGCTCGATGGGCAAGTGTGTCGGAGAGGCGACGGGTGAGCGACGAGCCGATCGCGGTTGCGCCGACTTATCTCTCACCTCGCGCCGCCGGCAGTCGTATATGTCGGCTTGCTATTTCCTCAATCCAGCCGAAACTTAGACTTCGATTGTTCTAGTTGATTGCGCGGTGAATCGTCAGGTGGGGCCCCCCTCAGTGGTGATTTGAAACCCGGTGTTCGGGAACGGCTCTGTGACTGCCTTCGAAATGCTTTATGAAATTATACGTAGGTAATCTTTCCTTCTCCACCGGCGAAAACGAGTTACGCGAGCTGTTCTCGCCTCACGGCACTGTCACTGACGTGCACTTGGTGACCGATCGCATGAGTGGTCAATCCCGTGGATTCGCTTTTGTGACAATGGGAAATCGTCACGAAGGCCAAGCGGCAATCACCGCATTGGAAGGGCAGCCGGTAGATGGTCGTAATTTGACGGTCAACGAAGCGCGTCCGAAGACGGAGCAACGTCCAGACCGCTCGTTTTCGCGCCGTCGCTAGGCCGGTTCTTGGTTCCAGATTTCCCCTGCTCAAAATGAGATGGGCAAAGAGAAGTTCTCGCGAAGAAGTCGGTAGCGATGATCAACAACTATGGGGAGAAGTCATCGGGACCGACGATAAAACTGACCAGGAGCGGACGTTTACTGTTTACACGCGAAGCGGTAGCTTTCTGGTCGTTGACGATAAAGGAAACGAGCGTCTCGCCGGTCCGGACAGCGGTTTGAATAAATACGACATTCTCCGAGAGGTAATGGTCCAGTTCCAAGTTCACGGGCTGCGGGTCAAATCATCGTCTGAGGCTAGGCCGAGTATCGCGTAAATCGTGGGACCGGCTGTCCGGCCGGGGGTTGTTATTGCTTCAATCTTTGGCATTTTTGTGCGATGGCTCAGACGCTCTATTTTCACATCACTTTGGAGCCGCATCACAAGCATTCGGGTGGCCGGACCGGCAGACGAATCCGATTCCTCGCCGAGGTGCCGGTAAGTGTCGCAAAAAAGACGGCGAACTCTCCCGATGATGAGCAATCGACCTATCAAGAAGCCGAACGACTGGCGAGTAATCTCACATCGTTAGCCATGACCGGTCAGGCGCATCAACCCGGAGAAGACGAGATGCGAATCTCGTTCCATTCGGTCCCAAGGATATCCGAGGATTTAGCCGACCGCCAAGCGGACGCGGAAAAGGATGGCGTGCGCGTGTGGTTAATCGGCGCGGACGCGGAATGAGGCCTTATCACAAACCGGAAGTCCCCCGGAGTTTCAAGACCAAAAATCGTTCTTCCCGGTGTAATTGGTGACTAGTGATCGGTGACAGGGTGCAGCAGTCAGAACATGGGTCACACCGTGCTACGGTTTTTAAGCTCGACCCTTGAACGATAAATCGTAGCAGCCACAGCTGAAACAGGCACTGTTGCACGCGCCGGCCCGATCGGATTGCCCATGGCAATCGAGCTGGAATCGTGTCTGGGGTCGTGTTTAAGGAATAAAAAAACCTAATGATACGATGTTGTGCATCTCGACACTTTAGACGCGATTCCAATTTCCTAATTCGAGCCAGGCACAATTGAAATGCCGTCGCCACAGTGGAAGGTGCTGTCGCCATGACAGGGCACACCGCTGAGCAAGTGAGGGAAAAACTGGATGCCGTCTATCGCTTGGAGTCGCGTCGGATTTTTGCGACCCTGATCCGCTTGCTCGGCGATTTCGAGTTGGCCGAAGATGCACTGCACGATGCTTTCAGTGCGGCGCTCGAGCGATGGCCAACGGAAGGCGTTCCCGCAAATCCCCGCGCGTGGCTCGTTTCGGCAGGCCGGTTCCGGGCCATCGACGCGATGCGCCGGCGCGCCCGGTTCGACGCGTCGCAGTCAGGGATCGCGGACCAGCTTGGAGATGGGGCCGGCGACCCCGCCGACGAAAGCATCGAGGACGACCGACTTCGGCTCATCTTCACCTGTTGTCATCCAGCGCTTTCGCCCGAAGCTCGCGTAGCGCTGACGTTGCGGGAGGTGTGCGGCTTGACGACCGAGGAGATCGCACGCGCTTTCCTGACCATTCCATCCACGCTGGCTCAGCGCATCGTGCGCGCCAAAACAAAGATCCGTGATGCGCGAATCCCATACCAGGTACCGGCGCCTTCCGAACTGCCGAGCCGCTTGGACACCGTGCTCCAGATCATTTATCTGGTGTTTAACGAGGGATACTCCGCCTCGCGGGGTGAGTCACTTACGCGATCGGATCTGTCGGGCGAAGCGATCCGTTTGGGCCGGCTGCTGGCCGAATTGCTACCGGAGTCAGAAGCAATCGGACTCCTAGCGCTGATGCTGCTTCAGGAATCGCGTCGCATTGCGCGGACCTCGCCGAAGGGCGACCTGATCTTACTCGAAGACCAGGACCGCTTGCTTTGGAATCGTGATCAGATCGCGGAAGGAAAGGCATTGGTGGAAAGGGCGCTGTCATCGCGCCGCGTCGGTCCCTACACCCTTCAGGCGGCAATTGCGGGCGTGCATGCTGAAGCGCCGAACACCGCGGCAACAGACTGGGCGCGGATCGCCGGGCTATACGATGTGCTCTTGTATCTGGAACCGTCTCCCGTCGTGGAGTTGAATCGCGCCGTCGCAGTGGCGATGCGCGATGGACCGGATGCGGGCCTAATATTGATCGACGCAATCCATGCGCGGGGCGATCTACTGGATTACCACCTGGCGCACGCGGCCCGGGCGGACTTGTGCCGGCGACTAGGGAGAATCGCGGAAACTCGAGCTTCCTATCAAAGGGCGCTGGACCTGGCGCGTCAGGAGCCGGAGCGGCGGTTTCTCGAGCGACGGTTGGCTGAGTTGGGGTGAACCTTCAACGATCTTCTCGAACTCTTCCTCGTGCTCGTCCTCGAAGGCGTACTCGTCCTGGTACTCGAGAGCGCGACAGATTGCTAACCGATGACGCTCGCTTGTTTTTTGTCTTTCAGTAATTCAAATCCCCAGACGCACACCGAACGCGCCCTCGAGTACGAGGGCGAGGAGGAGTACGAATTCGAGGACGATGCGGTTGCGGCTTCGTCGCCCTATGTAATTGGCGGATTGTTTGATCTTCGGATTTCGAATCGCAATTTCGTTGTCGATTTCCGGTGTCCGTGAACGACTAGCTGGTGGAAGAACAATTCAACCGAAACCAACAGAAGGAGACAAAATGCGATTCATGGTAATAGTCAAAGCCACCAAATCCTCAGAGGCCGGCACTCTCCCGAGTCAGGAGCTCATCGCCGAGATGGGAAAGTTCAACGAAGACCTGATCAAAGCCGGCGTGCTGCTCGCGGGCGAAGGACTGCAGGCAAGTTCGAAGGGGGCGCGGGTCAAGTTTGCGGGCCAGAAGCGGATAGTGGTCGACGGTCCATTCGCCGAGACGAAGGAGCTGGTCGCCGGCTTCTGGCTATGGAAGTGCGCGTCGTTGCAAGAGGCGATCGAATGGGTCAAGCGCTGTCCCAATCCCATGCCCGGCGAGGAGGCCGAGATAGAGATCCGGCAGGTGTTCGAGCCCGAAGATTTCGGTCCCGCAGTTGCTGAGCAGTCGGCGGCGGAAATGCGTGGTGAGAAGCGGTAATTCTTCGCGACGCTGCCGAACCAGGAGGAAAATATGAAATACATCTGTCTGGGATACATCGAGGAGAAGAAGTGGGAGACGATGTCCGAAAGCGAACGCAACGCTTTCTTGGATGAATGTTTTACCTACGACGACTGGCTGCGAAAGAACGGTCACTTTGCCGGCGGGGAAGCGCTCCAAAGCCCTCAGAACGCCAGCACGCTGCGATGGCAGAACGGCAAGGTGTCTGTCACTGATGGACCGTATGCCGAGACGAAAGAGCAGTTGGGCGGGATCCTCGTACTTGAAGCTACTGACCTGAATCACGCCATCCAGTTGATGTCGAAGCATCCCGGCGTGAAGGCAGGCCCTTTCGAGATTCGCCCAGCGGCAGACTTAACCGAAATGATCCGCGAAAGTGCACGGCGGCGTGCGCAAGCGGAAGGACAATAACGTGAGCACCGGGGGCCTTTCCAAGTCGCGGCTCGAGCGAATGCATCAAGTGTTGGCAGGATACGTCGAACGTAAAGAAATGCCCGGGCTGGTTGCGCTCGTCAGCCGTCATGACGACGTTCATGCGGAGACGCTTGGCACAATGGCATTTGGCCATCCGGCGCCTATGGAGCGTGACACGATCTTTCGCATCGCTTCGATCACGAAGCCCATCACCGCCGTTGCGGCGATGATTCTGGTAGAGGAATGCAAGTTACGGCTCGACGAATCGATCGAGCCGTGGCTGCCGGAACTGGCCAATCGTCGGGTGCTGAAGTCCGTAGCCTCGGAACTCGATGACACCGTGCCGGCGCTGCGTGCGATCACCGTTCGCGACTTGCTGACGTCGCGAATGGGATTCGGCAGCGTGATGGCAATGCCGGATACGTATCCGATTCAGAAATTCATCCGCGAATATCGGATTGGCGGCGACGGCCCTATGCTGCCTTCTCAAGCGCCCGGTATGGACGAGTGGCTGCAAAAGCTCGGCTCGCTTCCATTGTTAGCGCAACCGGGCGAGCGGTGGATGTATCACGTGAGTATCGATGTGCTCGGTGTCTTGATCGCGCGAGTGTCGGGACAAGCGCTCGGCGCGTTTATGCGAGAACGCATCTTCGATCCGCTCGGAATGAAAGACACGGCATTCCATGTGTCTTCCGAAAAGATCGAACGCTTGCCCGCGTTCTATTTCTTCAATCATCAGAGCAACACGTTGGATTTGTTTGACGACGTGGCGCATAGCGGATGGAAGGATGGAAGGGTGGAAGGATGGAAGGGTGGAAGGATGGAAGGATGGATGGAAGGATGGAAGGGTGGAAGGATGGAAGGATGGAAGGAAGGAAGGAAGGATGGATGGATGGATGGATGGAAATCGTGGGTATCGGAAGCTGACGGTCTGGAACGATGCAATCGGGTATTACGCGGCGAGTTCTGTGAATTTCCTTTTGTGCTCCAGCGAGTTGCTTCTCAGCAGATCACCTCCGTCTTCCATTCATCGAAACATCGCGGAAGGTTACTGCCGCCGGTCGCTGAGCGAGTATCTTCACTTCTTGAATATTGCTCTCGCGTCCACAGGCGAATCAGTATTCGGGCTGCACGCGTTTCGCGCCGCTAAGCAAATCGCCGATGTCGACTTTGAGGCGTCTAGATGCGATGGCTTACAAGCTGGAAGACGGCATGAAGCGTCTGATCGAAAGTCTTCCAAAGAAGAGGCTGACCGGCACATGAGACGACAGCTTCCTCATCAAAGAGATGAACGCGGAAAATAAGATCAAAGATGTGTCGATTGATGCGCAGTCCAAGCGCGCGAGATCAAAAACTCTGACGGACCAAGAGCCGGAGGACTGAGCGCCTCCATCCTTCCATCCATCCATTGCATTTTCTCCCACTCTTCCAGTCCATGCTGGCGGAGATGCTTCCGGTACCGGCATAGCCGAGGCGTACGATTACCGAGACTGAGATGGTACAACTCGGTGTTGCCGACACCGATATCCTACTCGAACGGCGCAGTAGGAATACCTTCCAGAACGCCGAATTTACTGCAGCGATCTTACATGAGCAACGGTTTGAAAAATTGTTTCTGGTGACCTCAGGGCTGCATTTGCCACGAGCTCTCCTGTATTTCAGCTACTTTAGTATCTACCCAACACCTTGCGCCGCCAACTACATCGTTGCACCTCGGTCGATCTTACCGGCCGGCTACAATTTTACGATCGCCGATCTGGCTGCGCATGAATATATCGGGATGCTACGTTACTACATTTATAATTTTCTTGGCTGGAACCCGGCGGTTTCTCCTTCTCGCTAGCCGGTAGGGCCGTTGCCTTTGAGCGACACGGCAGTTGGGACAACGATTACGGCGACCGGGACAATAGCAGCACGGTGTGTTCGTTTCTGGGATAGTAGAAGTGAGCTCATGAGAGCCTGGCACTTCTTGCACGTAAGTTCGGGAATTATCGGAAAGCGCCGTCACCGTTCAGCAAACGTCGTCGAAGCGAGCAGTGAAACCGCCCAATCGGATAGCGCAGACTCCTCGAATGCACCCGCAAAGATTGGCTCCACGGTTGAAAAACCGGCGACTCAGGCGAGCGATCGTTTCATTGTGCTGGGGCAGAGGCTCGGTCAGTAAACTCGCATCGCGAGTGAGCGATGGCAGATCGCGAGTTGGAAACGTAAATTTCCCAGCTTGTCACTAAGCGCTGCGGTCGTAGGCATCCGGTGGCCTGGAGGATTTCACCGCGCCTGGATAGGCTGCAAAAAAAGTGTCGTCGTCCAAGACTTAATCGACCAGTCTATTGGGGATTGGCGATGCAGACCACGCGCGAACATCTGATTGAGATCGGCCTTCAGCGCATCCACAAAATCGGATACGCCGCCACCGGCGTGAAGGAAATCCTTGACCTGGCCGGAGTACCCAAGGGTTCATTCTATCACTACTTTCCGAGCAAAGAAGCTTTCGTTCAGGAAGTGCTTCGGCGCTACGCATCCAGAGAAACTCAAAGGTGGGAAGCTATTCTCGGGGACGATAAGCTTCCACCCTTGAAGCGCCTGCATAAGTACTTTAAGGAGCTGATCTCAGTCTATGGCCAGAGCGGTCCGATCAGCGGCTGTTTGCTCGGTAAAATGAGCGTCGAAGTGAGCGAGCAGAGTCCCGCTATTCAATCTCTGCTCAGCAGCGGTTTTCGTGACTGGCAACAAGCGATCTCCGCGGTTTTGCGTTTAGCTGTCGAACGGGGTGACCTGCCGCAATCGACAAAAACCGACGAACTCGCATCCTTCCTTCTCAATAGCTATGAGGGTGCTTTGGTCCGGTCTCAGGCGGAGCAGAGTGATCGGCCGCTCGAGATTTTCATGCAGTTTGCTTTCAAAGTTCTGCTCAAGGAATAGGCTCGGGGTGGGGGGAAGAAAATTGGAGGGAAAAAAGCTTGCCCTGCTAACCGACCGGTCTATTCTTACAGTGAGCCCGGTCCTTCCGGTCCAAACCTTGAACCACTAACCTGCTTTATGAGTACTCAGAATTCTAAAGGTACCGCCGTTATTACCGGTGCTTCCTCCGGCATCGGCGCAGTCTATGCCGACCGCCTGGCCCAGCGCGGCTACGACCCGCTCCTGGTCGCTCGCGATCAGAAACGCCTCTCAGAACGCTCGACCGGACTTATCGCAAAGACCGGTTGTACCGTGGAGATCCTTCCGGCGGATCTCACTCTCAAGTCAGACCTGCTGCGCGTGGAGGAACGTCTCCGTTCTGACCATGCCGTCAGCGCTCTAGTCAACAACGCCGGCTTCGGTGCGACTTCCAAGCTGGCCGATTCCAAAATTGAAAAACTCGAGAACATGATTCAGCTCAATGTAACCGCGCTTACGCGTCTTACGGCGGCCGTGCTCCCTGGGTTCCTGGAGCGCGGCCAGGGTCTCATCATCAACATTGCTTCCATCGTTGCCCTTGCGCCCGAGTTGCTTAACGGAACCTACAGCGGCACCAAGGCCTATGTGGTCAACCTTACTCAATCCCTGCATCACGAGGTAGGGGACAAAGGAATTCGGGTCCAGGCCGTCCTCCCTGGTGCCACCAGCACTGAGTTCTGGGATCGCGCGGGCCTTCCCGTAGATAATCTTCCTGAACAGGCCGTCATGAGCGCCGATGAAATGGTTGACGCATCGCTCGCCGGCCTTGATCAGCAGGAGCTAATCACCATTCCGTCGTTACTGAATCTGGCGGACTGGCAGAAGTTCGAAGATGCCCGCCTCGCGCTCGGTCCCAACCTTTCCCACCGGTACCCGGCGGCTCGCTATGGGATCCACAGCGTGAGGTAGAGCAGACCAGTCCGAGGCAGCGACCTTAACTTGGCGAAGAGCAGGATGGCGTTGGCTCCCTATTTTGCCGCACGTTAGCTCAATGGGCAAAGCAATGATTTTGATCCCTGTTGGGAGTTTCAGCCATTGCCTCGTGTTTTTCTGGGCGTTCGAATTACGTGAGAACGTTGACGACGCCTTCCGATGATCAGTGCACTTCCTTGCAAAAAAT
>DASTDH010000223.1:0-3460 GCA_035710445.1 Chthoniobacterales bacterium
TTCACTGCCTATGCTTCTGTCGCTTCTGCCGTCGCCGCCATCCAAAAAGGAGCGTTCGACTATCTGGAAAAACCGTTTACACCCGATCAATTGCGGCACGTCCTCGGGCGAGTGGAAAAACAGCGCAAACTGGAAACCAAAATCGTCGAGCTGCAGCAGGAGATTGATCAACAGAATCCGGCTATCGATTTTTCGTCCGAAGATCCGCCGATGAGGAGCGCGATTGATATCCTTTTTCGAGCTGCTCCAACGCAGGCGGCGATGTTGCTGCTGGGTGAGAGCGGGACTGGCAAGAGTATTTTTGCTCGGGCTGTTCACGATCGAAGCGAATACCAGGAAGGTCCCTTCGTGACCGTGAGTTGCCCCAGCTTGTCGAAGGAGTTGTTGGAGAGTGAGCTGTTTGGTCACGTGAAAGGCTCGTTTACCGGTGCAGTCCGTGATACTTGGGGAAAGGTTGCCGCGGCGGAGGAAGGAACTCTCTTTCTTGATGAGATCGGCGAGCTGCCTCTGGACATACAGCCGAAGCTGCTTCGTCTCTTGCAGGAACGACAGTACGAACGGCTGGGTGAGCACAAGCCTCGCCTGACCAACGTACGAATTGTCGCGGCCACCAATAAGGATCTGAAAGCCTGCGTTCGCGAAGGAACGTTCCGTGAAGACCTGTTTTACCGGCTCGACGTGATCTCGGTCCAAATCCCGCCACTGCGAGACCGAGAGCGCGACTTAGAGCGATTTGCCCAATCGTTCCTCGGTTTTTTTTCCAAGCAGCTTGGCCGGGGTTCCATGCAGTTCGACGGAGGGGCGCTTCGAAAACTCAAGGCATACCGGTGGCCTGGCAATCTGCGGGAACTGCGAAACACCATCGAACGGGCGGTGATCCTCTCTAATGCCGACACGATTACGGAAGAATTCCTGCCGGATAATCCACCCCCGGAGATCGACACGCTTGCCGCCGTCGGAAGCGACGTCAGTCTCGAGATTTTGGAAGAAGCGCACATCCGCAGTATCTTACAGCGTGCGGCCAGCTTGGATGCCGCAGCCAAGATCTTAGGGATCGATCCGGCCACCCTCTACCGCAAACGGAAGCGATTGAATTTACAGTAATACGGGAGAGTGCAATTTTCAGTTGTTCAGGAACTTACAGAAGACCGCAGAGGCAGATTTTTGAACCGGAGCTCGCTGAGATCGCACAAGGAAAACCGCGAATGCAGTGCTGAGTCAGGACTTTGCGGCCCGATATTTCGATGGTTTGGCAGTAACGTCTGCGCCTATTTTGCACTTTCAGACGCCAGTTCATCTTTGTGATCTCTGCGAGCTGCCGTTCAAAAATCTGTCTCTGCGATCTTCGGTAAGTCGTACGGGCAGGTTCCAACGAAATGCGCGATATTGATCGAAGTATTCCCGATCATCCAAGGTTATGCTTCGATGGCGTTTGACGCTCGGCCTGCTCGCCACACTCATCATCCTGCTTTTGGTCGGGACCTATGGAGTGTGGCTATTCAACGATCTTGGGCGGGCAGTCGATAACGTGCTTCGTAACAACTACGACAGCATCACCGTTTGTCACTATATGCGGGTTGCGACCGCGCGAATAAACACCTTTTATCCACGGATCGATCGACCCGCTCCGCCCTACGATCAAACCGGACCGGTCGACGATGTGGAAAAAGAGTTTGCCCGACGATTCCCGATCCTTGAGCGGAATGCGCGCGATCCGGAGCAAAAGGAGTTAGTGGCTCAGTTGAAACAGGCCGCAACCAATTATCTGCAGACCTATCGTCAAATGTTTGCGCAATTCAAGGCTAACGACCCGGCAATCAAGGATTCGCGCGCAAAGATTCCGAAATTCACCCTGCAAATCACAGAATTGACCGAGAAAATATTGCAGCAAAACGAGAAGCAGATGCTTGTGGCGAACGGAAAGGCGCGCCGAAAAGCCAGGGATTCTATCCGACTGTTGCTTACCGCGATGGCTAGTTCAGTGGTGGTGTTTGTCTTTACCTACGCCCGGTTGGGGCAGTCATTGGTTACTCCGTTGCAGCGGCTTACTGATTCAATTCGCGAATTGCGATCCCGAGACTTTGATCACGCCCTGCCGGAGAAAGGAAACGACGAGCTAGGCGAGTTGACCCGAGAGTTCAATCAAATGGCGCTCGAGCTTCGCAACTTCCACCGGGAAACGGATCGCAAGTTGATCGAGCTGAACCAGGTGATTCGAGCAATGCTGACCACTTTGCCCTATCCGTTGTTTATTCTCGATCAGCGCGATCTGATCACTAGAGCCAATCCAGCGGCAGAGAAACTAATGGTTCATTTTAAGACTGGCGGTGAGCTGCCGGAAACCCTCAGAGGTCATGTCAAAGAGGCATCGATAACCGGCCCGGACTATCGATTGGACGACTTGAAACAGGCGCTCCGGTTTCGAATCGATGAGCAGGAAATTTACTTTTTGCCGCGGATATTTTCCTTGGTCATGGAAGATGGCTCCAGCTTGGGACGTGCCTTGATGTTGATTGATGTAACGCGATTTCGGTGGCTCGATGAAATGAAGTCGGACACGCTGGCCACGCTCAGCCACGAAATCAAAACTCCGCTCACTGGCATTCGATTGGTATTGCATCTGCTTCTTGATAAAAGGACAGGTTCTCTCTCAGAGTCGCAGGAGGAACTGGTGATTACTGCGCGGGACGATTGCGAGCGGCTATTGCGTACCTTGAAAAGCATTCTGGATCTGGCGCAAATGGAAAGCGGTAAGGCTCAGTTGAACCTCCAACCGGTCCCTCCAGCAAAAATTGTTGAAGAAACTTGTACCAATTTCCGCGACCTATGTGCAGCGGCCAAACTGGAGCTGAAAGCGGAGGTAGCCCCGGATCTTCCGAATGTGGCGGCGGACCCGGATCGGGTGGGTTTGATCCTCTCCAATTTCGTCTCGAACGCATTGAAATATAGCTTTCCGGAGACCGATGTGATTATTCGAGCGCGTCGATGGAACCGGGAGCTGGTTCGATTCAGTGTGATAAACCGTGGTCCCGGTCTCACCGAGGCTGAGCAATCCAAGGTCTTCGACAAATTCTACCGGTCGGAGAAGTTGCAGGGCGACGGTGCTGGACTTGGGCTTTCGATTGCCCGACAGATTGTTCAAGCGCACGAAGGGCGCATTGGGGTGTTCAGCAAGGTGGACGAAACCACTGAATTCTATTGCGATTTGCCGGTAGTCGCGGTTCCTAATCGTATCGCACCGCCCTAGAATACAACCGGGGGCGGAAACGTGCATTGTCGCTTAAAATGGGATGGTTATTCACCCAGGTATAATGTATTAGTGGCTCCGGTAGAGCCACTTACACCGAACCATCCAAATCCCCATGCCGTCGGCCCCGATGCTCGCCCAATCTCGGCCGATCCGACCCCTAAATAAAATCTAGTTGCTCATAAAGCGCCATCCCGGTATTTAACAAGAGGG
>DASTDH010000224.1:0-5678 GCA_035710445.1 Chthoniobacterales bacterium
TCGGAGGCCATTTGTAAAGTGCTGTTGAGTATTTCATACGACAACAGCAGGCTCAGAAGAATTAGTGCTGAACGATAAAAGTGTCCAAGCATGCCTATTTCTCCGTAAAGAGAGGATCCGACGTAAGTTCCTCGACCTGAACAAACTGCCTCGCATGGATTCGAACCATGACAAAGTGATCCAGAGTCACTTGTGCTACCGTTACACCACGAGGCAAAAAGGGTGGGGAATTCGCTACCGCAGAACTGGATAAAGTCAACCGTTACGTCGGAACTGAATTGCACAGTTCGGCTTGGGTGGTCCGCGAAATACTGTAAATCCACGGCCGGATCGAACAATATTAGACGCCAGATGCAACGACACGATGGCAACTGCGGTTCGTGGCCGTAGCACCCGAGCACCTTCGGGCTGGCTTTTAGTTTGCACCGAATTTGGGATGTCTCAGGGACAGCCGCCCTACTGGTTGCGCTCCGAACGCAAAAGGATCTTGTTCGTTCCTTGCCGCTGCAACCGGCACCCGCTATTTGATGTACTGTTTACTGCTACCAACCACCTCTCACTAGCTTCCGAACGGCGTCGTAATGTTAGTCCCGGCCGGTGGATTAAACTGGTAGGTGGAATCGGAAACGCTGTCTCGCTTCACGTTGGAGTAGGTGATGTTGACCTTTTCGCCACGCGCGGTCTCGAGATCAACCGCCTCCGGAGTCAAATCTTGTTGCACCGTAATAGTGACCGTTTTAACCATTTTGCGGATGGACGCCGTTTTCGGGGTCAGGGTGACGTGATAAACCTTTCCATCTTTGGTCCCTTCAATGTTGTAGTAGTCGCCCAGCCGCTGGAAATTCAAGCCGGCGGTAATTGCTTGAATGGAGTTCTTGAGCTCCGGTCGTTTATCCAAGTTGTAGCGCTCGGCGGTTTTGAGATTCGGATAATAAATCGTCATTTGTTTCCCGTCGATGACCGTCGTGCTCGGCTGAGCCCCTTCGATTTCACGGCGAAACTTGTCCGGCGGCGTGTACCAAAGTTTCCCTTGATTCACCAATGCTTCTTTCAGGATCGACATGTGGCGCTCTTCGCGAAAATTAGCCTGCAACGAGATTCGGTTTTCGTAGTGGGACTCCAGCTTTTTAACCAAGTCATTGATTTCGTCCGAAGTCATCGGCGCGGCCGCCGCGAACGAGGTGGTGACGAAGGAGATCAGAAGAAAGAGGAGCAATCGAGTCATCATAGAGATATTTTCAGCGAGTCCAGATCGGTACGAAATTGAACCATTGATCTGGAAATTCGCGAATGATCGCCTGGAACACATCAGCTACGCGCTGGCTATTTTCCTCCGGACCGCGCTCGGTGGTCATTTCGATCTGAGGGTAAGCGTAGCAGCCGTATCGTCCCGGCTGGAGCTGGAGGACAAATGCCGGAATGATGGTTGCGTCAGTGTGTTGCCAGATACGCGCAGCCGCCGCCGAAAACATGGTCGGTTGTTCAAAAAAATTCACTTCGATTCCGCTGTTTAAATAAGGTCGATCGACCAGCATCGCTACCAGCTCGTTTCGTCGCAGCGCCTGCATAATTTCGAGAAATGCAAACTTGTCCGAACCAACTGTAATCGTCTTGATGCCGAATTTGGCGCGATACCTTTGGCGCCAGGCATCCAGTTCCGGAGTTGGTTCCTCGAGGGTTACGACGTTGACCGGAAGTCCGGCCGCGGCCAGAGCCATGCCGCCAAGTTCCCAGGCTCCGAGATGCCCGGTGAGCAGGAGTGTTCCTTTCCCGCGTTTTCGTCCGGCCTCGATAAACTCGAAGCCGCGTCGCTCTACGATGAGCTCATCCAATCGCGGTATGCCGCCCGCGGCGGAATCGCAAAAATCATGCAGCATACGCAGAAAATTGACGAAGCAGGCATGGCAAAGTTTCTTCTGGGTTTTCTGATCGCCAGTCAGGACGGCCAGGTTGCTCATGAGGGCTTCCCGCCGTTCCCGGCAAAGCAGGTAGCCCAATTGACCCATTGAAACGGCAAACGCACGGCTGAGCGGGCGCGGAACGTTCCGAGCAATCCAGTTACCGATCTCAAACGATAAGGGTGCATACCACCCGTTGCGCCGCAGCGATTGAGGCCGTGCCGGCGCTTCGAATTCGGTAATTGGTTGGGGCGCCGTGTCGTGTAAGCCGCTCATTGCGCAAAGCTGAAGATCATGGACTCGTGGCGAGCAAAGTCAATTTTTGCTCCCTGTAGTTTGCCGCTATTGCGGCTGAATGTCGCACTCCATTTCCGGCTGTTACTCGCACTGCTTTGACTCGAGTAAAAGTAGGGAATGACTTGTCTGAGGAGCGCCCAACTATGCAGGGGACCAATCGCTCGATCGACCGGCCCTTTCCAGCCTGTCCTTGCGAATAGTCCGGTCGCAACCAATTCATTACCATGGCTTTGCAGCTGCAAAACCGAGACCCCGCCTTTGGAAAAAGCGAGATCATAATCGCCGTTCGAGCGGGTGCGCAGGATCACGTCTCCAACCACCGACCGACGACTAGTGGTATAGACCATTTGTCCTTGGAGGGTCTTGGCGTCACTTCCCAGGCCGGGAAGCTCGTTTACGGTACAGGAACAGAGCAGCAGAAAGATCGAAAGGAGGGCAGCAATGCGATAATTCATGGGAAAGTTCGGGCCTGAGCGGACACTACCATTTCGGTTGCGCGTAACGCTGAGGATGGGCCAAAGATTGTGAGAGACGGCCGATTGGGCGGCCGGACCGATTCTTCATCGGAATGTGTTCACTTTGCTCATTTAGATGATTTGCGAAGCAGCTACCAACTTCGACGCATGATCAGAGGTGACTATTCTGCCCAATTTTCTATGTGCGTTTTCTCGGCTCAGCTGGTGGTTTGCCCGACTACAGGCGTTGGTTCGATCGGGACTGTTGCTGGTGTCTCGGACTCGGCTTGGCCAGGTCTCAGCGACAATTTGTTGACCAACTTTCCCGTCCGCCCCTGCAGATAGACTAAAAGATAAAACAATTGCAAACGCAGTTTAATTCCCAATGGTCGAACCGAATTTCCTCCCAGAACCGTGCTGATAGCGGGCGCTAACTTAAGGCGGCCCCTGGGCTGGAGAAAAATCTCGATAAATTCCTGAGTATACCAGCCGGACGATAATTTGAGATAGGTGGCCAGTCTTTCCTGCACCAGGTGTTGGTAGCGACGGAAGACTTGGCTCCGAACGCGGGGCCGTTGCAAAGCATCGTGCACCGCGATCGCCGCCTGCTCGCCTGAGTAGACTGCAATGTGAACGCCGCTACTAAAGACCGGATCGATAAAGCCGGCAGCGTCGCCGGCCACCAACCAGCGATCGCCAAACATCCTCTTCGTTCGGTAGGAAAAGTCGGCAGTTGCCCGCACCGGCGTGAACCTTCTGGCTTCGCGAATGCGGTCGTAGACTTGGGGTTGCTTCCGGATGCATTCTTCGAACGCTTGTTCGGGAGAAAGTTGCAGAGAACGGAAGCGTTCATGATCCATAACGACGCCGACGCTCCATTTCCCCTCTGCCATTGGAATTACCCAATACCAACAATCGTCGGCCCGAATCATCCGGGTTAAAGAAGCATCTGGATCGGACGGTAAGGGCGCGCCTTGAAAATAAGCAAATACCGAAAACTTGCGCAGATGCGGATAGGGCTCTTTCAGCTGAAGACGATTAGCCAGAACGGCGTTTCGACCGGAACAATCGACCAGATATTTCGCTCGGAAAGTTTGGGCGTTCTGGTTGCAGGAGAGTATTGCGGCGTCCGCCTCGAAATTGCAGCTATCCACGGTTACCTCGTAACGGACGTCGCAACCGCAATCTCGTGCGTGGTCCAAAAGAACTTGGTCAAACTTTGAGCGATCGACCTGATAGGAAGTTTTCCAGCGGGGGTTCAAACTGTTCCGAAAGAAATAGACGCCCCGCGCGGTGCCGCAGGCGGAAGAAATTTCGCCGCCATGTTTGATGAGAAATCCGGCGCGATCGAGTTTTTCCTTTACACCAATCCGCTCAAAAGTGTCGGAGCTGGCCGGAAGCAGGGATTCGCCCACGCGGAACCTGGGAAATTTCTCCTTTTCGAGGATCACTACCCGCCGACCGTTCCGACTCAGAGCAGCGCCTGCCACGCTGCCGGCAGGTCCGCCGCCGATGATTGCGACGTCATAAGTCATTTTACGTTTCTATGATGCGGCACTGGGTCGAGGTAAACCAGAAAAAATGCGGAATGCGGATTGCGGAGTGGAAAAAACGGAATACGGAATACGGATCCAGGCAGCGATCCGTGTTCCTATGGTTAAAACCCTGGGCTGAGTCCTAAAGCCCCTTTGGGGCAGCATGCGTGACCCGCGAACGACCCCGTTTGGGGCAGAGGCATACAAGCAAAGGGCCAAGGCCGTATCGCGTTCCGAGGGGCGCCGTACTGCATTCCGCACTCCGCAATTCGCATTCCGCATTTTCAGCTACACCAACCGGCGGTTTGCTGCCTGGAGGAACGGCTTCAGTTCTGCGACCAAATCGCCGAAGAGATCAAAGCCGATTTGTTGTTGGCCGTCGCTAAGGGCCTCGGCCGGATTGGGATGAACTTCGATCAAAAGACCATCGGCACCGACGGCAGCGGCTCCGCGGCAAAGCACTTTGACCAGGTCGGCTCGGCCGCATCCTTGACTCGGATCCACGACTACCGGTAAATGCGATTCCTGCTTGGCAATTGCGACCGCGGAGAGATCGAGTGTATTCCGAGTATAGGTTTCGAATGTCCGAATCCCGCGCTCACAGAGTATCACATTGGGATTGCCTTGAGTCAGCAGATATTCGGCGGCCAGGAGCCATTCCTCAATCCGTTCGCTCATACCTCGTTTCAAAAGGACCGGCTTTTTTGATCGAGCGCATTCGATCAATAATTGGAAATTCTGAGCGTTGCGGGCGCCGATTTGAAGAATATCGGCAGTTTCGGCTACGAAGCTGACGTCGCGCTCACTCAAGACTTCAGTCACAATTTTCAAGCCGGTTGCTTTTTTGGCGAGCTCCAGAAGACGCAGTCCTTCTTTGCCAAGACCTTGAAACTCATAGGGAGAAGTGCGCGGTTTGTAGGCCCCGCCGCGGAGGATTGCTGCACCCCGCGCCTTGACTGCGCGCGCGGTCGAGAGCAGCTGCTCCTCCGATTCGACGCTGCACGGGCCAGCCATAACCACAAAATTGTCGCCTCCGATTACGATTCCATCCACGTTCACCATGGTTTCTGAGCCGCGAGACTCGCGACTGACCAACTTATAACGCTTTTGTACCGGTAGTACGCGCTCCACTTGAGGCAGTGCAGTGAGCGATTCGAGGGTATGGTGGGTACGTTCATCTCCTATGGCGGCGACTACCGTCTGAAGCTCCCCTCGAATCGGGTGCGGTGTGTATCCCAGCTTCGCGACTTCCTGCACTACGATCTCGACTTGGTCGCTGGGTGTGTTTGGCCGGAGAATGATAATCATGGAGAACCCGAGCCATAGCGCCACTTGGTGGCGATGACAAACAGCAAATTCGGAGGGTGCGTCGCTTGCGAAGCCTGGAAACGATTCAGCGCAGGCCCGAGGAACTTGAGCCCATAATATACTGGCTCCTTAACCCGAATTTTTCATGGCTGGCCTGTTCCAGGCTTCGCAAGCGACGCACCCTC